>NZ_CP016268.1:1121489-1447978 GCF_001677435.1 Woeseia oceani
GGTTGGAGTACGGAATTGTTGGTATCAACACCGGCATTATCTCCAATGAGACCGCTCCCTTCGGCGGTATCAAAGAGTCGGGACAGGGCCGCGAAGGTTCCAAGTACGGTCTGGATGACTACCTTGAGATCAAATACCTGTGTATGGGTGGCGTCAGCAACTAGCCGCATCGCGCGTACCGTTGCAGGGAACAGGGCGACTGCGCCCGATCATTCGCCTTGCGGGTGGTTGGGTGCATGGTCTGTCGTGCTGGACTGCCAGTGGGTTCCGAACGTGGAGGTCCGATTCCGGCCAGTTTGAATGCCGCCGCCACGTATACTCGTTGCCCGGTTCAGGAGTGGCGATATGCACAACGAAACCCTGGAGCGCGCCCGGCTGGCTCGTGACGCACGCTTCGACGGTCGCTTTTTCATCGGTGTGAAGACGACCGGAATCTATTGCCGGCCCATTTGCCCGGCGGTCGCGCCAAAGCGGGAGAATGTGCAGTTTTTCATGAGTGCGGCTGCCGCTGGCGAGGCTGGTTTTCGGCCATGCTTGCGTTGCCGCCCCGAGTGCTCGCCGGGTACGCCAGCCTGGACAGGAACCTCTGCAACTGTCCGTCGCGGCCTGCGATTGATAGACCGCGGCGCATTGGATGACGGCAACATCGAGGCGCTTGCCGCCAAACTGGGCGTGACGAGCCGGCACTTGCGCCGACTGTTCGCACGACATGTTGGTGCGTCGCCGCAGGCTGTTGCGCACACACGCCGTTTGCACTTCGCCAAGCGGCTGATCGACGATACCGGGCTACCAATGAGCGATGTTGCGATCGCAGCGGGCTACGGCAGTGTACGGCGATTCAATGCAGCGTTCCGCGCAACCTATGACCGCACACCACGTGAGTTGCGGCGATCCCGCGTCCGAAAATCGTTACCCGTCGAGCGTGCAGCGCTTACTGTGCGCCTGCCATACCGGTCTCCTTACAGCTGGACGGAGGTATTACGATTCTATGCAATGCGCGCTATTCCGTGTGTCGAGGAGATTGACGGCGACACTTATCGCCGGAGTCTGAAGTTGGGTGACGCAGAATGCGTGATTCAGATACGGGCCGGGATTGATCATGGTTTTCTATCACTACAAATGCAAAATGTACCGACGGAACGCGTCTTTGAGGTCGTGCAAATGGCCCGCGATGTGTTTGATCTGGATGCGCCGGTCGATGATATCCACGCGGCATTGTCCGCCGACGAACGCCTGCGGGCCTTACTCGCAACACAAACCGGTATTCGAGTGCCCGGCTGCTGGAACGGTTTCGAATTAGCGGTGCGCGCAATTCTGGGCCAGCAAATTTCAGTTAAGGCGGCCACCACCCTGTCTGGCCGTATCGCGAGTCGTTACGGCACACCACTTCATGAACCCGTCGGCAGCGTTACCCACAGCTTTCCGGGTGCAAGTCAGCTGGCCCGGGCCCGCTTCAACAATATCGGTTTGGTGCAATGCAGGGCGGATACCTTGCGGCGGCTTGCCCGCGCTGTACTGGCCGGAGATGTGGTCTTCGAGCCGCGGCAGGACATGCAGAAATTTCACCAGCAGTTTACCGCCATCAAAGGCATTGGCGACTGGACTGCGCAGTACGTGATGATGAGAGCGTTGAAAAATCCGGATGCCTTTCCGGCTTCGGATCTGGGGTTGGTCAAGGCGCTGTGCCCCGGTGAGCGGGTTAGTCCTGCGACACTGGCCGAACGTGCTGAGAGCTGGCGACCTTGGCGCGCTTACGCCGCGATGCTGCTTTGGGGGGCCAACAACAGTGGAGGCTGATTGATGTACTACTGCTACCTGACCACGCCGATTGGGGATTTACTGCTCGCCGGGGACGCGCAACACTTACACGTCATTAGCTTTCCGGAAGGGCCGAAACGTCGTGATCCAATGCCCGAATGGATTTATTCAGAGTCACCGTTTGCGGATGCCCGCGCCCAGTTGCTTGAGTATTTCTGCGGAACGCGGCAAACCTTCGATCTGCAGCTCGCACCCTCCGGTACGGAGTTCCAGCTGGCCGTCCTCGCAGAGTTGCAGGCGATCCCGTATGGCACGACAGTCAGCTATGCCGACATCGCCTGCCGCATCGGTAGGCCGACGGCCGTGCGCGCGGTTGGCGCGGCGAACGGCCGCAATCCCATTCCTATCGTGATTCCGTGTCACCGCGTCATCGGCAGCGACGGCAAACTGACGGGGTTCGGCGGCGGTCTGCCTGTCAAAGAGGCACTCCTGCGCCTGGAGTTGGAGCATAGCCAGCTGCTGCCTGTAACACCCTGAACATTATGTTGTTCTATAGCAACATTTGTATACCTTAGACCCGGTCGCTACTGGGAAACCCCGACCGTTGTTGTTACATTACCTAAAGCGTTTCAGGACTATACGTGCTTTCGACAATGCGAAACGACGGCCGATGGCACGGGGGAGCCAGTGTTGTGCTTGCACCTAAGCCCGGCTCGATACAGCGAAATTGGATGGAGATCCACACATGCAGATTCTTACCAGGGTGAGTAAGGGAGTACTGTTGACGGCGTGTATCGTCGCAGCGTTTCCTGCAACGGCTTTCAGCCAGAACCGTACGGCTGATGCATTACTTGAAGAGATTATCGTTACCGGTACCAAGCGCGCTGGCGGTATCGATGTACAGGATGCTGGCGTTGCCATCACTGCTTACAACGAGTCGCAGCTCGATGCTATGCATTTGCGCGACGTGCAGGCTATTGGCTACTCAGCACCGAGTGTGCAGCTTGAAGACATTGGTACGACGCGGGGAACAGCCAACTTTTCCATCCGCGGACTCGGAATTAACAGCTCTATTCCATCCATCGATCCAACGGTAGGTGTATTCGTTGATGGTATGTATCTGGGGACTAACACAGGCGTGGTCCTCGATATATTTGATTTGGAAGGTATCGAAGTCTTGCGTGGGCCGCAGGGACTCCTGTTTGGTCGCAACGTGACGGGTGGCGCAGTTCTGTTGCGAACGACACGGCCCAGCGATGCGTTTCGCTTCAAGGGCAAAATGGCCATGGAAACCGGTGACAATATCTATGCCTCAGCGCTGGTTACCGGGCCGCTGAGCGACCGGTGGCGAGGCAAGTTTTCCTTGTACCGCAATGACGACAGTGGCTGGCACACCAACCTCGCAACCGGTGAAGACCACGGTGCGGCTGAAACGACGATGGTTCGTGGCGGCCTTGAGTACCTGCCAAATGATTCGATGAACTTCCTGCTGCGTATGGAGCATGGCGAAACCGAAGGAGATGGCCCGGCATCGCAGAATGAGGGCTTGTACGGCACGACCGGTTTCGGATTCGCGATTGACGAGCCTGGCTACTATGACAATGAATGGAATCAATTCACGTTTGAGTCAACGTTCGATGTGAATGCCGGTGACGGTGAGATCGTCAACATCCTTGGCTGGCGCGAATATTCATCAATGACATTGAGCGATATTGATTCGTCACCGATATTCCTGTTTCACGCGCCAGCGCGTACGGAGCAGGACCAGTTCTCGAACGAGCTGCGTTACTCCGGTTCATACGACAACCTGTACGTGACGACCGGTGCCTACTTCTTCAAGCAGGACCTGTTGTACCTTGAGCGCCGGCTAATTCAGGGTGGCGCGCTGGATATCACGGGTGGCGGTGATCAGGAGTCGGAAACATTCGCTGTCTTTGCGTCTCTTGACGTTGTTCTGAATGACGTATTCACACTGAACTTTGGCGGCCGCTATACGCAAGAAGAAAAGACGGCACGGATTGCGTCGATACCGTTGAACCTGTGTACGATTGATGCCGGTTGCGCCAGTGCAGATCTTAATGACTCCCGCAGCTGGAAGAATTTCACGCCGAAAATTGGTATCCAGGTCAAACCGAACGACTCGACTCAGTTGTACGGATTCTGGACAAAAGGCTTCCGCAGTGGTGGTTACAATATGCGTCACACCGCCGTTGCCATTCCGAACCGCAGCTTCGATGAAGAAGAGCAGTCGTCTTTCGAAGTGGGTGTCAAGAAGGACTTTGCTGACGGCCGCGTGCGTTTGAATGCCGCTGCTTATCACAACACTATCGAAGATATGCAGCGTGAGGTTAACCTCACCGATCCGGTCGTTGGTGTGGTGCAGATCATCCAAAACACCGCTGACGCTACCATCACCGGCCTCGATCTCGAAGCAAGCTGGGTGCTGTCAGATTCGTTGTTCCTGTCCACCAGTCTTGGCTACGTCGACGGCCAGTACGACGAAGTGAACTTCGACATTTCGAGTGACGGTGTCATCGACGCGGGTGACCGTGCACTGCAATTGCCACGGCTTGCTCCCTGGTCCTACGGTGCGCAGCTGGTTTATACCCGCGACTATTCCTGGGGCAATTTGTCGATGCAGGCCAGCGGCTATCGCCGCGATCCGGCGAAGTACACTGATAACAACCGTGGTTCGCTGCGAGCTGCCGACATGTTTGACGCCAGCGTCAACCTGGGCTTCAAAGACAACCGATTGAAGTTCTCGCTCTACGGCAAGAACCTGAAAGACGAGTCAACGATCGGTGGCGATACCCAATTGCCAGGCAACTTCCCAGGCAGTCCGGGCTTCCCGGTGCCGGGATTGTCGGGCAACAAAGCGACCTTCTCGCCGCTGAACAAAGGCCGTGTGTACGGTCTGGAAGTTATTTACGACTACGAATAGACGCGGTTCGCCAAACAAGAAAGCCCCGGCTGGTCCGGGGCTTTTTTTGTGCTCTGCTTTCGTCCGCCGAGTATTGGAGGCAGCCGAAGATTATCAATGCGCTGGTCGGTCTGCGTATTACCCGGGTTCCGCAAGGCGTACGATTTGCTTGCCGACGTTCTTGCCCTGCAATACATCTAGCAATGCCTGCGGCGCATTCTCAATTCCCTCGGCCACCGTTTCCCGGTAGTTCAGGCGACCTTCGGCCAGCCAGCCACTCGCTTTGCGTACGTACTCCATACAGGCATCGCGATCGTCGCTGACTATGAAACCTTTGATTGTCAGGCGTCGTGCAATCATCAGCATCATGCCGCGCGGGCCTGGTTCCTGATGCGCATCGTTGTAATTGGAAATCATTCCGCAGAGTGCAATGCGACCAAAGTTGCGCATATTCCAGAGTGCCGCTTCAAAAATCTTCCCGCCAACGTTTTCGAAATTGACGTCAATGCCGTCCGGACACACGCTGGCGATGCTTTTGGCGATGTTGTCGCTGGTCTTGTAGTTGAACATCGCGTCGTAGCCGAAATCGCTTTCACACAACTCAATTTTTTCGTCAGAGCCCGCGCACCCGGTTACCCGGCAACCGTGGATCTTGGCGAGTTGTCCGACGATGCTGCCGACGGCGCCCGAGGCCGCCGATACAAATACGGTGTCACCGGGCTTCGCCGCGGCGGTTTTCATCAGCCCGACCCAGGCGGTCATACCCGGCATGCCCAGTATGCCGAGATGGTAGGAGAGCGGGACCGCGCCCTCCGCAACCTGGTGCAGACCGGTGCCGTCGGAGATTGAATAGTTTTCCCAGCCCAACATGCCGCTGACAAAATCACCTTTTGCGAATGAGTCGTTACGACTTTCGACGACCTGACCGACGACGCCTGCCTGTAGCACTTCGCCGATCTGAAACGGCGGCACGTAGGATTTGGTGTCATTCATGCGCCCGCGCATGTACGGGTCGACTGACATGAATAGATTACGTACCAGCAATTCGCCGTCGGCGGGCTCGGTGACAGGAGCGTCGGTCAATGTGAAATTGTCTGCGCTTACCCAGCCATCCGGGCGGCTGGCAAGGCGAATCTGGCGATTGATCATGTTTGCCATGGCAATGATGCTCCATGTGATGTGTCGGTGCGTAGCGAGCCTACTGTACCGCAGATATTGCGCACTTGGTTCAAAGTCGCCGATTTTGCAGGGCGAGCACGGCAGGCGATGGCCTTACGCCGGGCTGCAGGCGCTCATCATCGATCAATTGCCCCGAATTTGAGACCACGGGCAATGTCCCTGCCCACACAGGAATGCCGTAGTCGTCTTCTTCGTCTTCAGGCAGTCCACTGGCAACCTTGGCAGCGGCGCTGTCGATGGAAACGGCGATAACGCCGGTCATTTTTACTTCGCGCTCAAGCGGTGCGCGCAGTTCATCCCAGCGGCCGGGCATGAGCTGTTCGCTAATGCACTTCATCGCGTGCAGTTTTTCCTGTGCGGATTCAATGAGAGTTGCTACGCCATGCACCGTTACCGAGCGATAGTTCATTGATGAATTGAATGCCGAGCGCGCCAGCACTATGCCGTCCAGCAGAGTGACATTGATGCAGACCTTGCTGTTCTCGGCGAGCATTCGGATCACTCGTGCTTTCCGCGCGCCGTGAAGGTACAACGTTTCGCCGTCACGAGCGTGAATCATCGGCACGACAAGCGGCTGGCCGTCCTGTACGAATGCCACATGTGCAACCAGCCCGGTATCGAGGATGCGGTGCACAAGTTCGCGATCGTAGCTGGCCTTGTCGCGCAACTGCCGGACGCTGTTCTGTTTGCCGACTGCGTAATTGTCTTCCTGCGTCATGGCGTCCTCTTGCGTATCAATGAAGAAATCGGGGTGCCAGCGTCAATGCAATCAAAGTTACCAGCGCGATGCCGATGAGGTTGAGTGCGAAACCGGCGCGAACCATTTTGGGAATCGTAAGCAGTCCGGAGCCGAATACGATGGCGTTGGGCGGTGTCGCAACTGGCAGCATGAACGCACAACTTGCCGCGAACGTCACCGGCACCGCGAGGACCACCGGGTCAATACCTGCTTCGATGGCAATAGCTCCAACTACCGGGAGAAAGGTGGCTGTCGTCGCGATATTGCTGGTGAGTTCTGTAAGGAAAATGATCAATGCCGCGACGAGCATGACCAACAGTGCAATTGGCAGCGCGCCGAACGCATTGAGGCTGGTGCCCAACCACGCGGCAAGTCCGGTGTTACTGAAAGCCCCCGCAAGTGATAAACCACCCCCGAACAGCAACAATATGCTCCATGGCAATTTTTCAACATGTACCCAACGGATAAGAAGCGGGTCGTTGCGATCGCCACTTGGTATCAAGAACAGCGCGACGGCGCCGGCCATGGCGATACCGGAGTCATCCAGTCCCGACAGGCCGGGTAGCTGAATGAGCAGCGGACGGAAAATCCAGGCCAGGGCGAGTACTACGAATACGATACCGACCCGCTGTTCCGGAATGGAAATCGTGCCCATGTCGTCTTTCATGGCACGCAGTGTGGCGCGGCCCTCGCCGGAGGTCTTGAAGTCAACGCGGAATACCCAGCGTGTCAGAGACAGCCACGCAAGTGGCAGCAACAACGCGCTCATGGGTATCCCGACCATCATCCAGCTTGAGAAATCGATGGTTGTACCGTAGCTCTCGAGCATGAACGCAGCCAGCAAGGCGTTCGGCACTGTGCCGACCAGAGTAGCCATGCCGCCAATCGAGGACGCGTACGCGATTCCCAGCAACAGTGCGTACTGAAAGTCGTGGCGGGCCCGGTCGTCAAGGCCGCCAACCGTCGAATGAATGACGCCGATGATGGACACGGCAATAGGCAGCATCATCATGGTTGTTGAAGTATTCATTACCCACATGCTCAACAGAGCACTGGCAATCATGAAGCCGCCTATCAGGGATCGGCCATTGCCACCTGCGTGCTGCAGAATAGTCAGGGCTATCCGCCGATGCAGATTCCAGCGTTGCATGGTAAAGGCGACGATGAAACCGCCGAGAAAAAGATAGATCACTTTGTTCGCGTACGGTGATGACGTTGTCTGCATATCCGCGATACCGAGTAGCGGGAACGCGACCAGTGGGAGTAGCGCGGTAACGGCAATCGGGACCGCCTCTGTTGCCCACCATACGGCCATGAGCAATGCCATTGCGGCTGTGCGCCAGGCTGCAACCGACAAGTCACCGGGCGGGTTTGAGAGCAGTATGGATAATGCCAGCAGGGGGCCAAGGATGAGGCCTACCGTCTGGTGTGTACTTCGTCCGTCTAGCGCTGATTCACTCAATACTCTTCCCCCGCCGTTCATCTTGAAGCAGCGAAGCGTACCTTGCTGCTCGTCCGGGTACGAGTTCGGGGCGCAGACGTACCGACCCGATCTCGCCCACATCTTGTGTGACTATCGCAGTAGCCCACAAGATGTAGTAGCATTCTCGCCGTACCATACCGGTACGCACGGAGATGGAGTGTTATCAGGGCAGATCCGATGTCACCGCAGGCAGGAATGCCAGTCAGGTTTCGGTAGCGCGTTTCCTCTCAATTCACGCGACCGTAGCCGCTTCCGGAGCGGCAACCAACTGGCGGTACATCGATTCGGCACGGCGAATGGCGATTGATGCTGACGCAAGGAGCGTAGCAACGATCAGCAACCGCGCAGTGCCAGCCGGTTAACATCCGCGCTTCTATGCCGCCCAGTTTCTGGGCGGCTTTTTTATTGGCGCATGCGGTGCCTGTCATCAGGCTTTTGTGTATCGTGTTCTTCCGCTGCCGGGAGGTTCAGACGCATGAGCAGTACTCAGGAAAAAAGGACGGGCCTGTCACCGCTCGCTTACCTTGTGCCAGACGAGGGTAAAGAGTACGAGCCCTATGTACCACCTGCTGCTGCACTGCCTGAGCTGACACTGAAATCGGTATTGCTGGGTATCTTCTTTGGCGTCGTGTTCGGCGCGGCCAATGCTTACCTCGGCTTGCGTGCGGGCCTTACTATCAGTACCTCCATACCGGTCGCGGTGATGACCGTCGCGGCCTTCAAAGCGCTGGAGTCGGTCGGCTATTCCGGGAATATCCTCGAAGCCAACTTGTCGCAAACCATCGGCTCGGCATCCAGTTCGCTCGCCAGTGGCGTGATCTTCACCTTGCCTGCGTTATTCCTGTGGGGCCTTGCTCCGGGCTTGTTGCAAATGACTCTGCTGGCGCTGTGTGGAGGACTCATAGGCATCCTGTTCATGATTCCGTTGCGGCGACTATTGATCAAGGGCGAACACGGTCGTTTGCCGTACCCGGAAGGCACGGCTTGCGCTGAAGTATTGGTTGCCAACGAAGTGGGTGGCCAAAACGCGCGTTACATTTTTTTCGGCCTGGGCCTGGGGGCTTTTTTCAAGTTCCTGACCTCGTGGCTGCACGTGATTCCTGCTCAAGTGGCCAGCAAGATACCGTTTCTGAAAAAGGGCGAACTGGGACTGGATCTGTCGGCGGCGCTGTTTGGTGTCGGCTATATCCTCGGGCCGCGCATTGCGACGGTGATGGTGGGCGGAGGTCTGCTGGCCTGGGTTGTCATCATCCCGTCGATCAATGCCTGGGGTGAAGGCTTCACGACTCCGGTGTTTCCGGAAACCGTGCGTCTGATTGCGGACATGAGTCCGGCCCAGCTCTGGACGCGTTACGTGCGTTATATCGGCGCAGGCGCGGTTGCTACCGCCGGTATCATCACGTTGATACGCAGTATTCCGGTGATGGTGCATAGCTTTCGCATCGGGACCGGGGAGTTGCAGGCTTGCCTGGGCGATGGGTCCGAACCGCCTGGCGCTGTTAGCCGCACGGATAGCGACTTGCCATTGAAGTTTGTCGGCTTTGGGCTGCTGGTCGTCGCGGCAGTGCTGGCCTTCGTACCGCAGGTGTTTAGTGATATTGGTGGCTTGCCCGTGCGACTGGTGGCCGCTGTATGCGTGGTTGTGTTCGCGTTCTTCTTTGTGACCGTCGCCTCGAGAATTGTTGGTCTGGTTGGCGTGACCAGCAATCCAACCAGCGGTATGACGATTGCCTCGTTACTGGGTACCGCTGGCATTTTTCTGGTCATGGGCTGGACAGATATGGCGGGAAAGGCGGGCGCATTGACAGTCGGCTGTGTTGTCGCGATCGCCGCATCCATCGCAGGCGATACATCTCAGGATTTAAAAACGGGTTACCTGCTCGGTGCGACGCCGCGCCGCCAACAAATCGGTGAACTCATCGGCGTGCTGTCATCGGCGACCTTCGTTTGCCTGTCGGTATTGTTGCTGGCGGAGACCTTCACTTTTGGTGGCACGGAATTGCCCGCACCGCAGGCAACGCTGATGAAACTGGTTATCGAAGGCGTGCTTGATCAACAATTACCCTGGGGCTTTGTCGGTATTGGTATCGGTATAGCGTTGTTGTGCGAGTTATTAAAGGTCCCATCGTTGCCCTTTGCCGTCGGCGTTTACCTGCCTGTGTCAACGATGACGCCGTTATTCCTGGGCGGATTGTTGCGCGGCTTTTTTGAGCGCCAGGCGAAGTCCAGAGACGTTGCGGCAGTACGTCGCGAGAGAGGCATATTGCTGGGCAGCGGTTTCGTTGGTGGCGAAGGATTGCTGGGCGTGGGCATCGCCGCTGTTGCGTTCGTGCAGAACCGCAAGCCAGAGGGGATCGGTACAGAGTGGCTGGGTGCTCCATGGCTTGTTGAAACCGTTGGGTTGATTGCATTCGGGTTTTTCATTGCCGGCTTTGTACACTTGATCAGGCGATGAACGTGTCTCAATGGAGTTCCGCTGAATGGGAACTCTGTCGCAGTCTGACGGCGATGTTCACTGTCAGTATGCATCAGGAATCAATTGCAGGAGAGTAGTGCCCATGCGCACATTGCTGGTTTGTCTGTTACTGGCGTTGGCAGGTTGTGCGACAACCCGGCCACAGTTGCCGTACCCGGTGTTCGTGCAGGCCGACGAACTGCCGGACGTGTTTCTGGCGGCATTGCCGGGTGTGCGTGCCAAGCAGTTCGCGGGTAACCCGCAAACGCGCCGGTCGAGCAATCGTATCGTTTTGCCAGCCAACTGGACCGGGTCCAGCGGCGCATCGCCCGGCAAAAGTCTTGAGTTGTATGTTTTGTACGGCGAGATGCGGATAGCTGATCTTACGCTTGAGCCAGGCGGCTACGTATGGATTCCGCCAGGCTTTAGCGGGGTCAACCTGAGTTCAACGTATGGCGCTGAGGTCCTGTACTTTCTTGACGATGCCAACCCGCAGAACGAGTACAAGTCCCCGATCATCTACAGCAGCGAAGTCGTGGCCTGGCAGCCCCTGTCCGATGCTCCGCAAGATCGCGGCATGATGGTCAAGGAAATGCGCCGCGACCCGGGCAGCGGGTCGCGGACCTGGCTGCTGCAAGTAAAGCCTGAGGCGCGCGTAGCCTGGCAACGACGCGAACGGGTTCTCGAGGGCTATCTTATTTCCGGCCGTTACGAGGGCAGCGAGTGCTACGGTGGTGAGCCGGTAACGGGGGTCTACACCGAGGGCGGTTACTTTCATCGTCCGGCAAATACCGTTCACGGTGGCCCTGGCGAACGTGCACTGGAGACGTCGGTCTGGCTATTGCGCGTGAAAGGTGACAGCGAGCCGGTTCTCGTTGATGAATGCGCCTCTCCCTGACGCAGGCGGTGCATACTGAATCGGTTGCTGCCGGCAGAAAGCGGTCGGCGCGTCTGGTGGTTGCCTACTTCACGAACTTCGTGATGCCGACGCCCAATTTCATCAGCTTGGTCAGCGTTGATGACGGCACTTCGTGAATTTTTTCGTACCAGTCGCTGGTGCCTTCAACGAAGTTCAGCATGTTGCGGATGCGTTCTTTGGTTGCCGGGTCGGTTTCCGCTTCAGCGTCAACGTCTTCCGCGCACTTGCGCAACATCGTGAGTGTCGGGTTCAGTTCACGTTCCTTGCGCTGCTGAATAATGACGCGAAACAGATCCCACACATCGTGCAGTGATTCGAAGTAATCGCGGCGGTCACCCAGAACATGGGTCATCTTGACCAGACCGTAACTCTGTAATTCGCGGATGCTGGTACTGACGTTGGAGCGGGCGACCGACAACAGCTCCACAATCTCGTCGGCCCGCAACGGGTGTGGTGACAAATAGAGCAGGGCCTGAATTTGCGCGACGGTGCGGTTGGTGCCCCAGCGGGTGCCCATTTCCCCCCAGTGGAGTACGTATTTTTCAATTGCGGGCGACATTCGCATTTCGTTCACTTATTTCTGAGCAGACAGAAGGATTAGAAGTATACGCCGATACTGGCGTTGGAAAACAGCTTGTCGAGCAGCGGCCTCAATCGTTGCGAGCGATTAATGTGGCGCGGAGTGGCGCTGGCCAGCCTTCGACGGTGAGGCTGGGGTCGTCCGGATCAAGTGCTTCGCGCAAGGATTCAAATGGCATCCAGTCGGTGGAGCGTTGTTCGTCGGGAGTGGTTGCGCTGAGGTCCGCGCAGTGCACGGCGCGAAAGCCGGTCCGTTCGAGCCAGACGGTCAGTTCGCTGACAGTCGGCAGCATCCAGACATTGCGCATGCGCGCATAGCGGCCCGGTGGGGTGCGGGCGTAGGTACCGTCGCCCGGCAATACCAGGGTCTCGAGTACGAGTTCACCCCCCTGGCGCAGTTGCCCGCGCAGCTCCCGCAAGTGATCGACGGGCGAACGGCGATGGTAAAGGACACCCATGGAAAAAACGGTGTCGAATACGCCGCTTGCAGGGAGTTCCTCACAGGTCAGCGGCAGCACGTGTACCGGCAATGGCGGCAGAAAATGCCGTAATGCCTGAAATTGCATGACGAACAGTAACGTTGGGTCGATGCCGATAACGCAACGGGCGCCGGCGCCGTGCATGCGCAGAGCGTAGTAGCCATTGCCGCAGCCAACGTCCAGTACCGTGCGGCCAGCCAGCGGGCTGATCGCCGCTGCGACCCGCGACCATTTGAGGTCGGAACGCCATTCGCAGTCCACAATCAGACCGCCGATATCAAAAGGCCCTTTGCGCCATGGCATTAATTTGCGCAACTGGGCTTCGGCCTGAGCACGTTCTGCCGGCGGTAATTCGGCGTCGAGCAAACGCACTGTGCCGGTGTCGAGTGCCACCGCGCCCGGCGACACTGGCGGCAAGGCCCGCACGGCGTCCAGCCAGGCCGGCATATCGCCATGCGCCGCCCGGTTCAAACGGGCATCGAGCAGCGGTCCGAGCAGTGCTGGCCAGTCCGCCAGGCCGGCTGCGGTGAGATCGTCGCAGAGCGTTTGTCTGTCCATGCGCGCTCAGCGCACCGCAACGAAAGACACGAAACTAAACCAGCGCAGCCACACGCCGGCACGCCGAAAGCCCGCGTTCTGCAGCCGTTCCAGATGGGTGGCAACCGTATCCGGGATCAGCACGTTTTCGATGGCGGCGCGCTTGCGTGCAATCTCGAGCTCGCTGTAGGCGTTCTGGCGTTTGAAGTCGTGGTGCAGGTCGATGAGCAACGCATCGAATTCCGGGTCTTCATGGGTAACTTTCTCGGACAGAACCAGCACGCCATTGTCGCGCATGCCGCGGGCGATGCGGCCGATGAGTTCGTTTCGCTCTGCGGCCGGGATGAACTGCAAGGTGTAATTCAGGACGACCATCGATGCATTGTCGATGGGGGTTTCGCGCAAATCAGCTTCCACAACCTCAACGGGAGTTGCGGCGTTGTCGGCTTCGACGATGTTCCGGCAGTGCTCGATCATCGCCGGCGCATTGTCCACGGCGACGATCCGGCAGTCCGGTACGGTGATTCCGTGACGCATCGCGAGCGTTGCGGCGCCCAGAGAGCAACCCAGATCGTAACAGGTGCTTCCCGGCTGCACTGCGCGGCGCGCCAAGCCGTTGATGGCTTCTATAGTCTGCGCATAGCCGGGAATCGAACGGCGCAGCATATCTGGAAATACGCTGGCGACCGCATCGTTAAACTCGAACGAACCAATCGCCGCGCTTTGGCTGGTGTAAAGGGTGTCTCGGGACATATTGGAACCGGTGCTGGTTGGCAGGGGCGCATTGTAGTCGTGCTTGCGCGGGCCTGCATGTGCCGATTCATAGGCAGCGGTGGTTGCCGGGAGAATGCAATGTGGGACAATCCGCGGCTTCTGCCCAACTTACAGGTACTGCGATGCTGTCCGATGATCAGCGCTCCCTGCACGAGGAACTAGGTATACCTGCGGATTATGGCCGGGGCGGTCACCCGCCTTACCACCCGGATGCCCTTGAACTGATTGACGTGGGCCCGAATCTCGTCGGCCGGATGCAGCGGCTGACGCCGGATGCCGCTGCGCAGTGGACCGCCATGGTCGCGGCCGCAGCCGCGGCGGGCGTGCGCCTGCTGATGGTTTCCGGATTTCGCAGCTTTGACTACCAGGCGGAGCTGATCCGGACCAAGCTTGCGGCGGGCCAGGGCATCAGGGAGGTCCTGCGTGTCAATGCCGCCCCCGGCTACAGCGAGCACCACAGCGGTCGCGCAATTGATATTGCAACACCCGGCAGCCGGCCGCTCACAGAAGCCTTCGAAGACACGGAAGCCTTTGTGTGGCTTCAGAAAAATGCTGCCGACTTCGGCTTTTCCATGAGCTACCCGCGCGCCAACAAGGACGGATTCGTCTACGAGCCCTGGCACTGGGCGCTGTAAATAGTGGCAATTCGAGCTGTTTGCCAGAGGCAGGGAATTCTTGAATCACGACGTTTCTTGACTTCCAGACCCCAGTCAGGAAAATGCGCCGCCCGCGACAGGCTTTAGCGTCGCACTGAAAGCCCGGTAACTCAGGACTTTCTGTTGACAGGCCGGCATCAGGATTAGACAATGCCCGGCTTGTGTGCGCGGAGGGGTACTCAAGCGGTCAACGAGGGCAGACTGTAAATCTGCTGGCTATGCCTACGTAGGTTCGAATCCTACCCCCTCCACCAGTAATGAAGCCCGGTGGCGGCGGTAGCGAGCAAGGCAAGGCGCTGACTGCAAGTACCGGCAAACAGAGTCAGCAGGAATGCTGCGATAAGGCAAGGTGAGTGAATCGGATGGACCGGTCCACGTAGCCTTTGCAAGATTGAGCGATTTCCTGGCAAGGATTACAGAGCTAACGATTTCCAGAATTCGGACGGTTGGATCAGAGACTTCCGGATTTTTTTTGTGCGTGGTGAAAATCAGAGTGTGGCCCCGACGGCGTAGCGATACGTCGTTTTTTTGCTGCACCTGAAACGCAACAGAAGGAGCTGGCGAGCTGCGGCCCGGGTTCCGACCGAAGGTCGGCAGAATGCAGTCAGGCAGTTGCAGGAATTCAGGAGTGGCAATCGAAGGTTGCTAACTCGAAACAGGACGAAGTGCGGGTGTAGTTCAACGGTAGAACCTCAGCCTTCCAAGCTGATGATGTGGGTTCGATTCCCATCACCCGCTCCAGTTTGGGCGGGCGGCAGGGCTGCCAAAGTACGCCCACATAGCTCAGGGGTAGAGCACTTCCTTGGTAAGGAAGAGGTCCCCGGTTCAAATCCGGGTGTGGGCTCCAGTTACAACTGGGTGCAGTAGCGGGAACAGTTAAGAAAATCGGCGATGGTGCCGTCCGGGATTGGCCAGAAGATCTGGCGAAAAAAAATCTAAAAATTCACGAGAGTTAAGGACATGTCGAAAGCAAAATTTGAGCGTAACAAGCCGCACGTAAACGTAGGCACGATTGGTCACGTAGATCATGGCAAGACGACGTTGACAGCGGCGCTGACGAAAGTAATGGCGGAGACCTACGGTGGTGAAGTTTCGGCCTACGATCAGATTGACAATGCTCCTGAGGAGCGTGAGCGCGGCATTACGATTGCGACGGCGCACGTAGAGTACGAGAGCGAGAACCGTCATTACGCTCACGTTGACTGCCCGGGACACGCGGACTACGTGAAGAACATGATCACGGGCGCGGCGCAGATGGACGGCGCGATCCTGGTGGTCAGCGCAGCTGACGGCCCGATGCCACAGACCCGCGAGCACATCCTGTTGGCTCGCCAGGTCGGCGTGCCGTACATCGTGGTTTACCTGAACAAGGCTGACCAGGTGGATGACGAAGAGCTGCTGGAGCTGGTTGAGATGGAAGTGCGCGATCTTCTGTCGACCTACGAGTTCCCGGGCGACGACACCCCGATCGTAACGGGTTCGGCGCTGAAGGCGTTTGAAGGCGATACCTCCGACATCGGTGTTCCGTCGGTGGTCAAGCTGGTCGAAGCCATGGACAGCTACATTCCGCAGCCTGAGCGCGCAATTGATGGCGACTTCCTGATGCCGGTAGAGGACGTGTTCTCTATCTCGGGTCGAGGTACGGTCGTTACCGGTCGTATCGAGCGCGGCATCGTGAAGGTAGGCGATGAAATCGCGATCGTGGGTATCAAGGACACGTTGAAGACGACCTGCACAGGCGTTGAGATGTTCCGCAAGCTGCTTGACCAGGGTCAGGCGGGCGACAACGTGGGCGTACTGTTGCGCGGCACGAAGCGCGAAGAAGTGGAGCGCGGTCAGGTACTGGCGAAGCCGGGCTCGATCACGCCGCACACCAAGTTCGAGGCGGAAGTCTACATTCTGAGCAAGGATGAAGGCGGTCGTCACACGCCGTTCTTCAAGGGCTACCGTCCGCAGTTTTACTTCCGTACGACGGACGTAACGGGCGCCTGCGAATTGCCGGAAGGCACCGAGATGGTGATGCCGGGCGACAACGTGCAGATGGTCGTAGAGCTGATCGCACCGATCGCGATGGAAGACGGTCTGCGCTTTGCTATCCGCGAAGGTGGCCGCACGGTCGGCGCTGGCGTGGTTGCGAAAGTTATTGAGTAATGGGTAACGGCAGCAGGTTCTGAACAGGGCCTGCTGCCGCTTATTCCGGAGTAAGGACCTGCTCTTACCAAGTTCTGGCCAGCCTGCGAGGGTAAAGGCTTCGGCTTGCGGGAGTGGGGCGCGAAATTTGGATCGGACTGCGAGTCGCGTAGGAACTGCAACGCGTTTACGGGGTCGGAGCGCAAACGACAATTTTTGGGTGTTGGCTGATCGTTTGGTCGGCACCGTGTTGACACTAGGCCAGTAGCTCAATTGGCAGAGCGGCGGTCTCCAAAACCGCAGGTTGGGGGTTCGATTCCCTCCTGGCCTGCCATTAGGCAGGCGGACAGATGTGCGCTTGCAGGTGCCGAAAAGCCGGGCGCGTATGCGTTCCGGCTTTGATGCTGGCAACAGTGCGAATCGGCTGACCGCGGGTCAGCTGTTTAATGAAGTAGACGACGGACGACATGGCAACTACGACCGAAACAAGTCAGAGCGGCGCGCTGGACATAGTCAAACTGCTGATCGCAGCCTTTGTGCTGGTTGGCGGTTTATTTGCCTACTACTACTACGTCGACATGTCTTTGCCATTGCGAGTGCTGATGGTTCTGGCAGGCGTTGCGGCTGGCATAGGCATTGCCATGACGAGTGCGCAGGGACGGCGGCTGAGCGCCTTCGTCCAGGGTTCGCGCATCGAAATTCGCAAAGTTATCTGGCCGACACGAACGGAAACGACGCAAACTGCGATCGCCGTTTTTGTGTTTACGCTGGTTATGGCCCTGTTTTTCTGGGGTCTCGATTCATTCCTGTTGTGGCTGACGCGTACGCTCGTCGGCTCAACGACCTGATTGACTGGATTCCGAAGAGGTAAGCGCGGTGGCGTTACGCTGGTATATCGTTCATGCCTACTCGAATTTCGAGCACAAGGTGAAGTCGTCGCTTGAAGAGCGCATCAAGATGGTGGGCCTCGAGCACAAGTTCGGCGACATCCTGGTGCCGACCGAAGAAGTGGTCGAAATGCGCGAAGGCAACAAGCGTCGCAGCGAGCGCAAATTTTTCCCGGGCTACGTGCTTGTGCAGATGGAGATGGACGACGAAACCTGGCACCTCGTCAAAGAGGTTCCGAAGGTTCTGGGGTTCATAGGTGGTTCGAGCGACCGACCGGCACCCATCACGCAGAAAGAAGCCGACAATATTCTGCAGCGTGTGCAGGAAGGCGTCGACAAGCCGCGGCCGAAGGTGCTGTTTGAGCCCGGTGAAGTGGTTCGGGTTATCGACGGACCGTTCAATGACTTCAGTGGCGTGGTTGAGAAAGTTAACTACGAAAAGAGTCGCCTGCAGGTAGCAGTGCAGATTCTGGGTCGATCGACACCGGTTGAACTTGATTTCGGTCAGGTTGAAAAGGGTTAGACACGGTTTCGAGGCGTTTCTGCTGGCCTCATTAAAAATGCAGCGGAATCGGCGATAGCCGGTGCAAGTTAAGAATCAGGGTCGCGGCAGTGACTGCCCGACAACCAGAAACTACGAGGAGCCCTAACAAGGCGTTTGTACTCGAGGAGCAATTTAATGGCTAAGAAAGTAACTGGCTACATCAAGCTGCAGGTTCCTGCAGGCCAGGCAAACCCAAGTCCACCCGTTGGCCCCGCACTGGGTCAGCACGGTGTGAACATCATGGAATTCTGCAAGGCATTCAATGCCGAGACGCAGAGCATTGAGCAGGGTCTGCCCATTCCTGTGGTGATTACTGTTTACAGTGACCGCAGCTTTACGTTCATTACCAAGACGCCGCCGGCCGCTGTGCTGCTGCGCAAGGCTGCTGGTATCAAGAAAGGTTCCGGCACGCCGAACACCACGAAAGTGGGCAAGGTCAGCCGTGCTCAGCTCGAAGAAATCGCGACCACCAAGATGCCCGATCTCACTGCCGCCGAAATGGAAGCAGCTGTGCGAACGATTGCCGGCACTGCCCGCAGCATGGGTATCGATGTAGAGGGAGTGAACTGATGGCTGGCATGAGCAAGCGCAAGAAACTGGCGCGCGAAAAAGTATCAGCAACAACGGCGTACCCATTGGCGGACGCCCTGGCGTTGGTCAAAGAACTGGCATCAGCCAAGTTTGCAGAAAGTATTGATGTTGCCGTGAACCTCGGCGTTGATCCGCGTAAATCGGATCAGGTTGTGCGTGGTTCAACGGTGTTGCCGCATGGCACGGGCAAGACGGTTCGGGTGGCTGTGTTTGCCCAGGGGGAAAACGCCGAGAAGGCGAAAGCAGCCGGTGCTGATATCGTTGGTTTCGACGATCTCGCGGCGACCGTAAAAGAAGGCGAACTGAACTTTGACGTTGTCATCGCTACTCCGGATGCAATGCGCGTCGTTGGTCAGCTTGGCCAGATTCTTGGTCCGCGCGGACTGATGCCCAACCCGAAAGTCGGCACCGTTACAGCAGACGTCGAAACGGCTGTGAAAAACGCCAAAGCAGGTCAGGTGCGCTATCGCACGGACAAGGCCGGCATTATTCATTGCCCGATCGGTCGTGCTGATTTCGATGTGGCGTCGCTTACCGGCAACCTGTATGCGTTGCTTGCAGACCTGCGAAAGGCCAAGCCGGCATCGGCAAAAGGTGTTTATTTCAAACGACTCACCGTGTCCTCAACCATGGGGCCGGGTGTGTCTGTAGATCAGGCAACAGTAGACGCATAAGCCTGAGATTGAGTTTGCCCTCCCGCTGACGACAGGTGGTGAGAGGGCGAATGGCCGGGTAACCGGCCATCGTCGAAGACCGTAGGTGGGCGATGTGACTATCGTTCTTAATTGACGAACAGCCTCAGCCTACGCAGATGGTGATACCTGAATCAGAGCAATCTGCACGACGGTCACCGTTATCGACACCCGGGAGGGTATCTGCAGTTCGTTTGCAGGCCATCCCAACGGCAAGCGAACCGGCGCGCCATTGGCGTGGCTGGTGAGAAGGCCAGAAAAGGGCGGATGAGATTTTTCATCCGATTGTGTGACCGTAAGCCAGGAGAAATTCATGGCACTGAGACTCGAAGACAAGAAAGCTTTTGTCAAAGAGGTAAATGCGGTTGCGGTTGACTCTATTACCGCTGTTGCAGCGGAGTACAGAGGGTTGACTGTTTCTGAGATGACAGCATTGCGCGCTGAAGCCCGTAATGCTGGCGTGTACATGCGTGTGGTTAAAAACACGCTGGCTCGCCGCGCCATCCAGGGCACCGAGTTCGAGTGTATGCAAGACACACTCAAGGGCCCGTTGCTGCTTGCATTTTCCAAAGAGGATCCGGGTGCCGCTGCCAGGATAATTAAGAACTTCGCGAAAGATCACGAGGCACTTAAGGCGGTTTCGCTGTCTGCCGGTGGACAGTTGTTGGAAGCAAGTGAGCTGTCAAAGCTCGCCGAGCTGCCAACGCTGGACCAGGCACGCGCGATGCTGCTGGGCGTCATGATGGCTCCGATGTCCAAACTGGTACGGACCTTGGCCGAACCGCCTGCAATGCTCGCACGGACGTTGTCCGCACGCGCTTCGCAGGAAGCGGCCTGAGAAACGGATCGAAATCGTATTTAACTGATTCAGGATTTATTGAGGTATTTAGAAATGGCATTGTCCAACGCAGATCTGCTCAAAGAATTGAGCGCCAAGCCCATTATGGAAGTGGTTGAGCTCGTCAAGATGCTCGAAGAAGAGTGGGGCGTATCCGCTGCAGCTCCGGTAGCTGTTGCAGCCGCCGCTGGCGGTGGCGAAGCTGCCGCAGCCGAAGAGAAGACCGAATTTGACGTGGTACTGGCCAGCTTTGGCAGCAACAAGGTTGCTGTTATTAAGGCTGTTCGCGCCATCACCGGTCTCGGCCTTAAGGAAGCGAAAGACGCTGTCGAAGGCGCACCTTCAACGGTCAAGGAAGGCGCTTCGAAAGACGACGCCGAGAACTTCAAGAAGCAGCTTGAAGAAGCCGGCGCTACTGTCGAGCTTAAGTAAATCGATCACGTGGAGTTTATCCGCGGGTCGGCAAGCAGCCGGCGGGGAAACCCGCCCGGCTGCTTGTTCGTGTCTGCCTCTTTTGCAGATACAGCAAGTGTGAGTAAAGCAGCCGCGTAAGCGCGACTGTCAGGTAAGACCGCGGCTGCCGGTGTGCAGTAGTTTGACCAACTTTGAAATTTGGAAGTGACTGGCCGTGAAGGCGCCAGGACGGCAAAAGCCAGCTACTTCCTTTAGTTAAGGGTAACCTCGAATGGCCTATTCATTCACTGAGAAAAAGCGCATCCGCAAGGACTTCGGCAAACGGCCCACGATTCTGAATGTGCCGTACCTGTTGTCGATCCAGCTGGATTCTTACGCGAAATTCCTGCAGGTGGACTGCGAAGTGGATCAGCGTCTGGACGCTGGTTTGCATGCGGCTTTCCAGACGGTGTTTCCGATTGTCAGCTACTCAGGCAATGCGGCGCTGGAATACGTGAGTTATCGCCTTGGCGATCCGGTATTCGACGTCAAGGAATGCCAGATGCGCGGCCTGACGTACGCAGCTCCGATTCGAGTGAAAGTTCGACTGGTTATTTATGATAAGGAAGCGAGTGGCACACCGAAGCCGGTGAAAGACATTCGTGAGCAGGAAGTGTATCTCGGCGAAATGCCGTTGATGACCGATCACGGTACTTTCGTGATCAACGGTACCGAGCGCGTTATTGTTTCGCAGCTGCACCGTTCTCCCGGCGTGTTTTTTGATCACGACAAGGGCAAGACACACTCTTCGGGCAAGCTGTTGTTCTCGGCCCGGATCATTCCATACCGTGGTTCCTGGCTCGATTTCGAATTCGATCCGAAAGACAGCGTGTTCGCTCGTATTGACCGTCGCCGCAAACTGCCGGTTACGATCATCATGCGCGCGCTTGGCTTGTCGAACGAAGAAATGCTGGACCTGTTCTTCGATACCAACGACTTCTACCTCTCCGATAAAGAAATTCGCATGGGCCTCGTGCCCGAGCGTCTGCGTGGTGAAACCGCGATTTTCGATATCAAGCTGGGTCGCAAGCTGATCGTTGAAGAAGGTCGCCGCATTACCGCGAAGCACGTTCGCGAAATGGAAAATTCCAAAGTTACGGATCTGGTCGTGCCGCCCGAGTACCTTGAAGGCAAGGTGCTGGCACACGACGTGGTCGATACGGAAACCGGCGAATTGCTGGCTGCCGCCAATGACGACCTGACACCGGAACTGATTGAGGCATTGATTGCCGCGGGCATCGAGCACATTCGCACGTTGTACGTGAACGACCTTGATCACGGCGCCTATATTTCAAACACGCTGAAAATTGATCCATCAACCACTCGCCTTGAAGCGCTGGTTGAGATTTATCGCATGATGCGTCCGGGCGAGCCGCCGACCAAGGAAGCCGCCGAGAACCTGTTCCAAAACCTGTTCTTCAATGCCGATCGCTACGACCTGTCGTCAGTCGGTCGTATGAAGTTCAATCGCCGTGTCGGCCGGGATACCTCGGAAGGCAGTGGTGTGCTGGACAAGGACGATATCCTCGATGTGTTGAAAACGCTGGTCGATATTCGTAACGGCCATGGCAGCGTCGATGATATCGATCACCTTGGCAACCGCCGTGTACGCAGTGTCGGTGAGATGGCGGAGAATGCCTTCCGCGTCGGACTCGTTCGCGTAGAGCGGGCGGTCAAGGAACGCCTTACCCAGGCTGAAACGGAAGGCCTGATGCCGCAGGAAATGATTAACGCGAAGCCCGTTGCGGCAGCCGTTAAAGAGTTTTTCGGTTCCAGCCAGTTGTCGCAGTTCATGGATCAGAACAACCCGTTGTCGGAAGTCACTCACAAACGCCGTGTCTCGGCGCTTGGGCCGGGTGGTTTGACGCGCGAACGTGCGGGCTTCGAGGTGCGCGACGTGCACCCGACTCATTACGGCCGTGTGTGCCCGATTGAAACGCCGGAAGGCCCGAATATTGGTCTGATCAACTCGCTGGCCGTTTACGCGCGTACCAACGATTACGGCTTCCTCGAAACGCCTTACCGCAAAGTTAAAGACGGCAGCGCGACGACGGATATCGAATACCTGTCCGCAATCGAAGAAAGTAACTTCGTGATTGCCCAGGCAAATGCCGAGCTCGACGACAAAGGGCGTTTCACGGAAGAGCTGGTTTCCGTTCGTCATCAGAATGAATTCTCGCTCGCGAATCCGTCGACTATCGAATACATGGACGTCAGCCCGCGGCAGATCGTCTCGGTAGCAGCCTCGCTGATTCCGTTCCTTGAGCACGATGACGCCAACCGGGCATTGATGGGCTCTAACATGCAACGCCAGGCTGTGCCGACACTGCGCTCTGAAGCGCCGCTGGTTGGTACCGGCATGGAGCGTGCGGTTGCGGTGGACTCCGGTGTGACGGTAGTCGCTAAACGTGGCGGTATCGTTGATTCGGTTGACGCCTCACGCATCGTCGTACGGGTTAACGATGACGAGGCCGGCGCGTTTGAATCCGGTGTCGACATTTACAATCTGACGAAATACACGCGTTCCAACCAGAACACGTGTATCAACCAGCGGCCGCTGGTTGGCGCCGGCAACAAGATTGCCGCCGGGGACGTTTTGGCTGACGGTCCGTCAACCAATCTCGGCGAACTGGCGCTCGGTCAGAACCTGCTGGTCGCGTTTATGCCCTGGAACGGCTACAACTTCGAGGATTCCATCCTTATCTCGGAGCGTGTGGTTCAGGAAGACCGTTTCACGACAATCCACATTGAAGAGCTGTCTTGTGTTGCGCGTGACACGAAGCTTGGCTCGGAAGATATTACGGCGGATATTCCGAACGTCGGCGATGCGGCACTTGCCAAGCTTGACGAGTCGGGTATCGCGTATATCGGTGCCGAGGTGAAGTCTGGGGACATCCTGGTAGGTAAGGTAACGCCGAAGGGCGAAACCCAGCTGACTCCGGAAGAGAAGTTGCTGCGTGCCATCTTCGGCGAGAAAGCTTCCGACGTTAAAGACACGTCGTTGCGCGTTCCGCCGGGTATGGACGGCACGGTTATCGACGTACGCGTCTTTACCCGTGACGGTGTCGACAAGGACGCACGTGCTCTGTCAATCGAAAAGTCCGAGCTCGAGAGCGTTCGCAAGGATCTCGACGATACGCTGCGCATCCTCGAAGAGGATATTTACCAGCGCGTCGAGCGAATGATCACTGGCAAGGTCGCCCAAGGTGGACCGAACAAACTGGCCGCTGGCAGCAAGATAACCAAAGCCTATCTCGACGAAATACCGCGCGAGCAGTGGTTCGAGGTTCGGCTGAAGAATGACGAAGCCAACGAGCAGCTCGAACGTTACGCGGAACGCCTGAAAACACAGGCGGCAGAGTTTGACCGCCGCTATGACGAGAAGAAGGCGAAAATCACGGCGGGCGACGATCTGGCGCCGGGCGTGCTGAAAATGGTCAAGGTCTATCTGGCCGTGAAACGGCGTATTCAGCCGGGTGACAAAATGGCTGGTCGTCACGGTAACAAGGGTGTGATTTCGACCATCGTTCCGGTGGAGGACATGCCGTATTCGAAGGACGGCACGCCGGTCGATATCGTGCTGAACCCGCTGGGCGTACCGTCACGCATGAACGTCGGACAGGTATTGGAGACGCATCTTGGCTGGGCGGCAAAAGGCCTCGGCAACAAGATCAGTCGCATGCTGCGCGCGCAGGAGTCGATCGTGAAGCTGCGCGGCTTCCTGGATGATATCTACAACAAGATCGGTGGCCGCAACGAAGACCTCGATTCGTTCTCCGACGACGAGATCATGGAGTTGTGTCGCAACCTGACCAGCGGTGTACCAACCGCAACGCCGGTATTCGACGGTGCCAATGAAGAAGAGATCAAACAGCTTCTGGCGCTGGCGGACTTGCCGGAGACCGGACAGACGCGCCTGATCGACGGTCGAACAGGTAACTCGTTCGATCGTGAGACCACGGTGGGTTACATGTACATGCTCAAACTCAACCACTTGGTGGATGACAAGATGCATGCGCGCTCCACTGGCCCGTACAGCCTCGTTACTCAGCAACCGCTGGGTGGTAAAGCGCAGTTCGGTGGCCAGCGCTTCGGTGAGATGGAGGTCTGGGCACTCGAAGCCTACGGCGCCGCCTACACCCTGCAGGAGATGCTGACCGTCAAGTCCGATGACGTGCAGGGCCGTACCAAGATGTACAAAAACATCGTTGACGGTGAGCACGAAATGGATGCCGGCATGCCTGAGTCCTTTAACGTACTGGTTAAAGAGATTCGCTCGCTGGGAATCAACATTGAACTGGAAACAGACTAATGAAAGATCTTCTGAAGCTTTTCAAGTACCAGAATCCCGTCGACGATTTCGATGCCATTCGCATCGGCCTCGCATCGCCGGACATGATTCGTTCCTGGTCTTTTGGCGAAGTCAAAAAACCGGAAACGATCAACTACCGCACCTTTAAACCGGAGCGTGATGGTCTGTTCTGCGCGAAAATCTTTGGCCCGATCAAAGATTACGAATGCCTGTGCGGCAAGTACAAGCGTCTGAAGCACCGCGGTGTGGTCTGTGAGAAGTGTGGCGTTGAAGTCACCCAGACCAAAGTACGTCGTGAGCGTATGGCGCACATTGACCTGGCGAGCCCTGTTGCGCACATCTGGTTCCTGAAGTCACTGCCGTCACGTATTGGCCTCATGCTGGACATGACCCTGCGCGAGATTGAGCGGGTTCTGTATTTCGAAGCCTTTGTGGTGATCGAGCCGGGCATGACGCCGCTGGAGCGCGGCCAGCTCATGACCGACGAAATGTACCTCGATGCCATCGAGCAGTACGGCGACGAATTCGATGCCCGTATGGGTGCCGAGGCTGTTCGCGAGATGCTGATGACCATCGACCTGCAGCGCGAGATGTTGCAGGTTCGTGAGGACATGGGTGCGACCCGTTCCGAGACCAAGATCAAGCGACTGTCGAAACGACTGAAGCTGATCGAATCGTTCATCGAATCCGGTAACAAGCCGGAATGGATGGTCCTGACGGTATTGCCGGTCCTGCCGCCCGATCTGCGCCCGCTGGTGCCGCTCGACGGTGGTCGTTTCGCGACCTCGGATCTGAACGATCTGTACCGCCGCGTGATCAACCGCAACAACCGTTTGCGTCGCCTGCTGGAACTCAATGCGCCGGACATCATCGTGCGCAACGAGAAGCGCATGCTGCAGGAGTCGGTTGACGCCCTGCTCGATAACGGCCGTCGCGGTCGTGCCATCACCGGCACGAACAAGCGTCCGCTCAAATCACTGGCAGACATGATCAAAGGCAAGCAGGGTCGTTTCCGTCAGAACCTGCTCGGCAAGCGTGTTGACTACTCCGGCCGTTCGGTCATCGTGGTCGGCCCGACGCTGCGTCTGCACCAGTGCGGCCTGCCGAAGAAAATGGCACTCGAGCTTTTCAAGCCGTTCATTTTCTCCAAGCTGCAATTGCGTGGCGAAGCTACGACCATCAAAGCGGCGAAGCGTCTTGTAGAGCGTGAAGGTCCGGAAGTCTGGGACATCCTCGAGGAAGTGATCCGCGAGCACCCGGTCATGTTGAACCGTGCGCCGACGCTGCATCGTCTTGGTATTCAGGCGTTCGAGCCGGTTCTGATTGAGGGTAAAGCGATCCAGCTGCACCCGCTCGTCTGTACCGCATTCAACGCTGACTTCGACGGCGACCAGATGGCTGTTCACGTACCGTTGTCCATTGAAGCGCAGCTTGAAGCACGCGCTCTGATGATGGCGTCGAACAACATTCTGTCACCGGCCAACGGCGATCCGATCATCGTGCCATCGCAGGACGTTGTACTGGGTCTGTATTACATGACCCGCAACAAAGTGAACGCGAAAGGCGAGGGCATGTTGTTCTCGGATGTTGACGAAGCCCGTCGCGCTTATGAGAACGGTGTCGTCGAACTGCAGGCACGGGTCAAAGTACGCGTTCCGATGCACGAGCTGGACAGTGAGGGCGAGGTGGCCTCGCGGGTTGAGGTTGTTGAAACCACGGTTGGTCGTGCTTTGTTGTCGACGCTGTTGCCGAAAGGCTTGTCTTTCGATGTCATCAATCGTGACATGACGAAGAAAGCGATCTCCAACACGATCAACGCTTGCTACCGCAACCTCGGCCTGAAAAAGACCGTCGTGTTTGCCGACCGCCTGATGTACACGGGTTTCCGCTTCGCAACGATCGCGGGCATTTCCATCGGCGTGAACGACATGGTCGTGCCGGAAACCAAAGAGTCGATTCTGGCTGGCGCTGAAGCCGAAGTGAAAGAGATTCAGGATCAATATTCGTCCGGTCTCGTTACTGAAGGCGAGCGCTACAACAAAGTCGTCGATATCTGGTCGCGCACCAATGATCAGATTGCCAAGGCGATGATGGACAAGCTCGGCTCGGAAACAGTCATCGACTCCAAAGGTGTCGAGGTTGATCAGGAATCGTTCAACTCGATCTACATGATGGCCGACTCCGGTGCTCGTGGTTCTGCTGCGCAGATTCGTCAGCTCGCCGGTATGCGAGGCCTGATGGCCAAGCCGGATGGCTCGATCATCGAAACCCCCATTACGGCTAACTTCCGCGAAGGTCTGGACGTACTGCAGTACTTCATCTCGACTCACGGTGCTCGTAAGGGTCTGGCTGATACCGCGCTGAAAACCGCAAACTCGGGTTACCTCACTCGCCGTCTGGTCGACGTAGCGCAGGATCTTGTGGTGACCGAGGTTGATTGCGGAACGCAGCAAGGCGTTTCCATGTCACCGCTGGTTGAAGGTGGCGACGTTGTCGAGCCATTGCGCGAACGCGTACTGGGTCGTGTGGTTGCCCAGGCGGTGCTCATTCCGGGTACGGACAAGGTTGCTTTTGATGCTGGCACGATGCTGGACGAAGCTGCCGTATCGCGCCTCGAAGACCTGTCGATCGATCAGGTATGGGTGCGTTCGCCGATTACCTGTGAGATTCGCTACGGCGTTTGTGCCCAGTGCTACGGTCGCGACCTGGCGCGCGGTACCCGCATCAACATCGGTGAGGCTGTCGGCGTTATTGCGGCACAGTCTATCGGTGAGCCGGGCACGCAGTTGACGATGCGTACCTTCCATATCGGTGGTGCGGCGTCTCGTTCTGCAGCGGTCAACTCGATCGAAATCAAGAACAACGGCATCGTCAAGCTCAACAACATCAAGACCGTCGTGAACAAGGACAGTCACCTGGTGGCTGTATCGCGGTCCGGTGAAATATCGGTCATTAATGAACATGGACGTGAGCGTGAGCGGTACAAGGTGCCGTACGGCGCAACCATCACGGCGCAGGACGGCGACAAGGTCAGTCAGGGCCAGGTTGTGGCCAACTGGGATCCGCATACTCACCCGGTTGTCACCGAGGTGTCGGGTTATCTGCACTTTGAAGACTTCGAAGACGGCATCACGGTTAGCGAACAGATCGATGAATTCACCGGTCTGACCAGCATCGTTGTGCTTGACCCGAAAGCGCGCGGTGGCAGTGGTAAGGACTTGCGTCCTGTCGCCAAGCTGGTCGACTCGGAAGGTGTTGAGCTTTGCTTTGCGAACACGGATATCCCGGCGGTCTACGCATTGCCGGCCGGCGCAATTATCTCGATGTCAGACGGCGCCGAGGTTCAGGTCGGTGACGTTATTGCCCGTATCCCGCAGGCTTCTTCGAAGACCCGCGATATCACCGGTGGTTTGCCGCGTGTTGCCGACTTGTTCGAAGCCAGAAAGCCGAAAGAGCCGGCAATCATGGCGGAGTACTCGGGTACGGTCAGCTTCGGCAAGGAAACCAAAGGCAAGCGTCGTCTCGTCATTACGGACGAAGCGGGTGATAGCCATGAGGAGCTGATTCCGAAGTGGCGCCATCTGAACGTGTTCGAGGGTGAGCAGGTCGCGGCCGGTGAAGTGATCGCCGACGGTGAACCGAACCCGCATGACATTCTCAGACTGCGTGGCGTTGAAGAGCTGTCCGATTACCTCGTCCGCGAGATTCAGGACGTTTACCGGCTGCAGGGCGTGAAGATCAACGACAAGCACATCGAGGTGATTATTCGCCAGATGCTGAGAAAAGTGCTGGTGGTCGATCCAGGCGAAAGTACCTTCCTGCGCGCCGAACAGCTCGACAAGGCGCGTGCCCTGGAAGTTCAGGAGCAGCTGGCTGCGCAAAACAAGGACAACCTGACCTACGAGCCGATGTTGCTGGGTATTACCAAGGCATCGCTGGCGACCGAATCCTTTATTTCCGCTGCATCGTTCCAGGAAACGACCCGCGTGCTCACAGAAGCCGCCGTTCGGGGCCTGAAGGACGATCTGCGCGGCCTGAAGGAAAACGTCATCGTCGGTCGCTTGATACCGGCCGGTACCGGTTTTGCGCACCACGCCGAACGGCGCCGGACGCGCGAACAGGATTTCGCCGACCAGTTGAAAGAGCTTGAGGACAAGGGCGTGGCAGCGGTTGCAGAGGCCGCAGCGGCAGCAGAAGCCGATGCCGATGCCAATGAGAGTGAGGCGGCGTCCGAGGAAACCTCGGCAGCCGAATAGCGGGACTGTGTGCGGCCTGCCGGCAGCGGAGCGCTGTCGGCAGGCCGCTTGACACCTGCTCGCGGGCATCAATACAATGCCCGCCCTTACTCAAACGGGCCCGCTGCCGGCGGGCCCTATGTTTACGGGCGTGAACGGCGCAAGATCCTGATCTGTTTGGGGTTCGGCGCGACCACGCCGGCCTTGCAGGCCGCCGCGCAACAGGGCGGGCTGCGGGTTGTTGTGCGTGAAACGGCACATGAAGACTATCTTTTAATAGACGACAGAGAAGAGACAAGGCCTATGGCCACTACAAATCAACTAGTTCGCAACCCGCGTTCGGTCAAAGCGGCAAAAAGCGGTGTACCTGCGCTTGAGGGCTGTCCTCAGAAGCGCGGCGTCTGTACCCGTGTTTACACCACGACGCCGAAGAAACCTAACTCGGCCATGCGCAAAGTGGCTCGTGTCCGCCTGACCAATGGCTTCGAAGTCACCAGTTACATCGGTGGTGAGGGCCATAACCTGCAAGAGCACTCGGTTGTGCTGATTCGCGGCGGTCGTGTGAAAGACTTGCCGGGTGTGCGTTATCACACCGTGCGCGGCACGCTCGATTGCGCTGGCGTTGGCGATCGTCGCCAGGGCCGCTCCAAGTACGGTGCGAAGCGGCCCAAGTCGTAGTCGTCGTTGCAGGCTGTCAGTACGACGGGCTGCGACGTGCGCAACGCTGACCCAAGGCCAAGACTAATCCTCCCCGGACTAATCCCCGGGCACGAAAGAGACTAACCATGTCAAGAAGAACACAGGCTCCGAAACGCCACATTCTGCCGGATCCCAAGTACGGTAGTGACCTCCTTGCAAAATTCATGAACATGATCATGAATGACGGCAAGAAGTCGGTTGCTGAGCGCATTATTTACGGCGCCCTGGACCGTATTACCGAAAAGGCAGCGGCGGACGCCGACAAACCTTTGGAAGTTCTTGAGCTCGCTCTCGAAAACGTCAAGCCTGTGGTCGAGGTTAAATCTCGCCGCGTTGGTGGCGCTACCTACCAGGTGCCCATCGAGGTTCGTCCGGCTCGTCGCCAGACGCTGGCTATGCGTTGGGTCATCGAAGCCGCGCGCAAGCGCAGCGAGAAGTCCATGGCGCATCGACTGGCTCATGAGCTGATGGAAGCGGCAGAGAATCGCGGTACCGCGGTCAAGAAGAAAGAAGACACGCACCGTATGGCTGAGGCAAACAAGGCGTTCTCGCACTACCGTTGGTAGTCGCTGACCCGTATCTGTCTTTTCCAGGTTTATTCCCGTGCCCCGCACAACTCCTATCGATCGTTATCGCAACATCGGCATCATGGCTCACATTGATGCTGGCAAGACGACTACGACCGAGCGCGTACTGTTCTATACCGGCGTATCGCACAAGATAGGTGAAGTCCATGATGGCGCGGCCGTTATGGACTGGATGGAGCAGGAGCAGGAACGCGGTATTACGATCACCTCCGCGGCGACTACCTGCTTCTGGCAGGGCATGGACAAGCAGTTCGAGCAGCACCGCATCAATATCATTGATACGCCGGGGCACGTTGACTTCACGATTGAGGTCGAGCGCAGCCTGCGGGTGCTGGACGGTGCCGTGACGGTGCTTTGTTCGGTGGGTGGTGTTGAGCCGCAGACGGAGACGGTCTGGCGGCAGGGTAACAAGTACCACGTGCCGCGCATGATCTTCGTCAACAAGATGGATCGTGCAGGCGCGGATTTTCTGCGCGTAGTGAAGCAGGTTGAGACCCGACTCGGCGCCAAGCCGGTGCCGGTGCAATTGCCGATAGGCGCAGAAGAAAACTTCGAAGGTGTTATCGACCTGATCCGCATGCAGGCCATTTACTGGGATGCGGACAACATGGGCATGACCTATGAGGCGCGGGAGATTCCAGCGTCGCTGAAGGCAGCCGCCGATGAGTGGCGTGCGCGCATGGTCGAGGCGGCAGCCGAGGGCTCTGAGGCGCTGCTGGAGAAATACCTGGGCGACGGTGAGTTGTCGGACGACGAGATCCGGCAGGGGCTGCGCAGTCGCACCCTGAAAAACGAAATAGTCCCGACGCTGTGTGGTTCGGCTTTTAAGAACAAAGGCGTGCAGGCAATGCTTGATGCCGTCGTGCATTACATGCCGTCACCGGCTGACGTTCCTGCGATCACGGGCTTGCTTGAAGACGAATCGGAGGCCGAACGGCATCCCGACGACAAAGAGCCGTTTGCGGCACTGGCGTTCAAGATTGCCACCGATTCGTTTGTCGGTAACCTGACCTTCTTCCGGGTGTATTCCGGCGTGCTGAATTCAGGCGATACCATTTACAACCCGATCAAGGGCAAGAAGGAGCGCATCGGCCGAATTTTGCAGATGCACTCAAACGATCGGCAGGAGATCAAGGAAGTGCGGGCTGGAGACATCGCCGCTGCCGTTGGTCTGAAAGACGTTACCACCGGCGACACGCTGACCGATCCGAAAGCGATCATCACGCTTGAACGCATGGAGTTCCCGGAACCGGTGATCTCCGTCGCGGTTGAGCCGCGCACCACGGTCGATCAGGAAAAAATGGGCGTGGCGCTGCAAAAGCTGGCCAAAGAGGATCCGTCTTTTCGGGTCCACACCGACGATGAATCGGGCCAGACGATTATTTCCGGCATGGGCGAGCTGCACCTCGACATCATCGTTGATCGGATGAAGCGCGAGTTCAAGGTAGAGGCCAATGTCGGCAAGCCGCAGGTGGCTTACCGCGAAACGATTCGCAAGACGGTCGAGCAGGAAGGTAAGTTTGTGCGCCAGTCTGGCGGTCGCGGCCAGTACGGCCACGTATTTCTGCGCATCGAGCCGCAGGAAGCCGGTGCCGGCTATGAATTCGTCAATGCGATTGTTGGCGGGGTTGTGCCGCGAGAATACATTGGCGCCGTCGATAAAGGCGTGCGCGAACAAATGGAAAACGGCGTTATCGCCGGGTATCCGCTGGTGGATTGCAAAGTCACCTTGTACGACGGCTCGTATCATGACGTTGACTCCAGCGAAATGGCGTTTAAGATCGCTGGCTCCATGGGTTTCCGTGACGGCGCGCTGAAAGCAAGCCCGGTGTTGCTTGAGCCGGTCATGAAAGTCGAAGTCGTCACGCCAGAAGACTACATGGGTGACGTTATGGGCGACCTGAACCGTCGCCGCGGTCTGCCGCAAGGCATGGATGATTCGCCGTCAGGCAAGGTCATTCGTGCCGAAGTGCCGCTGGCCGAAATGTTCGGATACGCGACCGACCTGCGCTCCATGAGTCAGGGGCGTGCTGTGTATTCCATGGAATTTGAAAAATACGCCGAGGTGCCGAATAACGTCGCCGAGTCGGTCCTTAGAAAGGCAAGTTGATTGCGCGGCGATTCGTCGTTTTGCGTTCATGAATTCAAAGAAAACTCAGGAATTGGGATTTAGTTATGTCCAAAGCAAAATTTGAAAGAAACAAGCCGCACGTAAACGTAGGCACGATTGGTCACGTAGATCATGGCAAGACGACGTTGACAGCGGCGCTGACGAAAGTAATGGCGGAGACCTACGGTGGTGAAGTTTCGGCCTACGATCAGATTGACAATGCTCCTGAGGAGCGTGAGCGCGGCATTACGATTGCGACGGCGCACGTAGAGTACGAGAGCGAGAACCGTCATTACGCTCACGTTGACTGCCCGGGACACGCGGACTACGTGAAGAACATGATCACGGGCGCGGCGCAGATGGACGGCGCGATCCTGGTGGTCAGTGCGGCTGACGGCCCGATGCCACAGACCCGAGAGCACATCCTGCTGGCTCGCCAGGTCGGCGTGCCGTACATCGTGGTTTACCTGAACAAGGCTGACCAGGTGGATGACGAAGAGCTGTTGGAGCTGGTTGAGATGGAAGTGCGCGATCTTCTGTCGACCTACGAGTTCCCGGGCGACGACACCCCGATCGTAACGGGTTCGGCGCTGAAGGCGTTCGAAGGCGATACCTCCGACATCGGTGTTCCGTCGGTGGTCAAGCTGGTCGAAGCAATGGACAGCTACATTCCGCAGCCGGAGCGCGCGATTGATGGCGACTTCCTGATGCCGGTAGAGGACGTGTTCTCTATCTCGGGTCGAGGCACGGTAGTGACCGGTCGTATCGAGCGCGGCATCGTGAAGGTAGGCGATGAAATCGCGATCGTGGGTATCAAGGACACGTTGAAGACGACCTGCACAGGCGTTGAGATGTTCCGCAAGCTGCTTGACCAGGGTCAGGCGGGCGACAACGTGGGCGTACTGTTGCGCGGCACGAAGCGCGAAGAAGTGGAGCGCGGTCAGGTACTGGCGAAGCCGGGCTCGATCACGCCGCACACCAAGTTCGAGGCGGAAGTCTACATTCTGAGCAAGGATGAAGGCGGTCGTCACACGCCGTTCTTCAAGGGCTACCGTCCGCAGTTTTACTTCCGTACGACGGACGTAACGGGCGCCTGCGAATTGCCGGAAGGCACCGAGATGGTGATGCCGGGCGACAACGTGCAGATGGTCGTAGAGCTGATCGCACCGATCGCGATGGAAGACGGTCTGCGCTTTGCTATCCGCGAAGGTGGCCGCACGGTCGGCGCTGGCGTGGTTGCGAAAGTTATTGAGTAATGCACGAAGGCGTCAGGCTCTGGGTAGAGCCTGACGCCGACTGCTTTAAAGCCGGGATTGTCACCGGGCGAAGCAGAACGCAAACAACCATTTCCAACGCCGCTGGTGGCGCTGGATCAAGAGAACTTAGAGACATGGCTACTAACCAAAACATCAGAATCCGGCTGAAAGCGTTCGATCATCGCCTGATTGACAACTCGGCCCGCGAAATCGTGGACACGGCCAAGCGCACCGGCGCGACCGTCAAAGGCCCGATTCCGCTGCCCATGAAGATGGAGCGCTTCACGGTCCTGATTTCGCCGCACGTGAACAAGGACGCGCGGGATCAGTACGAGATTCGCACCCACAAGCGCTTGATGGACATCATGGATCCGACGGACAAGACCGTTGATGCGTTGATGAAGCTTGAGCTGCCAGCGGGCGTCGACGTTCAGATAAAACTGAATTAGTTTCGACTGGGTAATGCACCAGTCCTTCCTCGGGGAGGCTGGTGATTACCGGGTTCGGTGGAGATGCTGGATTGAGAGCTACGGCGGTCTGAGTCCTAACGGTCGGCTTTTCAAGCTTCTCAGACCGGCAATTGCACGCTTTATCGGGTGCTCTTGCTGGTCGGTTCTGTCAGAGACAGGCATAACCACCACGCAATAAAATGCGGGGCAGGGCTTTTATTTCTCGCCTCGCAGTAAGTCAGCCAATTTGTGACCCGAAAGGCCTTGCTAAGCAAAGTAACGTGGGTATAATGGCTGGCTCGACTGGGCTTGGCCGCTCCGGGAATGGGCCAGGTTCAAAAAGCGTCACACGGTCTCGACCTTGTGGCGCTTAATGTTAGGTCGCCAGATAACCCGACGGCGTACTCGGCAAATCCCGGGCAGCCGGTCTAGCACCGGAATCAGGGTCAGCTCCAGAGCATCGAATCCACGGATTCGCGCGACAGCTGGCCCTTTCGTGTGTTTGAGAGATACGCGAGAAGACAGTTACGGCCAATCGAAGTCGTAACGGTGAAGATAATTGTAGATAGCGAAAACCGTTTATTAGAGGCGCTGACCAATCGAAGTCGGTGCGAGGTTTGAGAAATGACAATGGGTATTGTTGGCCGCAAAAGCGGCATGACACGTATCTTTACGGAAGACGGTGCATCCATACCGGTAACCGTGATTGAGGCGCAACCGAACCGCATCACCCAGGTGAAGTCTGTGGATGTCGATGGTTATTCTGCATTGCAGGTAACCGCTGGCAGTCGTCGGGCGTCCCGGGTACGTAAGTCTGCTGCAGGCCACTTCGCAGCGGCAAAGGTAGAGGCTGGCGATATCGTTACTGAGTTCCGTCTGGACGGTACTGAAGGCGAATTCGAGCTGGGTGGCGAGCTTAAAGTGGATATGTTCGAGGCAGGCCAGAAGGTCGACGTCATCGGCACCACGATTGGTAAGGGCTTTGCCGGTACCGTTAAGCGCCACAACTTCAGCATGCAGGATGCAACTCACGGTAACTCGGTGTCGCACCGTGCACCGGGTTCCATTGGTCAGAACCAGACTCCAGGCCGCGTATTCAAGGGCAAGAAAATGTCCGGTCACATGGGTAACGTTCGCCGCACCGCTCAGAGCCTTGAAGTGGTTCGCGTTGATGCGGAGCGTAACCTGTTGTTGATCAAGGGCGCTGTCCCGGGGCATGCAGGTGGTAAGGTCATCGTGCAACCCGCCGTCAAGTTCAAGAATAAGAACAAGGGAGCTGCATAATGAAATTGAAGATGCAGGGTAGTGGCTCCGTTGAAGTGGCTGATGCAGCGTTCGGCGCCGCCTATAACGAGGCGCTTATTCACCAGGTTGTAACCGCATTTCTGGCTGGCGCACGCGCTGGTACCAAGGCGCAGAAGAATCGCGCGGCGGTACGTGGCGGTGGTGCAAAGCCCTGGCGGCAGAAAGGCACGGGTCGCGCCCGCGCAGGTACGATCCGCAGCCCGATCTTTGTCGGTGGCGGTCGTGCATTTGCCGCAGTGCCGCGGGATCACAGCAAGAAAGTGAACCGCAAGATGTACCGCGCCGCATTGCGTTCGGTCTTTTCAGAGCTGGTTCGCCAGGACCGGCTCGTCGTAACCGAAGAGATTCGGCTGGACGCGCCCAAGACCAAAGACATGGTTGCCTTGCTGAAGAAGCATGAGGTCGACAACGTGTTGCTGGTCAATGAGGCGTTTGACGAAAACGTATTTTTGTCGGTACGCAACTTGCCAAATGTTGGTATCTGCGACGCGGGCTCGATTGACCCGGTTGTGTTGTTGCGTTTCGAAAAGGTGCTGATCACCTTGCCGGCGCTGAAGCTGATTGAGGAGCGTTTGTCATGAGCCAGGCTTTACATCAAGAGCGGCTGATGACGATTATCAAAGGTCCGCATCTCTCAGAGAAAAGCACGATCGTCGCTGAAGCAAGCAACCAGATCGTATTTCGTGTCCGTACGGATGCGAATAAGGCCGAAATCAAGAAAGCCGTCGAGCTGCTGTTCGAGGTTGCTGTCGACAACGTCACCGTTGTGAACGTTCGCGGCAAAGTAAAGCGTCACGGACAGTCTATGGGCCGTCGCTCGAGCTGGAAAAAAGCGTACGTGAAGCTGGCCGAAGGCAGTCAGATTGACTTCCTGGGCGCCGAGTAAAGGTCGCTACGCGAAAAGGACACGGTAAAGAATCATGCCATTACATAAATCAAAACCGACATCGGCTGGTCGTCGCTTCCAGGTAGCGGTCAAGACGCCCGGGCTTCACAAGGGTAAGCCGCACGCGGCGTTGCTTGAAAAGAAGTCCAAGTCCGGTGGTCGTAATAACAACGGTCGCATCACGGTTCGTCATCACGGTGGCGGGCATAAGCAGCATTACCGTGTTATCGATTTCAAGCGCGACAAAGACGGTGTGCCGGGCGTGGTTGAGCGGCTGGAATACGATCCGAATCGTAGCGCGCACATTGCATTGATCAAGTATGCCGACGGTGAGCGTCGTTACATTCTCGCAGCGAAAAACCTGGAGCAGGGTGCTCCGGTTTCCAGCGGCGAAGATGCGCCGATCAAGCCAGGCAATGCATTGCCGCTGAAGAGCATCCCGGTTGGTACAACGGTGCACAATATTGAAATGAAGCCGGGCAAGGGCGGTCAGATGGCGCGCTCTGCCGGTGCCGGCGCACAGCTGGCTGCTCGTGAAGGTGCTTACGCTACCTTGCGGCTGCGTTCGGGTGAAACCCGGCGCGTGCACATCGATTGTCGCGCAACGGTGGGCGAGGTCGGTCACGGCGAGCACAACCTGCGCAAGCTCGGTAAAGCCGGTGCCAAACGCTGGCGCGGTGTACGGCCGACGGTTCGCGGTGTTGCGATGAACCCGGTTGATCATCCGCACGGTGGTGGTGAAGGCCGCACCTCGGGTGGTCGTCACCCGGTGAGCCCGTGGGGTACCCCGACCAAGGGTTACAAGACGCGTTCGAACAAGCGCACCGACAACATGATTATTCGTCGTCGGAAGCGTAAGAAGTAGTCCGGTAAGAATTAGGTAAATCCAGCGGCTGGTCCGGTAAGAATCGGGAAGTGCTGGGATAACGGAAATGACAGGAGCTGGTATCAAATGCCACGTTCAGTAAGGAAAGGCCCGTTCGTTGATGGGCATCTGGCCAAGAAAGTGACGGCAGCGTCGGCCAAGAATGACCGTCGTCCGATCAAGACCTGGTCGCGTCGATCAATGGTGCTGCCGGATATGGTTGGCCTGACGATCGCTGTGCATAACGGACGTCAGCATGTACCTATCCTGATTTCGGAAAACATGGTGGGTCACAAACTGGGTGAGTTCGCGGTTACGCGTACCTTTAAAGGTCACTCCGGCGACCGTAAGACCTAAGGAACTGAGATGTTAGTTGCAGCAACACTTCGATACGCACGCATTTCGCCACAGAAATGTCGCCTTATGGCTGACGCAATCCGTGGCAAGAGCGTTGATGAGGCAATCAGAACCCTCACGTTTACGCCAAAGAAAAGTGCGCAGATCGTGAAGAAGGTGCTTGAGTCGGCTATTGCCAATGCCGAGCACAATCATGGCGCTGATATTGACGAGCTGAAGGTCGCGACCATTGAAGTAAATGAAGCGCCGTCGCTCCGCCGCTACCGTGCTCGTGCGAAGGGTCGTGGCGCGCGCATTATCAAGCGCAACAGTCACATTACTATTCGCGTCGGCGACGAATAACGCGGGAATAAGCGAGAGAATCGTATGGGTCAGAAAGTACATCCAACAGGTATTCGACTTGGCATCGTCAAGGATTGGGCGTCCAAGTGGTACGCCGATTCCAAGACGTTCCCGGAATACATCAGCTCCGATCACAAGGTGCGTGAATTCGTTAAGCAGAAGCTTAAAGATGCATCGGTCAGTCGTATTGCGATTGAACGTCCGGCGAAGAAGTTGAACATCACTATCTTCACCGCGCGTCCAGGCATCGTTATCGGCAAGAAAGGTGAGGACATTGAGAAGCTGCGTGCTGAAGTGTCGTCACTGATCGGAATGAACGTCAATGATGTGCGTATCAACATCAATGAAGTTCGCAAACCTGAAATGGATGCTCAGCTCGTTGCAGAAGGCATTGCACAGCAGCTGGAACGTCGCGTGATGTTTCGTCGTGCTATGAAGCGTGCCGTAACCAATACGATGCGCGTTGGTGCTGAAGGCATCAAAGTTAAAGTTGGTGGTCGTTTGAACGGCGCAGAAATCGCGCGTTCAGAATGGTACCGAGAAGGTCGGGTACCGCTGCACACACTGCGTGCGGACATCGATTACGGTTTTGCCGAGGCCCGTACAACGTACGGAATCATCGGCGTGAAAGTCTGGATATTCAAAGGCGAAGTCTTTGATAAGCCGGTCCCCGCTGCTGCACCTGCTGAAAAGCAGGAAGCTGCCGCTGGCGCTAGCTAAGCTCAGGACGGAACAATGTTACAGCCCAAGAGAACAAAATTCAGGAAGCAGATGAAAGGCCGCAACCGCGGTCTTGCGCAGCGCGGCAGCGACGTATCGTTTGGTACGTATGGGCTGAAAGCGACAGAGCGCGGTCGTCTGACGGCTAGGCAAATTGAAGCGGCGCGACGTGCAATGACACGTCACATCAAGCGCGGTGGCAAGATCTGGATCCGGGTATTCCCGGACAAGCCGATCACCAAGAAGCCGCTTGAAGTGCGCCAGGGTAAAGGTAAGGGCAACGTCGAATACTGGGTCTGTCAGATTCAGCCAGGTCGTGTCCTGTATGAGATGGAAGGTGTAACGGAAGAGATTGCGCGCGAGGCGTTTCGCCTGGCTGCCGCTAAGCTACCGTTCCCGACCACGTTTGTTACGCGGACGGTGATGTGATGATAGCCAGTGAATTGCGTTCGAAGTCGGTAGCTGAATTGCAGGAAGAACTGGTTGCGCTGCGTCGCGAGCAATTTAACCTGCGCATGCAGCAGTCAACCGGGCAGCTCAATCACAACCATGAGCACGGCCGGGTTCGAAAAGATATTGCGCGCGTCAAGACTGTGATTAACGAGTTGTCGCGCCAGGGTGAGCAGAAATGAGTGAAGCAGCGAAGCCAGCTGACGCCAAGATCAAGCGGACGGTCACCGGCCGTGTTGTCAGCAACAAGATGGATAAAACAGTTTCCGTCTACATCGAACGCGTAATCAAGCATGAGACCTACGGCAAGTACATTCGCCGCAGTTCAAAAGTGCTGGCGCACGATGAGTCGAATGACTGCAACGAAGGCGATCGGGTAGCAATCAGTGAGTGCCGCCCAATGTCCAAGCGTAAAGCCTGGCAGGTCGTAAATATTATTGAACGTGCTGTGCAAGACAAATAGCGCGCTCCAGTAAATACGTATTAATAAAGTTTGATTGACGGAATACAGCCATGATTCAGATGCAGACAGTTCTGGATGCCGCCGATAACTCGGGTGCACGACGCGTGCAGTGCATCAAGGTGCTGGGCGGATCAAAACGCCGCTACGCTGCCGTTGGCGATGTGATCAAAGTCAGTGTTAAAGACGCGATCCCACGCGGCAAAGTGAAAAAAGGCGAGGTCTACAATGCCGTCGTCGTACGTACCCGTAAGGGTGTACGTCGTTCGGATGGCTCTCTGATTCGATTTGATGGCAATGCGGCAGTACTGCTGAATGCACGCCTCGAACCGATTGGTACTCGCATCTTCGGCCCGGTGACTCGCGAACTGCGAACCAGCCGGTTTATGAAGATCATCTCACTGGCGCCGGAAGTGCTGTAAGCGCTTAAGCGAATAAGGTCAGGAACAGATGAACAAGATTAAGAAAGGCGACGAAGTTATCGTCACCACAGGTAAGGATAAGGGTCGTCGAGGCACCGTCCTTCAGGTATTCGCGGACGAGCGGCTGCTGGTTGAGGGCATTAACGTCGCCAAGAAGCACCAGAAGGGTAATCCGAACATGGGTGTTGAAGGTGGCATCGTCGATAAGACTATGCCGATCAGTATTTCGAACGTTCTGGTGTTTAACCCGAAGACGAAGAAAGGCGAACGCGTCGGCTTCAAGGTTACGGACGGCGAGAAAATCCGGGTATTCCGCAAGAGCGGCGAGCCGGTAGACCTTTAAGAACGCCAACGAACAGTGTCATGCGAACTTGAATAGAGAGTTCGCACCAGGTGGATTTAGAAATGGCCAGATTGCAGGAACAGTACAAAGCAGAGTTGCACGATCAGATCCGGAAGAAGCTGGGTGTTGAGAATGCAATGGAAGTGCCGCGGATCACGAAGATCACGCTGAACATGGGCGTGGGCGAAGCTGTGGCCGACAAGAAGATTCTTGATAACGCGGTCAGAGACATGGAAATGATTGCCGGGCAAAAGGCGGTTCGTACGCTGGCTCGCAAGTCCGTGGCTGGCTTCAAGATTCGCGACGGTTACCCGATTGGTTGCAAGGTGACTTTGCGCCGCGAACGAATGTATGAGTTCCTTGACCGTTTGGTGAACATTGCCATTCCGCGTATCCGGGATTTCCGGGGTCTTAACCCGAAGTCTTTTGATCGTCAGGGCAACTACAGCATGGGTGTTTCCGAGCAGATTATTTTCCCGGAAATCAATTACGACCAGATTGACGCAATCCGCGGTATGGATATCACGATATCCACCACGGCACGTAATCCGGCGGAAGGACGGGCGCTGCTTGAAGCGTTCAACTTCCCCTTCAAGAAGTAAGAGACGGAACTATGGCGAAGAAGTCCATGATCATGCGCGAGCTGAAGCGAGAAAAGCTTGCTGCACGCTACGCGAAGAAACGCGCTGCCTTGAAAGAAACGATTCGTAGTCCGAAGACGAGCGATGACGAGCGTGCCGCGGCTCAAGCGAAACTGAACGCGTTGCCACGTGATTCGAGTTCCAGCCGTAAGCGTAATCGTTGTTCGATCACCGGCCGACCGCACGGCGTATATCGCAAGTTCGGTCTCGGACGAAACAAGCTGCGTGAAGCAGCCATGAAAGGTGAAATTCCGGGCCTGACCAAGGCGAGTTGGTAGGCGGAGATAGAAAATGAGTATGACTGATCCCATTTCTGACATGTTGACCCGTATTCGTAACGGTCAGCATGCCCGCAAAACCAGCGTCTCAATGCCTGGTTCCAAAGCGAAAGTTGCTTTGGCCAAGGTTTTGCAGGACGAGGGTTATATAGGCAAGTTCAGCGACGAAGGCGAGGCTGCCAGCAGAACGCTGACGATCGAGCTTAAGTATTTCGAGGGCACGCCTGTAATCGAGCGCATCCAGCGTGTCAGCAAGCCCGGCCTGCGGATTTTCCGTGGCAAAGAAGAGCTGCCAAAAGTACTTGGCGGTCTGGGTGTTGCCATCGTATCGACTTCGGCCGGTGTGATGAGTGATCGCGAAGCGCGTGCCAAAGGTATCGGCGGCGAGGTGCTGTGCGTCGTTTCCTGATGCATACACACGCTGAATAACGAGTTACGACTATGTCCAGAATTGCAAAATATCCCGTTGAACTGCCGAAAGGCGTTGAGTTCAACCTGAGCGGCACGACCGTTACCGTCAAAGGCAGCAAAGGCAGCCTGTCGATGGAACTGAATTCCGAAGTCGAGTTGGTCCAGGAAGGCACCCAGGTGACGGCAAAGCCGCGCTCCGGATCGCGTTTCGCGGTTGCCATGTCCGGCACCGTGCGCGCGCTGCTGGCGAACATGACGCACGGGGTATCTGAAGGCTTTGAGAAAAAGCTGGAGTTGGTCGGCGTTGGTTATCGTGCTGCCGCACAGGGTAAGAAATTGAACCTGACCCTCGGCTTTTCGCACCCGGTTGAATACCCGGTGCCGGAAGGCATCACGATCGAAACACCGAGCCAGACCGAAGTTTTGGTCAAAGGTGCGGACAAACAACAGGTAGGCCAGGTGGCTGCCGAAATTCGACGCTTCCGTCCGCCCGAGCCGTACAAAGGCAAGGGTGTCCGCTACGCTGATGAGCGCGTAGTGATGAAGGAAGCGAAGAAGAAATAAGGCGCTGTAAGCAGCTGTCTTTCAAAAAACGGACGAGAACGTCATGAAACTGGACAAGAAGCAAAATCGTCAGCGTCGGGCCCGCAAGGGACGCGCTCGAATCGCGGAGTTGGCTGTCAATCGCCTGACCGTGCACCGTACGCCGCGGCATATCTATGCGCAGGTTATCGGGCCGGATGGCGGCACGGTACTGGCTGCCGCATCGACGGTGGAGCAAGACGTACGCAAGAATACCAAGAGCACTGGCAACACCGAGGCTGCTGCTATCGTAGGCGCGCGCATCGCAGAAAAAGCGAAAGCCGCCGGTATCGACACGGTTGCATTTGATCGCTCCGGGTTCCGCTATCACGGTCGCGTCAAGGCGCTGGCTGATGCGGCACGCGAAGCTGGACTGAAATTCTAAGAGATTAAGGATTGTTGGTAACCGCTAAGGCGGGCCGGGACAACACTATGGCAAGAAACGATCAAAATCAGAGTTCTGACGACCTTTTGGAAAAACTGGTCACCGTTAATCGCGTAGCGAAGGTGGTCAAGGGTGGTCGTCAGTTCGGTTTCACCGCGCTGACCGTGGTTGGTGATGGCAACGGCCGTGTAGGTTTCGGCTACGGCAAGGCACGCGAAGTGCCAATCGCCATACAAAAGGCGATGCAGTCAGCCAGAAAAGACATGATCAAGGTCAATCTGAACGGCGATACGCTGCAATACGCGAAGAAAGGCCGCCACGGTGCGACCTACGTGTACATGCAACCGGCCTCTGAAGGTACTGGCGTTATTGCCGGAGGCGCGATGCGCGCTGTATTCGAATGTGCCGGCGTGCGTAACGTGCTTGCCAAGAGCTACGGTTCGCGGAACCCGATCAACGTCGTACGGGCAACGATCAGTGCGTTAAAACAGATACATTCGCCGCGTTCAATCGCGGCCAAACGCGGCAAGAAGGTAAAAGAGATCCTGGCCTGATACAGGCTGCCGCTCGGATAGATTTTTAAACGGATTAGAACGATGGCGAACCCCAAGCAATTGAAAGTGACGCTCACGAAAAGCCGGTTTGGCCGGTTGAAGAGCCACAGAGCGTGTGTCGCTGGTCTAGGCCTGCGCAAGATTCGTCAGAGCGTGACCGTGCTGGATACGCCTGAGAATCGCGGGATGATCAATAAGGTTTCGTACCTCGTATCAGTTGAGGAAGTGTGACATGCGTCTGAACGACATTAGCCCGGCAAAGGGTTCCAAGCCTGCAGGCAAACGCCTGGGTCGTGGACATTCCGCAGGCCAGGGTAAGACTTCTGGCCGAGGCGTCAAAGGTCAGCACGCGCGCTCCGGCGGCTACCACAAGGTGGGCTTCGAAGGCGGTCAGATGCCTTTGCAGCGTCGCTTGCCGAAGGTTGGTTTCAACTCGCGCATGGCGGCAAATACCGCCGAGCTGCGGTTGCACGAACTTGCGCTGGTTAAAGACGACGTCGTTGACATGGACGCGCTGAAGAAAGCTGGCCTGGTGCCGGCACGCGTGACCAAGGTCAAAGTGATTTTGTCCGGCAAGATTGAAAAGGCAGTCAAGACTCAGGGTTTGGCTGTTACCAAAGGTGCCCGCGCTGCGATTGAAGCCGCCGGCGGCAGCATCGAAGCTTAAGCAAAGACACGAGAACTGTAATGGCCAAAAAGCCGACCACTAACAATCAGGCAGCTGCGGCGAAATCCGCAGGAAAACTGGGCGAGCTCAAATCTCGGCTGGCGTTCCTCGTGGGCGCGTTGATTGTGTTCCGCGCAGGTACGTTCATACCTGTTCCGGGTGTGGATCCGGCGGCTCTGGCATCATTCTTTGACCAGCAAGCCGGCAACATGCTCGCGCTGTTCAATATGTTCTCGGGCGGTGCCCTGGCGCGCTTTGGCATCTTCGCGCTCGGCATCATGCCGTACATTTCTGCCTCGATCATCATGCAGATGGCGAGCATGATCGTGCCGTCGCTGCAGCAGCTGCGTAAAGAGGGTGAATCCGGCAAACGGATGATTACCCAATACACGCGCTACGGCACGGTTGGTCTTTCTATGTTCCAGTCGGTTGCGGCGGCATCCTGGTTGCAGAGTCAACCCGGTGTGGTGGTTAACCCGGGGATGGCGTTCCTGATCACTGCGTGTATCACGCTGGTGACCGGTACGATGTTCCTGATGTGGCTCGGCGAGCAGATCACTGAGCGCGGTGTTGGTAACGGTATTTCGATGATCATTCTTGCCGGTATCGTCGCGGGCTTACCCGCAGCGGTGGCTGGTACGGCTGAGCTGGTTCGCAGCGGTCAGATGTCTTCTATTACTGCCATCCTGTTGTTGCTCGGTGGTATTGCCGTCACGATCTTCGTGGTTTACATGGAGCGCGCGCAAAGGCGCATCACGGTGAACTACGCCAGGCGGCAACAAGGGCGAAAGATGTTTGCCGCGCAGAGCACGCATCTGCCGTTCAAGATCAATATGTCGGGTGTTATCCCGCCGATCTTTGCGTCCAGTATTCTGTTGTTCCCGGCCACCATTGCACAGTTCTTTGGCCAGGCCGCCGAACCGAATGCCGCGCAACGTGCATTGCAGACCCTGGGCGCCAATCTTGGTCCGGGTCAGCCTATATACGTGCTGCTGTACGGCGCGATGATTATTTTTTTCTGCTTCTTCTATACGGCGCTGGTCTTCAATTCGAAAGACACGGCTGACAATTTGAAGAAGTCAGGCGCATTTGTTCCGGGTATCCGGCCAGGTGCACAGACAGCGGATTACATCGATCGGGTGCTGACGCGCCTGACGTTCTGGGGCGCCTTGTACGTAGCTGGCGTTTGTTTGTTGCCGGAAGTGTTCCGAATGTTCTACCCGAGCATTCCGTTCAACTTCGGTGGTACGTCGCTCCTGATTTTGGTTGTCGTAACAATGGATTTCATGTCGCAGATGCAAGCTCATGCAATGAGTCATCAGTACGAGGGCATGATGCAAAAGGCCAATCTGCGGAACTACGGTCGCAGTGGTTCGGTTCGCTGATTCGTCGGCGGTATTGGGAGAGCGCTCATGAAAGTTAGAGCATCAGTTAAGAAAATGTGCAGAAACTGTAAGGTCATTCGCCGCAACGGTGTTGTACGAGTGATTTGTACGTCAGACGCTCGTCATAAGCAGCGTCAGGGCTAACAGAAAGGTAACTCAAGTGGCTCGTATAGCAGGCATAAACATACCGCTGAATAAGCACGTCGTGATTGCATTGACGTCTATTTACGGAATTGGCAGAACGCGCGCGAAGCAGATTTGCAACGCAGCGGGTGTTGCTCCCGAAACGCAGGTTAAAGATCTTGCGGAACCGGAAGTGGCAAAAATTCGTGACGCCGTTGGACACTTTGAAGTCGAGGGTGATCTTCGTCGAGAAACATCGATGAACATCAAGCGCTTGATGGATCTCGGTTGCTACCGGGGCATTCGTCACCGCCGTGGACTTCCACTGCGTGGCCAGCGTACCCGGACCAATGCGCGCACCCGTAAGGGCCCGCGTCGTCCGATTAAGCGATAAGGTTTTTTTAATTCCCGTACCGCTGCCGGCGTACGTGGCTTACATACCGTAAGTCCGGGCTGGCGCAGGAATAGGGAAGAACAGAGCATTTATAGACATGGCAGATACGAAAACTAAGAAGAAGGTTAAAAAGCATGTGCTCGACGCGATCGCGCACATTCATGCTTCCTTCAATAACACGATCATTACGATCACCGATCGGCAGGGCAATGCGCTTTCCTGGGCGACGGCTGGTGGCTGTGGTTTTCGTGGCTCTCGTAAGTCGACACCGTTCGCTGCACAGGTAGCTTCTGAAAAGGCTGGCCGTGCTGCACTGGAATTCGGTGTGAAGAACGTCGACGTTCGAGTACGTGGGCCAGGTCCAGGTCGCGAATCCGCAGTGCGAGCTTTGAACTCGCTCGGTTTTCGCATTCAGAGCATCGAGGATGTAACCCCGATTCCGCATAACGGCTGTCGTCCGCCGAAAAAACGCCGCGTGTAGAGGCTTAGGTAATGGCAAGATATCTCGGACCAAAATGTAAACTGTCGCGCCGCGAAGGCACGGATCTGTTTCTCAAGAGCGGCATACGTCCGCTCGAGTCGAAGTGCAAGCTGGAGGTTCCGCCTGGCGGCGCCGCTCAGCGTCGACCACGTCTGTCGGACTACGGTTTGCAGTTGCGTGAGAAGCAGAAGCTGCGTCGCATGTACGGTGTTCTGGAGCGACAGTTCCGCAACTACTACAAGAAAGCCGCCCGTTTGAAGGGTTCCACGGGTGAGAACCTGCTGAGCCTGCTCGAAGGTCGTCTGGACAACGTCGTCTACCGTATGGGTTTCGCGTCAACACGCGCTGAAGCACGTCAACTCGTCAGCCATAAAGGCATCGAGGTTAACGGTAAGGTGGTCAATATTCCTTCGCTGCAACTGAATGCCGGTGACACCATTGGTATTCGTGAGAAAGCGAAGAAGCAACTTCGTATCCAAAGCGCGCTCGAAATTTCTGGTCAGGTGGGTTTGCCTGATTGGGTCGATGTGGATGTGAAGAAGATGGCAGGTGTACTGAAATCGTTGCCGGCGCGGGAAGATATCCTGCCGGACATCAACGAGAACCTGGTCGTCGAGCTGTACTCGAAATAGTCAGGAGGGTAGTAACCCATGCAGGTATCTGTGAACGAATTTCTGAAGCCGCGCGTTGTGAAAGTCACGCCGGTGGACAAATTACACGCCAAGGTAACGATCGAACCGTTCGAACGCGGTTACGGTCATACGCTGGGTAATGCGCTGCGTCGAATTCTGCTCTCTTCCATGCCAGGAGCAGCAATTGTTGAAGCCGAGATCGAGGGCGTACTCCACGAGTACACCAGCATCGAGGGCGTCCAGGAGGACGTAGTCGACATCTTGCTGAACCTCAAGCAGGTAGCTGTGCAGATGCACAATCGGGAGACGGCTGAATTGCGTATCTCGAAGAAAGGCCCTGGCACGGTAACTGGCGCTGACATTCAGCTCGATCATGACGTTGAAATCATGAACCCGGACATCGTCATTGCAACACTGACGAAAGAAGGTCAGCTGAACGTGATTCTGAAAGTTGAGCGCGGCCGCGGCTATCGTCCGGCTACACAGCGCCCGGCTTTCGAAGAACAGACTGGTCCGATTGGCCGACTCATGCTTGACGCGTCGTTCAGCCCTGTACACCGGGTTACCTACGACGTTGAAGCGGCGCGCGTTGAACAGCGTACCGACCTCGACAAGCTGATCATCGACATCGAAACCAACGGCACCATCGATCCGGAAGAAGCTATTCGCCGAGCCGGCAGCATCCTCAAAGACCAGTTGTCGGTCTTTGTTGACCTGCAAGGTCAGGAAGAAGGCACCGGTGCGACCGCCGAGAATCAGGTTGATCCGATATTGCTGCGTCCGGTTGACGAGCTTGAGCTGACCGTACGTTCGGCAAACTGCCTGAAAGCCGAGAACATCATGTACATCGGTGATTTGGTGCAGCGTACGGAAGTTGAATTGCTGCGTACGCCGAACCTGGGCAAGAAGTCGCTGACAGAAATCAAGGAAGTACTGGAGGGCCACGGTTTGGGTCTTGGTATGCGCCTTGAAAGCTGGCCGCCGGCGAGCTTGCGTCCGGAGCATGACCTCGCGGTTTAATGCCGTACGGTTCGATCATTGTTAATACAGTCGGAGCAGGATTTCCTGCTCCTCGAAATTTGAAAGGCCCACGCCATGCGTCACAGAAAATCCGGTCGTAAACTCGGCCGCAACAGCTCTCATCGCAAAGCCATGTTTCGTAACATGGCGGCGTCGCTGCTGCGTCACGAAACGATCAAGACCACCCTGCCAAAAGCCAAAGAGCTGCGTCGGGTTGTTGAGCCGTTGATCACCCTTGCCAAGGAAGACGGTGTAGCGAATCGCCGTCTGGCGTTTGATCGTTTGCGCGACAAAGAAGTAGTCGGCAAATTGTTCACGGATCTCGGTCCGCGATTCAAGGCACGTCCTGGCGGTTACCTGCGCATTCTGAAGACCGGTCCGCGGCCGGGCGATGCGGCGCCGATGGCTATCGTCCAGCTGGTCGAGAAGCCGGTTACAGAGGCGGGTGGCGACGAATAATCGCTGCCGTATAGAGATACTTAAGAGCCGGGCCCAGCCCGGCTTTTTTGTGCCTGGCGAATATTTCCGAACGCTTGTATCCGCGGACGGTTTAGAGGGTTCGCCGGGTTTTGACATAAGGGTGGTGACAGCTGGACCACATACCGCTGGTTGCTACAGCAGGAGGTCCCATAACTTATTGAAAAGTCGTGATAAATAACCGTTGCTGCCAACGATGTGAGTTGCCGCACAGCATCCGCTTCCGGCCTTCGTTAGGGTTTTCGGCAGTCTGGCAATGGGTAGATGGGCAACGACATGAGCAAGGAATTTACGGAATGCGTTGTACTGGGCAAGGATGCGTTTGATCCTGATGCCGTTTTTCTTGATGACATCGTCGACGATGAAGTCTTGCCCTATCTCAGCCTCGCGGTGGACGGTTTGACCGATAGCAGCGATGCCCGGCGGGGCAGGCTGGAGATGCGGCCCGGCGATGACGCGGCCAACGAAGTTATCCAACCTTCTACTGTTTACCCCAGCACCAACTTCGATCCCGATCAGCTCGAGGTGTATGGCTGGGAATCGTCGTGGTGGCGGAAAATAAAAGGCTACCTGGGCTTTTAGGCCTTTGATTGGACGGCCGTACCCAACCGCATTGGTGCACTTCCTGAAGGCCATGCACGCACAACCGTTTCCCAGGCGTGCCTGATCTGGCGCTGAAAATGACCCACAGTGACGGTATGCTGCCCGGAAAAATTGGGTAGACTCTGCACGTGGACGCAAGCAACCCATTTAAAAACAAGACCGTCATCATAACCGGTGGTTCCGCCGGTGTAGGTGCCGCGGCGGCACGCCGTTTTGCATCCGCCGGAGCGAACCTGGTGCTGGTTGCGCGGAACAAGAAAAACCTCGAAGTCATCGCCGAGGAACTGCGGCCCCAAACCCGTGTGATGATCGTGGCGATGGACGTCTGCGATCCCGATGCCTGTATGAATTTGTTCAAGAAGGCGGAATACGAGTTCGAGTTAATTCACTACCTGATCAATAACGCAGGCTTTCATGCCCGAGGGCCGGTACTCCGGCAGACTCCGGAGGACCTCGCGCGGATGATCGACGTGAACATCAAAGCGCCGATACTGCTGAGTCGAGCCGCCATACCCTATCTCGAAAAAGCCGGCGGTGGCGCCATTGTAAACGTGGCATCGCTTGCGGGCCGTTTGCCGCTGGCCAATGCTGCAACTTATTCCGCCAGCAAGTTTGCATTGCGCGCTTTTACTTTCGGTCTCGGCGAGGAGCTGGCGGGAACCGGTATCAAGCTTGCGGCGGTGTCGCCGGGTCCTATCGACACCGGCTTTATCATGGACAATATTGATATCGTTGCTGATATCACTTTCTCGCAGCCGCTGAGCACGGCGGATGAAGTGGCTGTGGAGATAATGAAGCTTGCCGTTAATGATAAACGCGAGCGATCAATGCCCCCGGCCAGCGGTTTGTTAACCCACGTCAATTACCTGTTCCCCGGCGTGGCCCGATTGTTGCGGCCCTTGATGGAACGCCGGGGCCGTGCCGTGAAACGGCAACTCAAAGAACAGATGCGGGCGAAAGCCGACAACGACTGAGCACGCGCTGCTCGGCCGCATCGCCCAAAATCCAATGGAGTACCTCATGGTTGAAAAGCTTAGTGATACCGATATTCATGCGCGCTTGCGCGACCTGCCTGGCTGGTCATTGCAGGATGGCAAGTTGACGCGTGAGTTTCACTTCGCGAACTTTGTCGATGCGTTCGGCTTTATGACCCGGGCCGCAATGGTGGCCGAAAAATCGAACCATCACCCGGAATGGTTCAATGTGTACAACAAGGTCAAAGTGCAGCTGACCACGCACGAGGCCAAAGGGATATCCGAGCGCGATTTTGCGCTGGCAGCAACAATGGATGAGCTTGCCCCGTAGTCGGGCCAGGGCTGTTTAATTCGACGCTTGAATCAGACTACTGCCGGTCGCCGGTCGCCGGTCGCCGGTCGCCGTAAAGCGCAAGGCGGAGGTCTAGTCCAGGGCCGTGAACGCATCGCGTGTCAGATTTTCGGCCCCGTCTGCGAGTACCCGTACGTTATCTTCGATGCGAATACCGCCGAACTTCTGTAACCAGCGGACCCGTTCCTGATTCACCATCTTGTGTGCCGGTGTGCCGACGAGATTTTTCTGCAACATGTCGATTGCGTATAGCCCGGGTTCGATCGTCAAGACCTGATCGACATCCAGCGTGCGAGTCAGGCGCAGGAATGGGTGGCCGCTGGGGCGGTCGATAATGTTGCCGTGTTCATCCGCCAGAAAGCCGCCGACATCGTGCACCTGCAGACCCAGAAGATGACCAAGTCCGTGGGGATAGAAGGCGGCTGTCACGCCGCTCTCGATCAAGGCGTCGACACTGCCCGTGGCGAACTTGAGTTCCGTGAGCAGGGCCGCAACACGTCGATGCGTTTCTATGTGCAGCTCGGCAAAGTTAACCCCCGCCCGTACCTCGGCGACGAGGCCTTGCTGGAGCGCGTCCATGCGTGCGATGAGTTCGGCAAACTCGTCGTCAACGTAGGCGTAGGTACGTGTGATATCGGATGCGTAGCCGTTTACAGTTGCTCCCGCGTCAATCAGGAACGAGTGCAGTACCGCGGGTACTTCGCGTGACTGGTGTTGATAGTGGAGCACTGCGCCATTCTCGTTCAGCGCGATGATGTTGCCGTAAGGCAGTTCTTTCTCGGTGTGTGCAACGGCCCGGCAGTAGTCGAGATGGATATCGAACTCGGACTTGCCGGCCCGAAACGCGCGTTCCGCCGCACGATGCCCGCGTGCACCGCGGCGTGAAGCCGCGCGCAGGCAGTCGAGTTCATAGGCAGTTTTCCGGGCCCGGGAAAAATGCAGATGGTTCAGCGCCGATGTTGGGTTAACGCGCTCGATATTGTGTGCCTGACCGGCCTCGTCAATTTCGCCGATGAGTATGCACTTCTGGCCCGCGACCGGCAGGTGTTGGCTGACGTCGTCGAGGTCATGAACGATGCGGATATCGAAGTGCTCCGTCCAGTAACCCTCAGGCGCGGCAGGTGGCGTATGCCAGTAATCTTTTTCCTGATAGTAGATCAATACAGGCGTTTCACCCGGCGTGTACACGAGATAGCAGTACGGAGTTGCAGCCAGGGGCAACCAGGAAGCGAAATGCGGGTTGACGGCAAACGGGTAGGTGTAGTCGTCGAGGAAGCGCAGTTTCGGCGCGCCTGAAAAAATGACCGCGTGACTGCCACCGGAGACATCGAGCGCAAGGTCGTGTCGATGTTCAAGTTCCTGAACATGCTCAGCGTAGTGGGTCGCCATCCGAGTGCTGTTGGTTTCGTTGGTATCCATACGCTCATCATACTCGCAGGCATGGCAGTTTGCCCGCTCTCTCGGCCTGATCCGGTGCGGGCGGGACCGCGCAGGGGCGGTTTCAATCCCCGGTTATTCTAGGCATCATTCAGGCCTCCTCCGAAGACTGATGGTGCGGGCGTGTCCGGACGAACGACCGCCGGACTGACTTGAAACGGAGACCGGGAATGAGCCGTTTAACGTCGCTTGCAGGAATATTGATCATGAGTACGGCGTCACACGGGTACGACCGCGGCAGTGGCGCAGCTTTCGCCTCACGTTCGGAGGTTATCGCGCCTCATGGGATGGCCGCTACCAGCCAGCCGCTGGCGACCCAGGTCGCCCTGGATGTGCTGAAGGCGGGCGGCAGTGCAGTCGACGCGGCCATTGCCGCAAATGCGGTGCTGGGACTGGTTGAGCCGACCGGCTGCGGCATAGGCGGCGATCTGTTCGCCATCGTCTGGGATGCGGAGCGTCGCGAACTGACCGGCTTGAACGCCTCTGGCCGCTCGCCGCAGAGTTTAAGCCTTGAACATTTCCGCGAGCAGGGCCTGTCTGGCGTGCCGTACCTCGGCCCCTTGTCGGTGAGTGTGCCGGGGGCCGTGGATGGCTGGTACATACTGCATGGGCGCTATGGGCGTTTGCCCATGACGGAACTGCTCGCCCCAGCCATTGCCTACGCGGAAGACGGTTTTCCAGTCACAGAGGTGATCGCCAGCCTGTGGGCGGAGGGGCTCAAGAGCCGGGCAGAGTACCCGGGTGTTGCCGAGACATTCATGCCCAATGGACGGGCACCCGCCAAGGGCGAGATGTTTCGCAATCCGCGACTGGCAGCGACGTACCGGCAACTTGCCAAGGGTGGCCGGGACGCGTTTTACCAAGGTGAGATCGCTCGCAAGATCGGCTCTTACATGCGGGAGAACGGCGGCTTTCTGAGCTACGAGGATCTCGCGGCGCACGAGTCGGACTGGGCAACACCCGTGTCCACGAACTACCGCGGTTATGAGGTATTCGAGTTGCCGCCGAACGGGCAGGGCATTGCGGCACTGCAGTTGCTGAACATCCTCGAAGGTTACGATCTCGCGGCCATGGGCTTCGGTAGCGCCGAGTACATCCACACGTTCGTGGAAGCCAAGAAACTGGTGTACGAAGACCGGGCGAAGTTCTACGCCGACCCGGCGTTCTACAACGCGCCGGTGGAACAGCTGTTGTCTAAAGCGTACGCCGAGGAGCGGCGCAAGCTGATCGCCGCCGACAAGGCGGCAGATACGTATCCGGCTGGTGACATCGCGATTGAGCACGGTGACACGATCTACATGACGGTCGCAGACCGTGACGGCAATATGGTGTCGCTGATACAGAGCAACTACGCAGGCCTTGGTTCGGGTATGGCGCCGGGCGACCTTGGTTTCATGTTGCAGAACCGCGGAGCGTTGTTCAGCCTGGACCCGGAGCATGCCAATGTCTATGAGCCCGGCAAGCGGCCGTTCCATACGATTATTCCGGCCTTCGTGATGAAAGACGGCGAACCGTTCATGACCTTGGGTGTGATGGGCGGTTCCATTCAGCCGCAGGGACACGCGCAGATACTGATCAACATGATCGACTTTGGCATGAACCTGCAGGAGGCCGGGGATGCGGCGCGCATCCGGCATACGGGATCGTCGCAGCCGACGGACAGCGTCATGACCGACGGAGGACGCGTGTACCTGGAAAGCGGCATTGGCGATGCCACCCGGGAAAAACTCCGGCAGATGGGACATGACGTCACGGACCGGCAGGGTGACTACGGTGGTTATCAGGCAATCATGTGGGATGCGAAGGAGCGCGTGTATTATGGCGCATCGGAATCACGTAAAGACGGACAGGCAGCTGGCTACTAATTTATGACTCAAGATATTTACCTCACCGGCATTACCACGACCGGGACACCGCACATCGGCAACTACGTTGGCGCGATCAGGCCGGGAATCGCGGCCAGCAAAGATCCGTCGAAACAGAACTACTATTTCCTTGCCGACATGCACGCGCTGGCCAAAGCGGAAGACCCGGAGAAAATCGCTCGCTCCACACTGGAGATTGCGGCGTCGTGGTTGGCGCTCGGGCTGGATACCTCGAATGCCGTGTTCTACCGGCAATCCGATATTCCCGAGATTCCGCAGTTGACCTGGATACTGACCTGCATGACGGCCAAGGGCCTGATGAACCGCGCGCATTCGTACAAAGCGGCGGTGCAGGCGAACGAAGAGAACGGCAGCAGCGACCCGGACAAGGGCGTGACGATGGCGCTCTACAGCTACCCGATACTGATGGCGGCGGATATCCTGATGTTCAAGTCGACCAAGGTGCCGGTCGGCCGCGATCAAAAACAACACGTGGAGATGGCGCGCGACATCGCGGGGCGTTTCAATCATCACTACGGCGAAACGTTCGTGCTGCCGGAAGCGGAAATAGATGGCAATACCGCAACGTTGGCCGGACTGGATGGCCGCAAGATGAGCAAGAGTTACAACAATACGATTCCGTTGTTCGCGGATGAAAAGAGGCTCAGAAAGCTGATTATGAAAATCAAGACGAACAGCCTTGAACCCGGCGAGCCGAAAGACACCGAAGGGTCTACGTTGTTCGATATCTACAAAGCCTTTGCATCAAACAGCGAAGTCAGCGAAGTAGAGCAGTTGTACGCCAACGGCATAGCGTGGGGCGAAATGAAACAGAAACTGTTCGAGTACGTTAACGAACACATCAAGCCAGCGCGCGAAGAGTATCAGCGACTCATCGACGATCCGACTGTAATAGAGCAGGAACTCAAAAAGGGTGCCGAGCGTGCACGAGAGTTTTCGGTTCCGTACCTGGAGCAGATTCGCCACGCGGTAGGTATACGCAAACTCGGCTGATGTGCGCGGCGCATTTCGGCCCGCCTACAAAGGCGCCGGGTAAGCCGACGCATCCGCAACGATAGAACCCAACAGATCTGCAGGACTGCGCACCGCTCGACCACCGCGCTTCAGTACGTGGGTGTACACCATGGTGGTCTTGACGCTCGCGTGGCCGAGCAGTTCCTGTAACCGTAAGCATTCGGTTTCCGTAAGCCATTGCCATACAGCAAGCTCGCCATCAGCCAATGCCGCCCGGACATCGCCTGCAATATGCGCGCGACTTCCGCCTGCGATAGAACGATGGGAACCCGCACCGGCCGCCGTGCCCGCACCACCTCGTCCATCCAGGGCAGTTCCACCGCCAGAACCTTTTTGTAAAGGAACAGAATGGAGCTAAGTGCTTGATTTTGTGTGGATGCAGCGACGTGACCGTGAGTGGCCAGGTGGCTCAGGAAGGCCTGTATTTCTTCGGCTCCCATCTCCCGCGGGTGCCGCTTGCCATTAAAGGCGATGTAACGGCGTATCCATTTCAGATAGGATTCCTCAGTGCGGTAGCTATAGTGGTGAAGCCGCAGCGTGTCTCGAACAGCATCCAGCAGCATCCGTGCCATCGCAATTTCTTCATCCGTTTTATACGCAACATATCAAACCGCACCTGTAAGCTAATCAAAAACTTGCACATCCTCTCCACCCGACAAATTGAGTTTTTTATGCATTTACACATCGCATTTTTGCTCACTACTTATAGTTAGGTAGCAGGATGAATCTTCGCGTTGCATGGAAGTCGATCCCGGCCATTTGTGTGTTGGTAGCAAGTTGTGTCTCTGTTCAAGAGGCAAATGTGCCCACTGACACAGATGCAGCTATTGAATCAATCGAAATTGGAGATACGCTTCCGGGGCCAGAGGGGAAAGAATCAGAGACCTTTGAATCGGATAAACCTAAGCTCTGCAAATTGTCTCGAACTGACATTGAAAAATTGCGAATTGCAGCCAAGGATTATCTCCTGGAAAACTGGCCGGTCCTCGATTCGCACTGCGAGAGAATCTCAAACAAGGTAGTCTTCTCGAAGTACCACGGGTGTATGATTCTCGGCGGCCCAGTAAAGAACCCATCTTGTGAAGCTCCGTCTCATTTGGGCTATGCAATTTCATTCGAACTTGAAACTCTGGAACCAACACGAATCGGATGGATGACTGAGAGAAACGGCGAATGAGCATTCCACGACTGCTTCCTAACATTGCGCTGCACCCGTCACTTGACCCAGCCCGCCTTGCGCTGCCGCTCCAGTCGACCTGCGTCAAGTGCGTGTGAGCTTAGACGTTAGGCGTCATTCGTGGACGGCGCGAAACTCGCAAAGATTGTCATTGAACAGGCACAGGAGGATGGGACTGTAGACGTAGAGACTCCGTGGGCCGAGCATCTTGGTGGGAATCGGTATCTCCTTCGGAACCTGCCTTTCTATGCTTACGGCGTATCCTTTGAGGACATTCTTAGGTGTGAACCAAAGTACGAAGACGATACGCGTCCATACTTAATTGAAGTCCTAGAGAAGTCCGGAAACAGTACTCTTCGAATCATCCTGGACGAATCGCACAATACTTCGACGCGGTCACAAGCGATTCTCGATCAGCTTCAAGACATGGATTGCGGCTGGGAAGGAGCCACGTCGACATTCATCGTCATAAACGTGCAACCACAGTGCGACTTCGCCGCAGTCTGTGATTATCTAACTGAGCAAGAGGTAAGATGGGAGCATGTCGATCCGACGTACGAAGAGCTCTACGGCAGTGACGCCTAACAATGCGTCTATGGACTCCTCTGTCAACTGTTAACGCCTATCGGACAAGAATACGGCTGCAATCGTCTATTCGGCCTCGAAGTTGGCGAGCTTGCCGCCGGGCCATCATGAGAACCGCACTGCCCGGACCAGTCACTGCAATGTGCTCGAGGCACGGCATTGTTATCGGCCTTACAGGCAGTACGGAGTACCGTATTGTTCATGAACGCGTGAGCGTGTCGCAGCCTCGGGTAGGAAAAGCAAGGTTATTGGGTGAAGCGTAGAGCGTCGTCGCCGTTGAAGGGTTTGCGTTGTGTCCAGACGGCCCAGACGATGCGTGCCATCTTGTTGGCGAGTGCTACCGTGGCCTTGTTGTGACCGACGCGCAACTGGGTAGCGAGAGCCCAGCGTTGCAGCCGGGTAAGCGGTGCACCGCGATTGCTGGCCCTGGCGGCGGCCAGCAGCGCCGAACGTGCACCGTGTATTAACAGGGTTCGCAGGTAACGATCGCCTTGTTTGCTGATGGCGCCGAGTCGTCGTCGGCGGCCGGTGCTGTGTTCACGGGGCGTAATACCCAGCCAGGCCGCAAAGGCGCGTCCGCGCCGGAAGGCATGGATATCCGGTACCCGGCCGATCAACGCGGTCGCCGTGACGATACCCACACCGCTGATGCCTTCGAGTTGCGCGGCATCGGGCTCCTGACGGCAAAGTGCCGCGAGGTCACGGTCAAGTCGTTTCAGCTGCTCATCGAGGGTCCCGATATCATCGATAACTTCGTGGAAGGAGCGTTGCAACGGGTAGGGCAAGGTTTCTGCGGCGAGCCGCAAACAATGGCTGAGCTTGCCTCTGCCGCGGGGCAAGGTCATGCCGAACTCGGCCAGCAGAGCTTTCGCGCTGTTGATGCGGGCGGTGCGGGCTTTTTGCCACTGGGCACGGATGCGGTGCAGGCTTTGCAGGGCTTGTTGATGCTCGTTCTTCACCGGAACGGGTTTGAGTTCGCGGTCCTGATCGGCCTGCAGCAAGGCATCGGCATCGGCAGCGTCGGTTTTATTGCGACGCACGTACGGCCGTACGTAGCGCGCGTGCAGCAGTTTGACCTGGTGACCATGCTGTAGCGCTACGCGAGCCCAGTAGTGCGCGGTCGAGCAGGCTTCCATCACCAACCGGGACGGTGGTGTGGTGGCCAGCAGCCGGGAAAACTGGCGCCGGTTAAGGCGTCGGCGGCCAACGATGCGATGACGGTGATCGGCCAGGGAAACCTGAAACACGGTTTTTGATAGATCGACAGCAATCGTCGTAAACTCCATGACGGACTCCTCCTGAGTAAGGAACATTCATGATTTCACACCCGAATGTTGGCACATCGCGATGCCGGGAATACCGGGAGGAGTCCATCTCATCACTGCCGCTCCAGGCGGTCTGAGTCAAGTGCGGGTGAGCTTAGACGTTAGGCTGCAACGGAAGCAGTGTCGTGTCCGAGTTTCTTCTATGTACCCGAGAGCGGACGTTCGCTTGGATTAGGTCCGACCGGCTGCTACTGACCCGTTGCGGTCGTTTGCGAATTGCGGATATTTCGTTGCCTCGGTTCACCAGACTTCATACATCGTACGATTGGGGATCGACAATTGAAAACGATAACTCTCGCGGCGCTAACCGCCATTGGCGTCTTCATCGCCGCCTGTAACTATAAGTACATGGAAACGCAAGACATAGAGATCACGCATTACGCGGACGACGAACGGAACACCAAATTAGCTGAGGATCTGATGTACTACGACCCTCGCTTTTTGGCGCATCAGATTTTGGCGCTTAATGAAGAAACCTCTCATGGAATTCAGCTCGGATATTTCGTTAGGTCATCCGATAACAAACCCAGCTATCGGATCACATATAATCGCTCAGTCGATGCTGTCTCTGAGAATCTCGAAGACCTCAAGAGCCAGTTTGAGGCTTACATACCACAGCTTGCAGCGAAACATGCGTCAAAAGAGTCGCTGTTTCTGGAACTCGAACCAATGGGCATGAAATGGGCGCAGGACTTCTTTTCGCAAGAGGCGGGAACGATTTTGGAGAACAGCTCTAAACTGCTCCGAGATTTCGTGACGGTCGCCCAACTCGAAGAATTTCAGCGCGAATTAGAAACCGAATTCGGCTCGCCGACTAAATTTGAATTTACACGAGCGCAATTCTATGAGGAGCACGCTGACGTTCCAGATTCCATATCGCTGTTCTACGAAACGGAGATGTCCGACAATAGTGTGCTCATGTTCAGGGTAAGTCTCCACGAGACAGAACAGGAATGGCGGGCGCTAGGATTCAGATTTGACAAGATCCGATAAGCGAATAAGTACGATTGACCAGTCCGCTAATGGCCGAAAGGAGACATCGAATTGGGTTCGCATTTTGCTTAACGAACGTTCGCTTCGTGGGAAACATCCGTTAGATGCGCCTCACTGTGCAGCTTAATTGTACGCTGCACCCGTCAATTGACCGAGCCCGCCTTGCGCCGCCGCTCAAGGCGACCTGCGTCAAGTGCGACTGAGCTTAGTCGTTTGGAATCAGGGGAGATTTGCAGTGATTCGAATAATTACCGTGTTTTTTGTTCTGCTCGTGATGGCGGGATGTGGCACGCCCATTTCCACCGGTGTCCGACCAGCCGAATACTACAGTGCGGATATTGCTGAGCCGTCCGTTGGTTCGTTGTTTTCTGCCGACGCAGCCGTTCTGTCAGACGAGGCGATTGGTCGCATTTTGGAGTTTGACTACTCGCCACCGAAGCTTGGCCGGATCGCATTGATACCATTCGGTCGGGAGGTGTGGTCGGGGTGGTCCGAAGAATTGTCGGTGGCCTCGGACCAAATGCGAGCGGAAGTTTTGGAAAGACTCAAATCGTCACCCCGCGTATACGATGTGTCGTACTTGCCCTCGATTTTGATACCTGAACAAAAGTCAGTACCGCATTTGCGAGAAGCAGCGGCGAGGTATCAAGCTGATCTTTTGCTCGTCTATCGAAGCTACTGTCGAAACTTTGAGCGGTATCGATTTTTCGCGGCGAACCGATCCAAAGCATATTGCGGAGTTGAGGCCGTGCTTCTGGATACGAGGACCGGTTTGGTACCGTTCACATCAGTAGTTCTTAAGACATTTGAATCGCAACAGAGCGGCACCGATGTCAACTTTCGGGAAACTGTGCTGAAAGCGCAGCTACAGGCAACGACTGACGCTCTTGCTGGAGTGGTGGCGGAGATTGTTGGATTTCTGGGTAGGCATTGATGAGTTGATGCCTAAAAATGCGCTGCACCCGTCACTTGTCCCGGCCCACCTTGCGCTGCCGCTCCAGTCAATCCTCGTCACGCACGGGTGGGCTCAGTCGTTAGGCAGCGCATTTGGCATGTCGCGGACCGAGGGTTCTCGCAGCAATTGGAACTATCATTGGAGCAAGCACGTTACTGTTGATGGTTGGCGGGACAATAGCGACTCGATGGTTTGGAAGCGGAATACGTAAAGGAAATAACGCCAGTGAATAGCGTTTCAGCGAAAAGGCAACGGCCGCGGTTGGCCGTAAACTATACTCACGGCCCGTTAGCTCATGGACTCTATGCAAATATTTGACGGAATCATCGCCGATCGCGGTTCAAAGTATTCGGTGTCAGGCGGTCCATGTGACTCTCCAGAAGAGGCGAGAATCTTTGTTAAGACTCTCTGCCGTAAAAAGAAGTTTGCGAGAGCGACCCACAATACCTGGGCATTCGTGGGAAGTTCAGGCCCGGTCAAAAATGATGACGGTGAAGCCAGTGCCGGCATGTTGATTGCTGGAATGCTGGAAAGGGAGGGGCTTCGAAACCATATCGTCGTGGTTACTCGCTGGTACGGCGGGAAGCATCTTGGTGGAGACCGGTTCAGGCACGTCCAGAACGCCGTGCGCTACTATCTTGATAATCGTTTGAAAAGTGATTGATGACGTTCGGAGTTCCGCGATGAGCATTGGAATAACTGCCGCTCAATTGCCTTGAGATTTCCAGAACTGACGAATATTGAATTCAGGGAGTGAGCGACCGCTATTGACCCCCGGGTTTCCCGTGGTTCAGTGATTAGTCAGGGTCACTTCACTGCCCCCTTGATTTGACTATCGCGGCGGGTCGACGCGATCCGGCGAGGAGCCGTTCAGGCGGTACCAGCCCGCAACGCTGTAGCGGTCGCGTCGCGCCGGCTTCACCTCGTGGGGAATTTCCTCGGACAGGAACAGGGCCACAGTGCCTTGCGTTGGAAGTACCGTTATCGTCCCCTGGTCGGTGTACAGGATCAACTCGCCGCCGTCGCCATCTTTCCAGTCCGCGTTAAGGTAACAAACGAGGGAGACCATCCGGTTGGCTTCACCGCGGAAAGCATCGACGTGGGTACGATAGAAATCGCCCGGGCGGTAATGCGCCAGGTGACTTTCAAACGAGAACAAGCCCATGAACGACCTGCGGTTGAGATGAACTCGCAGCGACTCCGACCAGTCGCGCCAGGGCGCGAGGGCCGGGTGACGCTCATCCAGCCAGTGGACTCGGTTGCGCCGGACGAAGGGGTTACGCTGTTGTTCGGGCCCCCTGCCGACGGCGGCTGCGTGGTAGCCGTCGGCGCCCAGCCGGGCCGCATAATCGACGAGCGCCTGCGTGACGTCCCGCGGTAGACCGTCAGGCAGCACGACAAAACCGTATTGCTCGAGGCCGCTGCTCAGGGTTTCGAGAGAGGGCGGCGGAGCGGGCGGGAGAACGAAGACTGCGTCCAAGAGGGCTCAATAAAGCGGCGATGCGCTACTCTACGCTGAAGCCCGCAACCTGCCAATAACAATCGATAACTGGCTGCCGCCGCGGCGAACGTCAGACACTTCTATTTTCGACAGCGTATGCAAATCGTGTCACGATTTGAGGCTGATATTCGCCATTTTCGGAGATAGTCCTTGATGAATACCTTCAAAATGCAAGGCTTAGTTGCAGCACTGACGCTGGCCGCATTGCTGACGGCATGCGGCAAAACGGATCCGGCTGCAGAGCAAGCCGGCGCTGCTGCTGATAATCAGGTGGCCGGTGAAGCCGCTATGACGGCTCCGGACGACGCAGAAACAGCACGGCTCAATCGCTGGCTGGACGAACGCTTTGAGGAGCAACTTCAGTTCAGCCCCATGAAACTGACCAGCCTCGGCCGCAAGGACCTTTACGACGAGATAGACGATGTAAGCGAGCAGGCGGCGCGCGATCAGGCGGCGTGGGGAATGGACACGGTTCAGCAAATGAAGGCGCAGTTTGACCGCAACGCGCTCACCGCCTTGGGCAAGGAATCGTTCGATTTGTGGGTCTTCCAGGCGGAGAAAGCGGTCAAAGACCTGGAGTTCATGCGCCAGGGTTATTTGTTCGGTGAGCTGGGTGGCTGGGAAGACTCGCTCCCTTCTTTCCTGATCAACTTTCACAAGGTGGATGACGAAGCGGACATGCGTGCCTACATCGCCCGCATCGGCGGTGCGTCTCGCGCCATGGACCAGGTCACGATGATGGCCAAGAGCAAGGCGGCCGACGGTGTGCGGCCACCACGATTTGCCTACGCGACAGCGATAGAGCGGGCGGCGAAAGTGACCACGGGTCAGCCGTTCGGCGATGGCCCCGATTCAGCGCTGTTCGGTGATGCGAAGAACAAGATTGACGCGCTGGCGGCCGCCAAGCTAATTGATGCAGACACCGCCAGTGCGCTTCTTGATGACGTGTCCGCGGCTTTGACCGAACAACTTTACCCGGCCTACAACCGGTTTATCGACTGGCTGAACGCCGACATGCCCAATGCGGATGAACAGGCCCGCGGTGTATGGGCATTGCCGGACGGCGAGGCCTTTTACAACCACCAGCTCGCAACGTATACCACGCTACCGATGACTGCTGACGACGTGCATCAGCTGGGCCTGTCGGAAGTGCAACGCATCCTGGCGGAGATGGACGGTATTCGCGACGAAGTGGGTTTCGACGGTGACCTGAAGGAATTCTTCGAATTCATACGTACCGATTCCCAGTTCTATTACCCCAATACCGATGAGGGGCGCGAAGCTTATCTTGACGATACGCGAGCATTTCTCGCTGAAATCGAGCAGAAGCTGCCCGAGTACTTAGGCACCTTGCCGAAAGCGAAATTGGAAGTGAAGCGGGTAGAAGCATTTCGCGAAGTGGACGGCGGGGCGCAGCACTACTCTCCCGGCACGCCGGACGGCTCCCGGCCGGGTGTGTACTACGTGCACATGTCGGACATGAGCGGCTATTCAAAAACCGACATGGAAACCACCGCGTACCACGAAGGCAGCCCCGGTCACCATATGCAAATTTCCATTGCCCAGGAACTCACTGATCTGCCCACGTTCCGCACTCAGGCGTTCTTCTCGGTCTACTCCGAAGGCTGGGGGCTCTATTCGGAAAAGCTGTCCAGGGAAATGGGGCAGTTTAAAGATCCGTACCGGAACTTTGGCCGTCTGACCGCCGAGATGTGGCGGGCCATCCGACTGGTGGTCGACACTGGCCTGCACGCGAAAGGCTGGACCCAGGAACAGGCTGAGCAGTTCTTTTTTGATAACTCGGCCATCCCGGCGAGCGCTGTGCGCTCAGAAGTGCGCCGCTATCTCACGTTTCCTGGGCAGGCAACTTCTTACAAAATCGGCATGCTGAAAATTGGGGAGCTTCGCCGGCATGCGGAAACGGAGCTGGGTGACCGGTTTGATATTCGCGGCTTCCATGACGTCGTACTGGGCGGGGGTGCATTGCCCATGCCGTTGCTTGAAACACGGGTGAACAACTGGATTGCCGACCAGCAACGCTGATGCCGACCAGTCTTTGCGGGTTCTTTCAGCCGCAGAGTCAACCGGACGAAGCAAGACCACGGTGACCAGCGAGAGAGTGACGTTGACATGGACTATGCCGTGCATCGTGACCTTGCCAGCTCTTCCGCCGATAGGAGGGGTTATGCACCGGCTGCTTGCGCCCGAAAGGAAGGGGCCGGCATGCTGACACTCTTTCCGTTTGAGCAGCCGGTCTTCGCGAAAGAGGCCGGTTACTGCGTCGTACGGTGCAACCCAACAAGCGACCGTGTTTCCACGTCTTTTGGCCGAGGCTGCTCTGCGTTGCTGTTCCATGCGAGCCGCGTCTGGTGCGGCTGAGCCAGGACCTCAGGTCGCAGCAATAGCCGAGTTGCGCCGGATGTATGACCCGTATTGGCAAAAAACCCGCCAGCGGCTTCCGCTGGCGGGTCAGCTGGAGCAGTACACAACTGCAGCTGGGCAAGTTGATTCTGGCCAGCAGTGGTGCGTCATTTAAGGTAGCTTGACGTCACCTATAAGGTCGTAGTCATACTGGCTGTCGAGCGCAGCCCACCCTTTCAGGTATTCCTTTATCGTCCGTGCCTTGCCCAGCGTTGTAGTGCCTTGCGGCTGGATCAAGTGGCCGTTGAAGGTGTTAACGCAAGTGACATTGAACGGGTTTGCACCCAGTGCCAATGCGTACCCGGCCGCGCAAGTACTACTCGCATAGGCATCCACCACTCCATGCGTTGGGATCGCGCGACGATTCTCTTCGAGGAAACTGCAGCCGGGTAAATTGAAAATGCTGCAATTTTCAGTGGTCATCTCAAGAAAGGGTGCAAACACGGTAACGTTCGGCGATGCCGCCGCACCTTCCAGCGAGACTTGTAGTACCGGCAACAGCAGCATGTACATCGCGCGCGCCAGCTCTGAGGATGAATCGACCATGACATCGTTACGTGTCTCTAAATCGAGATAGTTGCGCAGCTCGGATAGCGGTTGCAGGCTCAATATGTCCTGGATAACGTCGGCAAAGTCTTCGTCGGTGAACTCTTCATGGTCCGGGAACAATCCGAACGCGACCAGCCCCACAGCAAAATCGTACATGTTCCTTAGAACCAGCATGTCGGTGGATATGAAGGGCGTGGATCCGTCGTTGAAGGCCTTGTTCAGGACGTAGTCGTGCAACGTGCACAACATCAACAGGCTGGGGTTGGCGATGACTTCAGGTTCGTTTTCGAGTGATTCAAAGCAGGCAGCAGGTCCGGGCCAACCTTCAGTGGAAATGTTGTTGAATGCACCCCACACATTGGCGGTTGTGTCATAGCCCGCAGCGAGATTGTCTTCGATGTCAAAGTTCGCGAAGCGCAGCAGACTGTCGACGGTCGGCGCACTTATGCCCTGATTGGCCAGCCAGCTCCGGACCTGTGTTTCGGTTCCCGCCAGCGGCAAGAACGGTATCCATGTGTCCAGCATCAGTCCGCGCACGTTAGTGGCTGGACCGAATAACGCGTCAATTTTGTCGATATGGGTCTGTACGCCGACCGAACCGGCCGATATACCGCCAACTACGACCTCAGTGGCGGTTGTTGTCACTCCATACTGGGTGTCCAGTTCATCAAATGCCGCTTGCAGGATTCTCTTACCGCGAAAATGCACGGCGTATTCGCCGCTGCCGGCAGAGTCCACGACTATCGTGTCAGTGCCATTGAAGACTACAGGGTCGCCATTGCCATCAACTGACCCCACTTTCGAACCAGCCCATCCGTCGGATGAGCAATAGTGTATTTGCACTGTATTGTAGCCGTCGAAAGGAGCTCCCGCCGGGCGGGTAAGGTTCAGCTTGCCGTTGGCCGGGAAGGACCCCAGCGGCCGCATGTTGTGCGCCTCGCCCTGCCAGCGGGCCTGGCAGCTCGCGTCGTCTCTGCAGCTGCCGCCGCCCACCAGGTGTACGTACCATTTGTTGGAAACCCCGGCCCCATCAGCGACCAGCGTGACCTGCATATTGGCGGGCTCGCCATTGTTGCAGACTGCGCCGGCATGATTGCTCAGGCTGATCATGGTATCGCTCACAACCGTCGCGGCGTTTGCTTGGATCGATAGTGCTCCTGATATGAGCAGTGACAACATCGTTAGACCGATGCACTGACCTTTCATCATTTGCCTTCTCCAGTGATGAGGGAGGTTCACGTACCCCCGCCCTGTGGCAAACCGGTTAGCCTCCCTCTCAACTAACCAGCATAGGGGTATGGCCTTCGTTTCTGTTTGTTGTCGGTGGCGATGCGGCGCTTCTGCACTTCCTGAATGCAGTCGGTATCGTCAATTCGGGACGCCAGCGGCTGTTCAGTCTATATCATATATAGAATAAAGTTTCACCAATGAACAAATATGGTCGAGCCCGGCATTGCTGGAGTGAGGTGTAACCGTTCGCCGTGGCATTGCCGGCGGATGCAAAATCCGGGCCCGTCGAACGGCATCCCCGAGTGTTCAGAAAGTTGATTGCGGTCGCAGGGCGGACTCTCGATCAGCCGTCAAAGGGGCCAGAGGGGCCGAAGGGGCTCGAAATAGCTGTGGTTGTTCCGGAACTTGCGGATGCCAATGGTTGTTTCCGTTTTTCATTAGCATTGCCCACCGAAAATATTGCTTGACCTCTTACCGGCAGACAATTATATTTTTTTACCAATAAATTACCTTTTTACTGATGCGGGAAGGGCGGTAGAGGTAATTTGTCAGACTGCTGCGTCATTACGGTGTCGCCATGCAATTCTTCAACTCGGGGGGATAAAATGATTCTTTGTCGGACTTTGCGTCGTTGTGCCTTAGCGGCGGTGTTGCCGTTGGCCTTTTACCTGCCCGTCAACGTGGCGGCCCAAAGCGAAGAGCCGGGCGCCAACAGTGTCGTGCTGGAAGAGGTCATCGTTACCGCCCGCAAGCGGGACGAATCTGTACGTGACATACCGACCAGTATCGACGCGTTCACTGGCGATCGCCTCGACGAGCTTGGCTATAGCTCCATTGAAGACGTATTGAAATTGTCCCCGGGTGTTACGTTCGAATCCGGTTTCACGCCTTCCAGCTTCTCAGTGATAGTGCGCGGAATCACTAATGATTCGCGCGGCGTCGGTCCTCGCACCGTTGGTAGCTTCTACGGCAACGTTCCAATGACAAACCCGTCTATCATGGGTGTGGAGCCGGACCTTGATACCTTCGACATGCGGAGCGTCGAAATCCTCAAAGGACCGCAGGGCACGTTGTTCGGTGGTTCGGCATTGGCCGGTGCTATTCGCTACGAACCAAACGCACCCGATTTCACAGGTTTCAATGGTGCAATCTCCCTTGGTACGGGCTCGATGGCCTCCAGCGATGACAACATCGCGAATTACGCATTGATGCTGAATGCCCCGTTAAGCGAAAACTTTGCACTCCGCTTCGCGGGATCCGTGCGCGAACTGCCGGGATACATCGATGATGAAGTCAGCGGCGAGAAAGACATCAATGACTACAAAGCGACGCAGGCACGGTTGATCGCGGACTGGAAGTTGACGGATAGCTTATCACTGCAAGGTCAGTACATGAAGTACGAAGGTGAACTCGGCGCGTTCAGTTACATCGACGGTACCGAACCGGTAAGAGTTCGCACTCGCAGGCTACTGGATGACCACGAATATTCCGATGTCGAGTTATACGGTGCTCAGCTAACCTGGGACGCCGAAGACTTTTCTGTAGTCTTTGAGGGCAATCGACTCAAAAAAGATCGAGATCAACTGAATGATGTCACCCAGTTTCTCGGGCTGTTCGGCACTGGCATCACTGTTGGTCAGTCATTCTTCGAGGCCACTGACCAGGATACATTCGAAACGCGTATCGTTTCGAACGAGCCCACTTCTGGCGATGGACTGTTTGGCGGCTGGCAATATACAGCCGGTCTCTTTTATTCCGAATCCGCTCAAACCCGGCCGGTCATCATACGCCTGGATTTCCCAACTCATATCCAAAAGCAGGGCGGCGGAGCCACGATAGAAGCAGAAGAGAAAGCAGTGTATTTCGATCTGACTCGCACATTAGGTTCCAATTTCGAATTGAACCTCGGCGGACGGTATTTTGACCAGACCACCACAGGTGGCAACTTCGTCGATTTCTTATACACATCGCTTGATCCTGGCGGCTTGCCAGCAAACATCGACTTCGTACCCAACTTCAATTCCTTCGCTACCCTGACCGAATCCGGATTCAACCCCAAGGCGGCGCTGCGCTGGTTTGCGACAGAAAATGCCACTGTCATCGCAAGCTATACACAGGGCTTTCGGTTTGGTGGTATCAATGGTTTCTCGCTCGAGCCTGAAATCCCGGTTCCATTCAGTTTTGGTTCGGACGAAATCGACAACTACGAACTGGGATTGCGCACAACGTGGCTGGAGCAGCGACTCACAGCTGACATTACAGCATTCTACGTGGACTGGAAAAACCTCCAGATCCTGCAGCGTGCCAGTGTTTATGCATACGTAGACAATGTTGGAGCGGCGGAGGTAAAAGGTGTCGAAGCGGCCCTGAACGCGGCACTGACCGAGCACTTGTCCGTTTCGTTTAATGCGAGTTATCAGAACGCCGAGACCTCGGTCTTTTTTGAATCTGGTGAGTTCGGGCCCATTGCGGCAGGGACACAGTTGCCGCAATCGCCTGAATGGACAGGAGCTGCACAGCTGAGGTATCAGGGAGAGCTGGGCAATCTTGACCTCGACAGCTCACTGACTTATTCCTACCGGGGTGATTCAACCAACAACCTCACCAACACAGTGCCCCTGGATGGTTACGGGACATTGGACCTGGCCTTGAGCCTGCAAGCGCAATCCATGTCGATGCAGCCGCGCGTGAGCTTGATTGGCAAGAACTTGACTGACGAAAGCGCTGCGCTGTTCGGATTCACGCTGGCCGGTGTAACGGATGTCATATCTCTGAATCAGCCCCGCCAGGTGATGTTGAAACTCGACCTTTCGTTCTGAAACGGTTCATTGCTCTCGGGCCCCGGCAATCCGCCGGGGCCTTTTGCGTCATGAAGGGAGGCAACATGTTTGAATCTCGTACGTTGTTGGCGTTGCTGTTGATTGCCATCGCGCAGCCAGCAGTTGCAGCGCCGATACCATGCACGGTGGAAGCCGAATCCGTTGGAATGTCGAGTGACCGCTTGCAGCGTCTGAGCGCGGCTATGCAGCAGTACGTTGACGACGAGAAGGCAGCGGGCATCGTGACTTACGTAGCCAGAAGCGGGCGTGTGGTCAATCTGCAGGCCTTTGGAATGTCAGACATTCAGGCTGGCCGGGAAATGACGCCGGACACAATTTTCCGTATTGCGTCGCAGACCAAGTTGATAACCAGCGTCGCGGTCATGATGTTGGTTGAGGAGGGACAGATAGCGCTGGAAGATCCGCTGTCCCGATTCTTGCCCGCGTTCGCCCAGTCCCAGGTTGCGGTGGCAACGGAGTCGAACGGTGAGCCTGAACTGGTACCAGCGAAACGACCGATCACCATTCGCGATCTGCTGACGCACACGTCCGGCATATCCTATGGGGTTGGCGTTAGTGGATCGTATTGGCAGGAAGCAGGCATCTACGGCGGTTATTATGCCGATCGCGATGAGAGCATGGCCAGTCTTGTGGACCGGATGGCTGATTTACCGCTGGATGCGCAACCGGGCGAGCATTTCGTGTACGGACACAGTACCGACATCCTGGGCGTTGTTGTCGAGAAAGTGGCGGGTGTCAGCCTGGGCGAGTTTCTCCGCGAGCGCCTGTTTGTCCCACTGCAACTGCACGATACTCATTTTTTCCTTCCCAGGGAAAAGGCGGACCGGCTGGCGGCTGTCTATGCGGCGGACGCAACGGGCTTGCGTAGAGCCGACGGGGCCAGTGGCCTCGATAATCAGGGCCATTTTGTTGAAGGCCCCAGGGTCACCGAATCGGGTGGCGGCGGGATAGTGACGACGGCGCGAGACTACGGTCGATTCTTGCAGATGATGCTGAATGGCGGGCAACTTGACGGGGTTCGCGTGCTCGGTCCACGCACCGTGGAGTTGATGACTATTAATCACACCGGATCGCTGTTTGCTGACCAGCCTGCGTTGCGCCCTGGCCTGGGATTCGGGCTTGGCGTTGCTGTCATGCTGGATCAGGGCGAAGCCAGTCTGTATGGGTCGGTGGGCTCCTATGGTTTCGCCGGGGCCTACTTCACCACGTACTGGGTTGATCCCGAGGAGCAACTCATCACCATGGTGATGACGCAGTTGCGACCGCCTGTCGATCCGACCTTGCACACAAAAGTGAGAACGTTGGTGTATCAGTCTATAGTCGATGAGGCACCTGCCGCACGCGATCTTCCAACCGACACCGGTTCCGCGTGCGAGGTTGCCGAGTAACGAAGCGGCTTTGATTTCAGTCGCGGTGTCTTGCCGCTATTGACAGCAGCCTTGCTTTCCATTGCCTGTGCATTGCGCGTTACAGGAAGGTAGATCAATCCAGCAGTTACGAAAGGAGTCATCTTGAGCGAGTTGTTCGAAGTTCCAGCCGGCGTTACCAGCCGATCAATTACTTTCGAAAATCCAAACGGTATGCCGGGGCAAGGTGGCGCCGCCAGCAGCCCGCTGGGTGCCGGTCGCAAAGGGGCGCCAGCGAGAATGATTCCTCCTGGTGAGACAGTCGAAATTGCCGATATTGCCGGGCCGGGTGTCATCCGGCATATCTGGGTAGCGACGTACAACGTGGCCGACATATTGCGGGGGTTGACGGTACGTGCCTATTGGGAAGGCCAGGAGCATCCCAGTATCGAAGCTCCGTTAGGCGATTTCTTTGGCTGTGCCCACGGCCAATCCAGCGCGTACGCCTCGGCTGTGCATTCAGTTGGTGAAAAAGGTGCGTTCAATATCTGGCTGCCAATGCCATTTCTGAAGCACGCCCGACTGACTATAACCAACGAGCTACGGATTCCGGCGTTGTTCTTCTACCAGATTGACTACACGCTGGGTGACGCGCTCAAGCCAGACGCGGGTCGCCTGCATGCATTATTTCGCCGTGAGAACCCTACTACGTTGGCTCACGATTTCGAGTTGCTGCCAACCCGGCGCAGCGAAGGGCGTTTTCTCGGATCCGTTATCGGTGTTCGTCCACAGGAACCTTCGTGGTGGGGAGAGGGCGAAGCCAAGTTCTACATTGATGGCGATGAAAAATTGCCAACCATAGTCGGCACGGGTGCCGAGGACTACGTCGGGCTGGGCTGGTGTGTGCAACGTACGCCGTATCTTTATCACGGGGCGAGTCAGGTCAGTCAGAGTGATGAGCCCAACATGGCAGGGCCGGTTTCGATGTATCGCTGGCACATGGTGGATCCGATTTATTGGCGCCAGTCGATCCGTGTCACCATCCAGCAGATTGGTGTGGTGATCACGCCTGAGACGGCACCTCGTTCGTTCGAGGGTTACCTTGATTGTCTGCGCGAGCGGCAGGACGACTGGTCGTGTTGTACTTTCTGGTATGAGCCCACTTCAAGTGAGCCCTTGCCTGACTACCCGGATCTGGCCGTACGTTTGCAGGATCTCGAACTTGAGCCGAACCTGGAGGGTTTGCCGCTGCAGTCAGAGTTCAGTACCCAGGACTCGCTGTGAACGCACAGACAGCTGAGCTGCGGTCACGCGGTGGCATCCGCCTGAAGGCAGACGTCGTTTGAATGCTGCCGAGTCGGGCACGCTCGCGCCAGTACCCCCGCGCGTCTTCTATGGTTGGTGGCTGGTCCTGGCATGCCTTGCGATCCAGGCAGTTGCAGGTGGGGCGGGAATATACCTGTACAGTCTGTTTGCCGGAGAGGTCGAGCGTTCCTTCTCCGTCGATCGGGCAACTGTGATGCTCGCCGCTACCGGCCATGCCTTCGCCGCCGGCCTGTTGGGACCGAAGCTTGGCGATTTAATGGACCGGTATTCGCTGAGGCGGATCCTTATTGCGAGCGCGCTCGCGATGGGCTCCGGCTTTGTGCTTATCTCTTTCACGCCCGGCGTGTGGGGATTCATCGCCGGTTATACATTGCTGATTCCCTTCGGCTCGGTAGCGCTCGTCACACTGTTCGCACCTCTGCTGTTATCGCGCTGGTTTGTTCGTCAACGCGGGCTAGCCATCGGCATCGCTGCGCTGGGGACGCAACTCGGTGGGCTGGCTATGCCACCTCTGGTGGCGATGTTGACAGAAGCCTTCGACTGGCGAATTGCTATGCGAGTTGTCGGGGTGTTTGTCGCTACCGCGGTTACGTTGTTGACCTACTGGACGATCGTCGATCGCCCGCAAGACCGTGGCTTAGCACCCGACGGTGAAGTCGCCAAGGAATCGATCGCTGCCGTACAGCGAGGGCCGCTGCCAGGAGCAAAGGCCTCATTGCGTGCGGTGTTGTCCGACCGAAACTTTTGGCTTGCGTCGTTTGGCATGAGTGCCATTACTGCAATGTTGAGCGTGGTGTTATCCAACCTGGTCCTGTTCGCGACCGACATTGGGGCTTCGCGCGAGAAGGCGGCATTGTTGTTGTCTCTGTTCGCGTTGATTGGTATGGCTATGAGTCCGATCGTCGGCAGGCTATGTGATTTGCTGGATATTCGCGCAGTGTTCGCGGCTCTGCTTACTCTCGGTATCATCGCGTTGACCTTCTTCACTTTCACCGACACGTATCAAGGCCTGGTGATGTGTACGATAATTGTCGCCCTTGCCGGTGGTGGCGTCTCGCCGTTCTTCGGTGCCCTGGTAGGGAGGCTTTTCGATCTGCGGATCTACGGCCGAGCCATTGGGAGTATGTCGCTGGTGGTGGTGACAGTATCAGCAGCGGTGCCGGTTCTGTCCGGGTGGCTGTTCGATGCGACGGGCAGTTATCGCTTGATGTTCCTGACACTGATCGTATTGATGCTGATTCCGCTGGCGTACACGCCGCTGATCAAACCTCGCGCGCAAGGAGCCTGAATTCTTTCGTTGCTATCGTATTGATCGAACCGGGGCGGCCTCAGGATTCCGGCCAATGACCCATTTCGCGAGAGATAGCGGCTGCGGCCTCTCTGACCTTCGCTTGGGCTTCCTTGATATCCACCGGGTGTGAGCCGTCCAGAAAGGAGAAGAAGGGGACGATCAGCGAGGCAATGAGCTGATTCGTATGGTCGAAGATCGGGTAGCCGATATCGCGCACGCCGCTAATCTGTGCGCTGTCGATCAGCTCGAAGCCCTGCTTGCGCACTCGTCGCACAATGGCGCCGATATCTGACCGGCTTGGGCGTCGATGATGTTTCGGGATTTTTTCTACCATCAGCTTGCGTTCTTGCTCATCAGAAAACGCCAGGATCAGGTGTCCGGAGCAGCTGTCCAGCAGTGGTGCCTCCGCCCCAAGGCGAACGCTCAGTACCCGCTCTGAGGGCGAATCCTGTTGAGCGACCACATGGCCTTTCCCCTCGTAATAGATGACAAGGTGGCAGGATTGCTCGATCTGGTGCGCAAGATTTTTCATCATCGGGCCGCTAACGCTGGTCAGGCGTTGCACTGGCCGGAAACGGTGCGCTAACTCGAACAGTTTCATGGTCGAAAAGTATTTGTCAGAGTCTTGTGGGGTGTGCACATAGCCGCGCCCTTGCAGGACAATGAGCATGCGGAATAGCTCACTCACGGAGCGATTGAGGCGACTGGCAATACCCGACAGGGTCAACCCTGATTCCTCGCCCGCGAGCAGCTCCAGGATGTCCAATCCCTTCTCCAGGGCTGGCGCTGAGTACGTCCGTCGGGCGGATTTTTTCTTGCTTTTCTTTTTCATGTGATGCCTCGCTGCACAGCGTTTCCGCCGGTGAATACTCGAATCTTACGCGCGCGTCGACCTATCATGCTTGAATTTGTTTTATGGATGCGCAGGGTTTTTTATATATAACATTTACAGTTCGGGCCTGAAAATCACGGCCGCAAAGATTTCAAGCTGGTCCGTGTGCGATATTCGCTCTCCGACTTGCCGTGCTTTGGCCGGCTCGGATGCCGTCAATAAGGATCCAGGTTTCTCAGCTGTGTATGTCACGCTCGAAACCAGCGACGGAAACTGCGGGTACGGACCGATATTCACCATGGTCGAGGCGATGATATCTGTTGTCGTGCCGTCGAAGCTACGCCGCGTCTGGAGGTAGGGCGCGATCTCGGTGAGATTGCATCGAAACTTGGGTGCTTCAGCGCCGAATTCAGTACGGACGGTCGGCTGCGTTGCCGTGACCCACAAGAAGGGGGCGCTCACATGGCAATGGACAGCAGCGCCAGGCGTGTATGGGACCTGCGGACGCGTGGCGGCCCTCCACCGGGGCAGTCTCCAGGGCAAAGGCATTGGACGTGCGCGGAACCCAGGATGGTCTTTGATCGGAGATCCTGGAGTACCAATGATGCGTGATACGATGCGCCCATTTCCCGATCCAGCCTGCATTTCTTTGTTCATGCAGTCTATCTGTCTAAAGCGCGTGTAATCTTTAACGTCTTGCACCATCGGAGCTTAACGATGAAACCTCGGGTCAGCGTAATCACTCTGGGTGTTGACGATTTGGAACGGTCACTCCGGTTCTATCGCGACGGTTTGGGGCTGAATACCGAAGGCATCATCGGCAAGGAATTTGAGCACGGGGCCGTGGTATTTTTCGAACTCCAGTCTGGGTTAAACCTTGCACTCTGGCCGCGCAAGAGCATTGCCCACGACTCCGGTCTCACATTAAGCCCGCCTTCCCCGACTGGGCTGAGCATTGGGCACAACGTATCGTCCAAAGCCGAAGTTGATGAGGTCATGGGACAGGCCAGGGACGCAGGTGCCAAAATTGTGAAGCCGCCGCACGATACCTTATGGGGTGGCTATGCGGGGTATTTTCAAGACCCCGATCTGCATTTATGGGAGGTAGTTTGGAACCCTCAGCTTCTGCCGAAAGAATAGCGAAATTTTACTGAATCACTTTCTTTCGAAGATGCCAAGACGGCGCAGGCCGTAAGGCAACGGGCAGGCTCCGGGAACGAGCAGAATATTGATCGGTTAACCCGTGTTCTCCGGGCAGAGTAGGGGGCGAACAGGTTTTCTTGTGCATGTTGCATGACGGTTGCTGATCACCAGAGAATCGGTTCGAGGCGCTTTTTCCTTTTTGGGTGTCTGAATGGCAACGTTAGAAAAATGCCCCGGCTGTGGAGCGATGTTTCAGGACTCATCCTCCGCTACCCATCCTTATATGGAGTCCTCGCCCGGTTGCTGGGCCATATACGGCGAGGTACTTGCGCGCGAGTACAGCGACCAGTCCTACTTCGAGGTGCACCGCTTAAGCGTCGACGCATACGCGGTACAGCATCCGGGAAAGCCATCGAGGCAAAGCATTCAGTCCGTCGGCTTGCATCTGATTCGCCTTTATCACTTTCTTGAGCACGGTCTGACGGCCGATAAAGCCAATGGTGCGATATTGGCGGCGGGCAAAATCAAGCACTCCTTTAATTGGCTGACCCCTCCGGCATCTCTGGGTGATGTTACTGTTCTGGACGTGTATCGCGCGCAAGACATTGCGGAGCACAGGAAGCTTGTCTGGCAGTGGGCTCAGTCCGCGTGGGAGGCATGGGCTCCACACCATGCCACTGTCAGGCAGTGGCAATTGCTTGCTCAGAACAGGGGCCGCAGCGATTCGTCGTAACATGGCCAAGCAGTTGCCGTTCGCCAATTTGTGGATCCGACCCCATTTTTACCTGAATAGCCAACGGAGCAAACATGGCCAACTACATTGACGGTTTCGTACTGCCGGTTTCCCGTGATCGCCTGGACGAGTACAGGCGACTTGTTGCAGCCGTCGCAGCGGTTTGGCGGGAGCACGGCGCGCTCGACTACCGGGAGTATGTCGGTGATGACTTGATGCGTGATGGAACGCGATCGTTCACCGATGCGACAGCCGCCGCCGAAGGAGAGGTCATTGTGTTCGGGTGGGTCGAGTTTGAATCACGCGAAGCACGGGATCTGGCCAATGAAAAGGTCGCGTCGGACCCACGAGTGGCAAAACTAATGCAATCGTCAGAGTCAGGTTTTGATGCCGAGCGCATGCTTTATGGCGGCTTTCAGTCACTGGTTCAGTTGTCCAACAGCAACGCCCGATAAGGATGCCGCCGCATTTACTGCGACGCACTAACGGTGTCTGGTGGCTGGCGGCTCCTTAGGTGCTGCATGCCAATGCCGAACATTGGCCTCGTCCACAGTCCGTTCTTACAACAGCTCACTCGCCACCTGACTCGGCTTGCTTTACGAAGTTGCTCCCGAGCGTCTGTGGCAAGTGTGTACATCCATAGGGGGCATCAGAAAAGGCTATGAGCACAACGTCAAAAATCCTGTACATCGATATGGACAACGTTCTGGTTGACTTTCCGTCGGCCATTCCCCGCATAGCAGCGCATCAGGTCGAGGAGTTCGGCGACCGCCTGGACGAGGTCCCGAACATCTTTTCCCTGATGGACCCGGTGCCTGGAGCCATCGCCGCCTTCCAGGAACTGGCCACGACCTTCGACACCTACATCCTTTCCACCTCGCCGTGGGAAAACCCCAGTGCGTGGTCGGACAAGCTGCTGTGGGTGAAACGCTATCTGGGAGACGCCGCCTACAAGCGTTTGATCCTCTCCCACCACAAGAACCTGAACCACGGAGATTACCTGGTCGATGACCGAACCAAAAACGGTGCAGATCGATTCGTTGGCGAGCACATACTGTTCGGCTCCGACCGGTACCCGGATTGGGCGGCAGTGCTGCGATACCTTCGTGGGCGTGCGGCCTGACCAGTATTGCCGCCTACCCTGACCATTGCCGCTCCCGGCGGCCTTTTCCCGGCCCGGTTGGGGCAAAAACGCTGGCCGCTGCGGCTAAATCGAAATACCCCGTTCTCAGCTATAATTCCGCGGTTCGACTTAGGCACGAATTGATTGTTGGCGTCATCTTTTGACCCAGACCGGACAGGTACGGGGAGGACTGGATATGCGTCGATTAACGAAAGTGTTGTTAGTGTCTTTCTTGTCTTTGGTTTACTCAGGAGTCCATGCGCAGGAGGATTTGCTCGCCCGGGGTTCCTACCTCGTGAACGGAATCGTGGGTTGCGGCAATTGCCACACCCCCCGCAATGCCGACACGACAGCAAATACCAGCATGCGTTTGGCCGGCGGCTTCCTGATCGAAGAGCACGAGTTCACGGCCTACGCGCCGAACATCACCCAGGATCGCGAAACCGGCATTGGTGCCTGGAGTGATGAGGAAATCATGCGGGCCATCCGCGAAGGGGTAAGGCGGGATGGTTCGATCATCGGCCCGCCGATGCCGGTTTTGTCGTACCGCGGAATGTCCGACACCGATGTCCGCGCGATCGTTGCGTACCTGCGAACGGTCGCGCCAGTGCGGAACAGCGTGCCGCGCTCGGTCTACAACATTCCGCTGCCCGAGTCGTGGGGTCCGCCTTTGGGTAGCGTGCCGGACGTACCCCGTGACGATGCGCTTGCCTACGGCACTTACCTTGGCTACACCCTGGGGCATTGCATGGAGTGCCATACGCCGATGTCGGAAGGCGTCTTCGACTTCAGTCGTACCGGCGCGGGCGGGACACTCTTTCACAAGCCCTACGGTCTGGATTTCGCGGTGACAGCAGCGAACATCACCCCGCATGCCAAGCAAGGCCTCGGCGCATGGACGGATGCCGAAATAAAACGAGCGATCACGGAGGGCATCAGTCGTGACGGCCGGCCGCTTCAGCCCTTGATGGCGTATGGCTACTACAAAACCATGGCAGATGCGGACCTTGACGCACTGATCGTCTACTTGCGGTCGTTACCGCCGCAACCGGCAGACTGATTGGCGCGAAGCGTGGTCGCCGATGGGGCGCAAGGGCGACGACGGCGTGTCGGCTGTCGTCGCCCGGGCTCTCTCGTCCGTTATACTTTCGTCAGCAGCCATAGCCCGAAGAGGGACGACCCCTTTTCACAGTCAACGCCAGTTGTTGGCGCACGCCAGTCATATTCGGACCTTAGGAAGCGATATGCCCAGTAGAATTCACTCAATGCTTTTCGTCGCGATGCTGGTGATTGTGAGCCCGCAACTGTTTGCGGCCAAAGCACCTCCTATCAGCGATGCCATACGAATGATTGTCATCACCGGCGATGAAGGCATCCATTATGAGCGGGGCTGTGCGTTCTATGAACTGCGCGCGCTGCTGGCGAGGCATGAGGATGATGCGATGGCTGCGATCGATCGCTCGAAGGTTCCGCAGTTTGAGATTCGCTTAATCGGCAAGGCGGGCACCGCAACCGTCTATGTCGGGGAGCGCTGGATGCGCACTGCAACCGGAACCGCAACATTTCCTGCGGACGAATACGAGCGGATAGTGGCGCTCGTCGACAAACGCAAAGGCGAAGGCGTCCCGAAGGACAAGATTGATGCGTCGATTCGCCGCGCGACCAAGTTGATTCAGCACCCCAAGTACGTCGAAGACAAGAGGTGCGAAGAAACGTACTGAACCGTTGCCCGAATGCGGGAACTCGCATGGGTTCAAACCGTCTCACGCAGTACGAGTAGCGTTTGCTTGCGGTCAACAGGGGGATAAAAAGAGATGCCGGGCGGCCCCGAAAACGTGTTGAGTGTTCGTGTCTTTGTCTGAGGCGACGAGAGCCCAACGTATTGCAAGCGGGCTTGGCCGAATGCCGCTGCTGCTTGTTCTTGCTTCGTTCTTTCTGCTGACGATTGCAGCTTGCGCCGTTTCAGCGAGCGATCAGTCACTGCTGGTTAAAGGCGCGACGGTCATCGACCCGTCTGCCAATACGGTTCTGAACAATCACTGCATTCGCATTTCCAACGAACGGATCGACAGTATTGCGCCTTGCACGCCGGATGATACGGCGGGGCAGGTTATCGACGCGAGTGGCCGCTGGGTTATTCCGGGTTTGTGGGATATGCACGTGCACGCGCTCTGGCACGCGTCGGTTTACTGCCCGTTTTTTGCCGATTTCGTCGCTTACGGGGTGGTGGGCATACGCGACATGGGCGGTGATGCTGGCGTCCTTACGGCGGCGCGGTCGTTTCTCGATAAGGACGGGAACATCGGCCCGACGCTGGTAGCGGCGGGCAAGGTCCTTGATGGCCCGACACCGGTGCATCCGGAAATCTCTATTGCCGTCAGCACGGCAGAAGAGGGAAAGAACGCCGTTGCGGCGCTTGACGCGATGGGGGCGGATTTCGTCAAGGTCTACACCACACTGCCAAGAGCTTCGGTAGCAGCGGTATTTGCTGAAGCACACAAGCGCGGTCTTAAAGTGGCCGGCCATCTGCCCATGGCAATCACAGTGACCGATGCCGTCAATGCGGGCATGGCAGGGATCGAACACATGGCCGTTGAGATCGGTGGCCTGTGCGATGTGGATAACGAACTGGCGTGCCAGCAAACCCTGCAGCAACTGAAACAGGCCGGTATTTATCTGACGCCGACGCTGGTAGTGCGCCAACGTCCGGGCACGGTACGAGACCCGGCAACCTATGAGCGAAGCCGCATCAACGCGATGCCCGAGGTTTTGGCCAGGGAGTGGACCGCCGGGCTCGACAGCGTATTACAGGACAAAACGGACCACTACTTTGCCGATAAGGCGGAGCAATACCGGCGTGAGCAGCGGTTAACGGAAATCGCCATCGCCAGCGACGCCTTGCTGCTTACGGGCACGGATTCCGGCGATTTCCTGGTGCCACCCGGTTCGTCATTGCACGAGGAACTGGAGCTTCTCGTTCACGCAGGCATGGACGAAATGGACGCGTTGCACGCGGCCACAGGCCGAGCGACAGAATATCTGGGTATGCACGACCGTGGCCGGATTCGGGCCGGGGCTATCGCTGACCTCGTCATACTCAACAGCAATCCGCTGGCGGACATTCGGAATACGCGGGATATCGATACGGTAATTCTGCACGGGACGGCGTACGACAAGAGCCGCCTGGCCGCATTGCAGTCAGGACCGGCTTGCTTGCCGGACAACAACGACCGTGACTGAGCCGACTGGAGTTCTTTGATCAATTCTTGAAATCACGCACGACTTCACAACCAGCCCCAGTCACGTTACGGCGCGTCGAGCCTGCGGGCCCGGTCTCAAACCGGTCGTTGGCCTCTCCACTGGGTTCTTTCGTATTCCACGCGCCTCGCCATACTCAATGGAGGAGACAGGGTATGATGTGCGCAATTGACGCTTCGGCAAACAGGAGTAGCAGCCGTCATGCATGACATCATTTGCCCACACTGTCACAAAGCCTTCAAAGTCGACGAAGCCGGCTATGCGGATATTCTGAAGCAGGTTCGTGACAGCGAGTTCGACAAGCAGTTGCATGAACGGCTCGAGCTGGCCGAGCAGGACAAGCGCAACGCGATCGAGCTGGCGAGGAATCAGGTCGCTGCCGAGTTACAGAAGACGGCTGCGGCCAAGGACGCCGAGATTCAGAGCCTGCAAGCCAAACTGGATGCCGGTGAGGTGCAGCGGAAACTTGCCGTGACCGAGGCCTTGAGCGCCGTGGAGAAAGAGCGCGATACGCTGGTCAATGAACTGGCGCGGGCCAAGCAGGAAAACCAGAGTGCTTCCAACCTGGCCGAAATGAGGCTGAACAAGGAACTGCAGGAAGCGGCGGCGAAAAAAGATGCGGCTATACAGGAACTGAAGGCGCGACTGGAAGCCAATGAAGTTGCGAAGAAACTTGCTGTCACTGAAGCCGTGGGTGCCGTGGAGCTGGAGCGGGACAAGCTGCGGAGCAGCCTGGAACGCGCCGAGCTTGAAAAGCAGCTCGCCGAAAAGTCGCTCAAGGACAAATACGAAACCCAGATCAAAGACCGCGATGATGCGATAGAGCGCCTCCGTGACATGAAGGCGCGCCTGTCAACCAAGATGGTGGGCGAAACCCTGGAGCAGCATTGCGAGACCGAGTTCAACCGCATTCGATCGACGGCGTTTCCAAGAGCGTATTTCGAAAAGGACAACGACGCGCGATCCGGCAGCAAGGGCGATTATATCTTCAAAGACATGGATGAATCGGGTACCGAGATCGTCTCGATCATGTTCGAGATGAAGAACGAGAGCGACACCACGGCCACCAAGAAGAAGAACGAAGACTTTCTCAAGGAACTGGACAAGGACCGTGCGACGAAGGGTTGTGAATACGCGGTGCTGGTCTCGTTGCTGGAGCCCGACAGCGAGCTTTACAACACCGGGATCGTGGACGTGTTTCACCGTTACCCGAAAATGTACGTGGTCCGTCCGCAGTTCTTCCTGCCCATCATCACGATACTGCGGAATGCGGCGATGAACTCGCTCGAATACAAGTCGGAACTGGCGCTCGTTAAGGCACAGAACGTCGACATTACCAACTTCGAAAACGAGCTGGATTCGTTCAAGACGGCATTTGCGAGAAACTACGACCTCGCGTCCAGGCGTTTCAAAACGGCCATAGACGAGATCGACAAGTCCATCGATCACCTGCAGAAGACCAAGGATGCGTTGCTCGGTACGGACCGCAACCTCCGGCTTGCCAATGACAAAGCGCAGGACGTCACGATCAAAAAGCTCACCCGGCGCAACCCCACGATGGCCGCCATGTTTGAGGATCTCGACAAATAGGGCATGTCGGGCATAAAGGTATGGATGAACAGCTGAAAACGCGTCTAAGCGCCAACGATCAGGCGGAACTGGTCCGGGCAAAGGTACTCCTGGAGAAGGTCAGTTTGGCCGCCCGCGTGTCGAACTACGTTGGCGAGCCGATCGACAAACTGATTCGTTTGCTGCCGGCGGGTTCGAGCGAACTGATTCTGGATGCATCCGAGAAGGCGATCCGGGCTTCGCTGAAAGTGGCGCTGATGACGCTGCGCAAGGAGTCGCGGTCTGCGTCGAACGTGCTCCACAAAATCGGAGCCGCCACCTCCGGTGCGGCGGGCGGAGTCTTCGGCTTGCCGGCACTGGCCGTCGAATTGCCCGTTTCGACAACGATTATGCTGCGCTCCATTGCCGATATAGCACGGTTTCAGGGCGAAGAACTGGAAGTGATTGACTCCCAACTCGCCTGCCTGGAGGTCTTTGCCCTGGGCGGGCGGAACCACAACGACGATGCTGCCGAGAGCGGTTATTACGCCGTTCGCGGTGGTTTGGCAAAGTTGGTATCCGATGCCGCGAGCTACCTGGCCAGAAGTGCAGCAACCTCGGAAAGCGCGCCGCATTTGGTAAGGCTGGTCACACAGATCGCGGCGCGGTTCAGTATCCCCGTCACCACCAAGGCCGCGGCCCAGGTTGTACCGATAATTGGCGGGGTCGGCGGTGCGTTCATCAACACGCTGTTCATCACCCATTTTCAGGACGTGGCGACCGGTCACTTTGTCGTGCGCAATCTCGAACGAAAGTTTAGCAAACAGATAATCAATGAAGAATACGAACGGATCAGTATCAGCGGTAAGGAGGCTTAGTCGTTCGTTGAAGTGCATTGCTCCGCGTCAGTATTGAATGGTCGCTCGCGGCATTAGGAACAAGACCCGCTTGTGCGTTGCAGGTGGATGCACCGGACAGTTAACCGTATGCCTTGTTCGCTGCGCACCGTTCGGCAGGGCATCGTTTGCAGTGAGGCGGCTGTTAGCAAATCAGCCGGGTGTTTCCGGAAGCTCCGCTATACGGAGGAACGAATGAATGTAGAGATTGTTGATTTTCCGCGAACAAAAGTGGCGGTTGCGGAACATCACGGGCCGCCGGAAAAAGAGTACGAAACCTCCCTGAAACTCATCGCCTGGCGCAGGGCGAATGGTGTTCCTGTCGAAGGGCATCAAACATACGGTATTCACTACACGGATCCGCTCTCAACAGCGCCGGCTGACCACCGGGTGGATTTTTGTGTTTCGTACGAGAGGGGAATCGAAGCGAATCCGCAGAATGTTGTCAGCAAAGTGATACCGGCCAACCGCTGTGCGGTCGCCAGGCACCTTGGTTCGCGCGCGCACAACTCGGCGGCTGTCTACCTGTTCCGGGACTGGTTACCGACAAGCGGTTTCACCACTGCGGATTTCCCGGTATTTTTTCACTATGTCAACGTTGGCCCGGGTGTTCGTGAGGAAGACATGATCACCGACGTTTACTTGCCAATACGGGAATCGCAATGAGGCTGCTGCAATGATTGATCAACTCTCTCTCCGCCAATGGTTCATCGCCGGCTTATGCCTGACTGTTTTTTCAGCGTGTGCACCGCAAATGGCAAGCAACGTTGTTTCTCAGAAAGCACCCGGCGTGCTGCTCACCAATGAGGCGTTGTACAAGGACCGTGCCTACAAAGCCAAAGTGCCGGGTACTGTTCGCTGGCTCGAAGACGGTTCCGGGTATACCGCCCTGGAAACCGTTGACGCCTACAAAGACGTGCAGCTTGAGCTGGACGAGCTGGGCGAAGACATCAATCCGTACCGGGTGATCGTGCATTACGATCCGGCCACTCTGGAACGCACGGTGCTGTTCTCCTTGGCGCAACTGACGCCGGCCGGCGCGGATCAGGCGTTGGCAATTGATGATTATCAATGGTCGGAAGACAAGAGCCAGTTGCTGCTGTTTACTGATGCGCGGAAAGTTTGGCGAAAGCGCAGCCGTGGCGACTACTGGATTTTGAACATCGCGACTGGCGAACTCCGGCAGCTGGGCGGCGAGCAGCGGGAACCAAGCCAGATGATGTTCGGCAAGCTGTCGCCGGATGCGACGAAGTTTGCTTACGTGTGGCGCGACAATATCTACGTGCAGGATCTGTCGACGATGGAGATTGTCGCGCTGACGACCGATGCATCCGACACTGTCATCAATGGCCATTTCGATTGGGCCTATGAAGAAGAGTTCAGCATTCTGGATGGCTTTCGCTGGAGCCCGGACAGTCAGCGTATCGCTCACTGGCAGCTCGATACCCATGCTGCGCGGGACTTTCTGATTATCAACAACACGGACGAGTTGTACCCAACGGTATCCAGGATACCGTACCCCAAAGTGGGCCAGGAAAACTCAGCGGCCCGTATTGGTGTGTCTCGTGTCGATAAACCCAAGACTGTCTGGGTCAAACTGCCCGGCGTTGCCAAAGACATGTACGTGCCGCGGATGGACTGGGCCAACAACTCCGACGAGCTTCTCGTGCAGCAAATGAACCGCAAACAGGACACGAACCGGGTCTTCTACGCAGATGTGCATACGGGTGATGTTCGCGAGGCGTTTGTCGAGCGGGAGGAGACGTTTATTGAGGACGTTATTGATCCGGAGTGGCTGGAGAGCGTCGATGCATTCACCTGGACCAGCGAACGCAGCGGCTGGCGGCACATCTACCTCGTGTCCCGCGACGGCAAGACCTTTACGGATCTGACGCCGGGCGAATTCGATGTCGTCGAATTCATCTCCATCGACGAGGAGAACGGCTGGCTGTATTTCATTGCCTCGCCCGAGGATGTCGCGCAGCGCTACCTGTACCGCAGTCGGCTCGACGGTAGCGGGCAGGTCAGTCGCGTTACGCCCGCAGGCCTGGCCGGCACCAATTCGTACCAGGTTTCCGAGGATTCCCGCTGGGCCATACACAAGCATTCGCGCTTTTTGCAGCCGCCCGTGTACAGCCTTGTGTCATTGCCGGATCACACGGTACACCACGTGCTGGAGGACAATGCGGCGCTGGCGAGGAAGGTCGCTGAACTGTCCCTGAGCGAGGTCGAGTTCTACGAGGTAGCCGCGCGTGATGGGCTGCGGCTGAACGGTTATTTGCTGCGCCCCTGGAATTTCGATGCCAGTCGCAAGTATCCGATCATCAATTACGTGTACGGCGAACCGGCGGGCCAGACGGTGCGGGACGTGTGGGATGAAGCCCGTAGCAACTGGCACATGTTGATGTCGCAGCGAGGCTTTGTCATTTCCTCGGTCGACAATCGCGGCACGCAAGCACCGCGCGGCCACGACTGGCGGCGATCCGTTTACGGTGCCGTTGGTGTACTCGGTTCGCGCGACCAGGCGGATTCTCTGAAGGCGATCTGCGAGCGCTGGAGTTTTATTGATTGCGACCGGGTTGGTGTGTGGGGACATTCCGGCGGCGGCTCAATGACCCTGAACCTGATGTTCCGCTATCCGGAGCAATACCATGTTGGTATTTCTCGAGCGCCGGTGGCTGATCAGCGCTTGTACGATTCCATTTACCAGGAGCGTTACTCTGGCTTGTTGCCGGACTACGAAGAAGGCTACCGACTGGCGTCACCCATTACCTATGCATCTCAGTTGCGCGGCAAACTGCTGCTAATGCACGGCACAGGCGACGACAATGTTCACTATCAGGGTTCCGAGCGTTTGATCAATGAGTTGATCAAACACAACCGGCGCTTTGATTTCATGTCTTACCCGAATCGCCAACACGCGATCAAGAAAGGCGAGGGCACCGAGCTGCACATGTACTCAACAATGACCGATTACTTTGAAGAGCACTTGCAAGGTGCGGACGCGGAGTGAGGCTGTCGGCACCTGAACGGTAAACGACAGCCACAGCCGACTTATACCGTCATTCTGCCGACAAGGTCTCGGACCAACGGTGCAACGACAGCAACGGTGGGAAATGCAACAGGCCATGTGGTTAAACAGCTTCTTAGCCACTGGGCTGCAAACCCGGCGTGCAGTCCTTGCGATATGACGAGCACGAATGCCGAGACGATAGCGACCATGATGGCCGACAGCAGGGCGCTGAACAGTAGCGGGGCATAGCGGGATGGAATACGCATTTTGATAACCTGCGAGTGTGAATAACATTTAGGAAAATTGTCAGAGAGCATTACTGCGGAAGGCCGAGCAGATGGGCAGCCCAGCCCGCCAGGTACAGACCGACACCAAAGATCACGTGCGTGATAAGGCTTTGCAGCCGGGCTGAATTTGGCTTTGGCGTTCGTGAGGCGGCAATGCCGGCACCCATACCCGGTTGCATCAGCAGGAACGGTGCGGCGACGGTAAAGGTGCCAACGATTAACGCTGGCATAAGTGTCGGCCGTGCAATCCACTCGAGACCCCAGAACACAATGAGCACTCCGGCAAACGCGATACCGATCAGGTAGTGCGCCAACCAGCCGATCAAACGTTCCGCCTGTACAGGCGGCGAAGCCGCGATGGAATCGTGTCGGATTTGCCCTCTGGGTATGTACGCCATCCAGCGACCGACGAGCCCGAAGTTGGGCGGGGCGATTCCCAATAAGGATTTACGTAAGACGCTCCAGAGATCCGTGACAGCGGTTGCGCCGACCCCGACGACCAGTGCAGCAACAAGGTAGTTCGTCATTTCGTCCACGATTTATAGCCTCTAAAACCAGAATGGTGATAGCGTACTACTTAAAGTCAACTTGAGGTCAAGAGGGGAAATGGATATTTCTGAAGTGGCCCGGCAATCGGGCGTACCCGCCTCCGCGCTGCGGTATTACGAAGAGAAAGGCTTGATCAAGTCCGTTGGCCGACAAGGTCTGCGGCGGGTATTTTCGCCCGGCATCCTGGATCAACTGGCGCTAATCGCACTGGGGCAATCGGCTGGTTTCTCGCTGGATGAGATCCGCGAGATGTTCGCACCGAACGGCAAACCGCAGATAGACAAACAGTTGCTGTCCGACAAAGCCGATGAACTGGATACAACCATACGCCGACTCACTGCCATGCGTGATGGCTTGCGACATGCGGCGGCTTGTCCCGCACCCAGCCACATGGAATGTCCCAGGTTTCGACGCTTGCTGGATGTTGCAGCATCGAAGGCAGGGCGGAGAAAGAAGGGAGGCGCGAAGTAGCCGTGTGTGTGCTGGTGTCGGGATGGCGCAAAACGTCACGCTAGCTGTCTACGACAATCACTGTATAAGTGGTGCCAGGCCAATCGAGCCTGGCAGTTCCAGAACGGCGATTGTCGAAGCGCATTGGGGGCTCAGGGGGGGCAATTGCTTTTACAATAAATCAGCTCATCGTCAATCAGCAGAGTGAACGCCGAAACTGATGATGGCGCTCACGATTACGTGAAGCGTTGCAATGGCGCGGCCGCGTGAGCTGGAAAGCGACCCAAGCGGCTACCGCGCAAGAGTCCGCGCGGGAAAGAATCGCCAATTTGGCTTCCAGAATTAGCAATTCGGTGTATATTCCCCTGCAGAAGGTCAAATAATACCAACAGCGGTGAATGCTGTGATGAATAATAAAAAGCCAATTCCTATGCTAACCGGCCCCCGGTTGCCCTGCATATCAAATGCTAAGAAGTTGAGCCTGTCTTCAATTTCCCTAATCGCAGTTCGATGTTTTGCGATTAGGGATGCGAACGCTAGTTAGGCACCCGGTTCTGCAAGTAACGGCGTCTCGATATGAGCAACGACGAACATTCAGACCTGCCTATTGAAAAGATACGGAAGGAGTTGCAGGACGCAGCGCCAACTACAAGGAAGCGGGTCTTCGAGAAATTTGTCCTTGCGGCACTAGGCAGTATCCCTTGGGTTGGCGGGTTTATAAGCGCGGCAGCTAGTTTTAAGACAGAAGAAGGCTCATTGAAGACTGACGATCTTCAGACGCGATGGCTGCATGAGCACGAACACAAAATGGGGCAACTCGGCGGTACCCTTCAGGATGTCGCCGAGAGGTTCGAATCCCTCGGGCCCGCTATCGAAGAAAGGATTCAAAGTGAAGAATACTTGGACCTAGTTCGGAAATCCTTTAGGGCTTGGGACAATGCAGATACAAATGAGAAGCGACGATACACAGCGAATTTGATCGTAAATGCCGCGGGAACCCGAGTCTGCTCCGACGATGTGGTTCGGCTTTTCGTAGATTGGCTCGATCACTATCATGAAGCCCATCTTGCAGTGATCCGAGAAATTTTTAGGCGTCCCGGCTCTACTAGACTAGATATCTGGCGGGCGGTCTATGGTGAGCAAGTTCGGGAAGATTCAGCCGAAGCAGATTTATACAAGCTCCTTATTAGAGACCTAAGTACTGGGAGCGTCATTCGACAGCACCGTCAGACCACGCCTGACGGCCAATTCCTCAGGACGAGAACGACCGGCCGACGTGGCCGGGGTAGTGGGACTATGGAGTCGGCATTTGAGGCTACGAAGCAATACGAACTTACCGAGCTGGGAAAGCAGTTTGTACATTACACAATGAGCGAAGTTGTTGGTCGGTTGGAATCTGAGTAAGGGATGCCTAGCGATGCGCTGCACCCGCCACTTGACTCAGCCCGCCTTGCGCTGTCGCTCTAGACGACCTGCGGCAAGTGCGTGTGAGTTTAGACGATTGGCCGCATTCAGTATTGGCAGTGCAACCCGCGCGATACCGTTTCTATACGAGTGTCTCCATAAAATTTGGGGCGCTGTTAAGAGCGACTGTTGAGGATCGTGTTCATGGCTAAGTACAGGTTTTTGATTATCGCTGTTGTCCTGGCGGCGGGCTGCGCTTCGACTGAGTTGTCCTCGTATATAGACCCCGAATACGTGGATAGATCGTTTAACTCGGTGGTCGTATGGTCGGATTGGCCAGAGATCGAAGGGCGCGAGATTCTCGAAACAATATTGGCGGAAGAGATACGTGCAGTTACGCAGGCTTCCGTAGTCCGATCGATAGATGTCGCACCACCTACGCGACAATTTTCGTCAGACGAAATCGTTGCGGTATTTCTTGGTCAAGGCATAAACGGGGCCATTACTATTCAACTAAGCGACTCGCAGGTTCTGTCCAAAGGTGGCTTCAATATGTTCGGCTTTGGTACTTCTGCTGTGCAGATTGGCGCCGCGCGGATCAATCTAGTTGATATCGAAACTGGAATAATCGCATGGACCGGATTAGCGTCAGTCTCAGGCAATCGGTATGCAACAGTCGAAATGGCGCGTAGGTCTGCAGCGAAGGAAATTGCTTCAGAGCTCGCGAATCTCGGGCTACTGCCTCGTGTACAGAATTGAGGCGCCAAAAATTGCGGCCTAACTATGCGCTGCACTTGTCATTATATTTGTCCCGCCCTCCGCTGTTGCTCAAGGAAGTTTTCGTCAAGTACGTGTTTGCTTAAACGTTAGGAACCGGAGAGATCGTGGCTAGCCCCGTCATAATTGGTCCAGTTGCTATGTTAGTGTTTCCCGACCCAGGAGGCACCAATGAAAGGCAAGCGATTTACAGAAGAACAGATCATCCGGATTTTGCAGGAAGCTGAGGCCGGGCTGTCGGTAGCCGATGTCTGCCGCAAGCACAACTGCTCGGAGCAGTCGTTTTACCGGTGGAAGTCGAAGTTTGGCGGCATGGCTGTTTCTGAGGCCAAGCGACTGAAGGAACTCGAACGCGAGAATGCCGAGCTGAAGAAGGTCGTCGCGGAACAGACGCTGGACATTCGGATGTTGAAGGACGTCAACAGCCGAAAGTGGTGAGCCTGGCAGAGCGACGTCGCTGTGTAACGTACTTACGCAACCAGTACGAGATCAGCGAACGACGCGCCTGTCAGGCGATACAGCTGAACCGCTCAAGCTACCGCTACGTTGGCCAACAGGAGTTGGTCGATGCGGCCTACGAGGAAGTGGTCCGGTTATCGGAACGCTACCCGTATTTTGGCTACCGCAAGATCTATGACCTGATGCGGGGCAGCTGGTCGATCAGCCGGGAGACGGTGCGGCTGATTCGACGGCGAGAAGGGCTGCAGGTCATTAAAAAGCGCCGGAAACGCAAGGTACTTGGCATGACGACACAGTGGGTGAACCAGGCTCGGTATCCGAACCACGTCTGGAGCTACGACTTTGTCTTTGATCAAACGGAGGATGCGCGGCAACTGAAGTGCATGACGGTGGTCGACGAGTATACTCGGCAGGGATTTGAGATCACGGTTGGTCGCAGTCTGACGGCAACGGATGTCATTCGGGTTCTCGAAAAGCTGTTCGAAGAACACGGACGACCGGTCTGCCTGCGCAGCGACAACGGCCCCGAAATGGTTTCAAAGGCAGTGCAGACATGGCTCAAGGAAAAACACGTCGACATGCACTACATCGATCCTGGCAGTCCGTGGCAGAACGCCTACTGCGAAAGCTTCAACTCCATCTTTCGCAGTACCTGCCTGGATCGTTGGTTATTTGGCTCGATGACTGAAGCACGGGTCGTGATCAACCAGTGCTTTGAGGAATACAACACGATCAGACCGCACGGATCGCTGGGCGGAATGAATCCGAAGCAATACCTACAGCGATGGAATGAAGAAAATACGAATCAACAACCGGAAATACTAACGGCGTGAGTGGACCAGAAATCTCGGGCTTGCCAATCGACATGGACTTCATCTCGATTGACGTCGAGACAGCAAATCCGAATATGGCGTCTATCTGCCAGATTGGTGTTGTTCGATACAGCGATGGCGTGCTGAGAGAAGAGTGGGAGTCTTTCGTCGATCCGAACGACTATTTCGACGGGATGAATATTGCTATCCATGGAATTACCGAAGAGGAAGTGGCTGGTGCGCCAGCGTTCAAGGAGCTTTATCCGGAACTAACTCGGTGGCTGGGTGACTCTGTGGTTATATGCCATACGCATTTCGATCGTCTTGCAATTGTAAGGGCGTGTGATCAGCACTTTATTGCACATCCTTCCTGTCAGTGGCTAGATTCATCCCGCGTTGCTCGCCGGGCTTGGTCGAAGTTCGCATGGAAAGGGTACGGTCTGGCAAATCTGTGCAATGAGCTCGGTTATACATTTTCGCATCACAACGCGCTGGAGGATGCAAAGGCGGCTGCCCAAGTATTTCTTGCTGCATGCCAGGAAACTGGATTGGATGTGGCTGGGTGGATCGAGCGAGTTGAAAAGCCAGTCGAATTGGGGGGCACAGGCTCTGGCGCAGACATTAGGCGCGATGGTAATCCCGACGGAACATTCTTTGGGGATGTGATCGCATTTACTGGGGCTCTTGCTTTTCCTAGAAAGGAAGCTGCTGATCTAGCTGCATCAGTGGGGTTCCGCGTTTCAAGCAGTGTAACGAAGAAAGTAACTACGCTGGTGGTGGGTGTGGCAAGCCCGAGATTTCTGGTCCACTCACGCCGTTAGTATTTCCGGTTGTTGATTCGTATTTTCTTCATTCCATCGCTGTAGGTAATGCTTCGGATTCATTCCGCCCAGCGATCCGTGCGGTCTGATCGTGTTGTATTCCTCAAGCCACTGGTTGATCACGACCCGTGCTTCAGTCATCGAGCCAAATAACCAACGATCCAGGCAGGTACTGCGAAAGATGGAGTTGAAGCTTTCGCAGTAGGCGTTCTGCCACGGACTGCCAGGATCGATGTAGTGCATGTCGACGTGTTTTTCCTTGAGCCATGTCTGCACTGCCTTTGAAACCATTTCGGGGCCGTTGTCGCTGCGCAGGCAGACCGGTCGTCCGTGTTCTTCGAACAGCTTTTCGAGAACCCGAATGACATCCGTTGCCGTCAGACTGCGACCAACCGTGATCTCAAATCCCTGCCGAGTATACTCGTCGACCACCGTCATGCACTTCAGTTGCCGCGCATCCTCCGTTTGATCAAAGACAAAGTCGTAGCTCCAGACGTGGTTCGGATACCGAGCCTGGTTCACCCACTGTGTCGTCATGCCAAGTACCTTGCGTTTCCGGCGCTTTTTAATGACCTGCAGCCCTTCTCGCCGTCGAATCAGCCGCACCGTCTCCCGGCTGATCGACCAGCTGCCCCGCATCAGGTCATAGATCTTGCGGTAGCCAAAATACGGGTAGCGTTCCGATAACCGGACCACTTCCTCGTAGGCCGCATCGACCAACTCCTGTTGGCCAACGTAGCGGTAGCTTGAGCGGTTCAGCTGTATCGCCTGACAGGCGCGTCGTTCGCTGATCTCGTACTGGTTGCGTAAGTACGTTACACAGCGACGTCGCTCTGCCAGGCTCACCACTTTCGGCTGTTGACGTCCTTCAACATCCGAATGTCCAGCGTCTGTTCCGCGACGACCTTCTTCAGCTCGGCATTCTCGCGTTCGAGTTCCTTCAGTCGCTTGGCCTCAGAAACAGCCATGCCGCCAAACTTCGACTTCCACCGGTAAAACGACTGCTCCGAGCAGTTGTGCTTGCGGCAGACATCGGCTACCGACAGCCCGGCCTCAGCTTCCTGCAAAATCCGGATGATCTGTTCTTCTGTAAATCGCTTGCCTTTCATTGGTGCCTCCTGGGTCGGGAAACACTAACATAGCAACTGGACCAATTATGACGGGGCTAGCCAGGTGACCAAGACATCTCTAAGCTGGGAGGGCACTCGAAGAGCAGCAAACACCGAAAAGCGGAACAGCTCGTAGCGGCAGGTGTACCGGTTCGAATAATTGGAGAATCAGACTTTAAACGACTCGTACAGATTGATACAGGGCTTGCCTAACAATGCGCCACCCCAGTTTCTTGACTCACTCCCTTCCTTGCATTCTCGCTCAAGCCACGTTGCTTCAAATACGAGTTAGATCAGACGTTAGAACAACCCTCGATGTTGAAGAATGGTCGGAGACAGAAGGCTCTACTACGAAGTCAGAAAAAATCGCCGACACTAAAAGAATAAGGAGACAAAGATGGATCCAGCAGCAGGTGGTTTATACCTCATCATCGTACTTTTTCTTGTTATCCTTGGAATACTTTGGTTCCTACTACCGTTCGCGGTTTTCGGCACCAAGGCAAAACTTGATGCGCTCATAGCGGAGACCCGAAAAACCAATGAAGAACTCAACCAACTTCGCAGGCAGATCGTTGGTTCGAGCGGTGAGGTCCACACCAGACTTTAGGTGGCGTGAACAGAGTGACTAAACCATACGTTGCACCTGTTATTCACCGCCGATCAGGCTCTTCAGGTAATAGCGGTCTGCGCCACAAGAGGAGTTGACGACGTAACCTTTCGGCCGGGCTATCTGGTGATAAATGGTTCCAGCCGGCTGTTAGAATGGTGTGTCAGCAGAAACCGAGTTTAGCCAATGATTAACATGAAAGCCCTTGCCATCTCGACGATGATTGTTATCGCCCTCCTGATCACTCTGGGCATAATTGCGAGACGTTTCTTCGGCGACTGGAGCAGTGAGAACGATATGGCCTTGGCAATCACGTGCGGCGTCATTTGCGGAATCATTTACCCGTTCATTGCCAAGAAGATGGAGCCCTAGCTTCTGCAATAGCGCTTAAGTCCGTGCAAACGTTCCGGATTGTGAGCTGCAAACGAGAAGAGAGATTGTGCCTGCCCTGAGGGCTTCAAGAGTCAATGGAAACAGTAACAAAATCCGCTGTCGTTCGACGCTGGGTCGAGGACCTGGTCGTTGGTCTGAACCTGTGTCCGTTCGCGGGCCGCGAATTGGTCAACAACAGAATCCGCTTTGTTGAATCCGCCGCGACGACGGAAGAACAGTTGCTGGGAACACTTGAGGCGGAACTGGCGCTGCTTAACAATGATGCAGCAATAGAAACGACTTTGCTCATTCACCCCGATGTGCTGCAGGACTTCTTCGACTACAACCAGTTTCTGGATACCGCTGATCGCTTGTTGGAGCAGATGGAACTGGAAGGCGTTTACCAGGTTGCCAGTTTTCACCCGGATTACCAGTTCGCCGATACCGCGGCGGATGATGCGGAAAACTATACCAACCGCTCGCCCTATCCGTTGTTGCATATACTGAGGGAAGCCAGCCTTGAAAAAAGCATCGACGCGTACCCGGATGTGGAGCAGATTCCGGCCCGTAATATCGAGCGTATGAATAGCCTGGGGCGCGAGCATCTCGAGTTGCTGATGCGGCGCTGTATCGATGGTGGTAAAAACTAGAGGCCACCGTGCCACTGGCGGTCCGGACCGCCGTTGTCAGTGGCGCGCAGACGTACAAGCGGCGCATACTGAATCGTCGAGCAGCAAGTGTCGGTCAACGGGCGTTAGGAGTAATCAAATGACAGAACACGATTTTTCCACTGAAGCCAGGTACCAGAGTTTTGCGGAATTCTATCCGTTCTATTTGAGTCAGCACGCCGACAGAACCTGTCGCCGACTGCATTTCACAGGCTCGTTGTCGGTCTTGATCATTCTGTTCTCGTCCTTGCTTACGGCGAACTACCTTTGGTTGCTCGCAATACCCGTGGTCGGCTACGGCTTTGCCTGGATAGGTCACTTTGTGTTCGAGAAAAACCGGCCGGCCACTTTTACTTATCCGTTCTACAGCCTTCAGGGTGATTGGGTAATGTTCTTTCAGATGCTGACTGGCAAGATAAAATTCTGATCGGCGCTCCTTAAGCCGGTCAAACACGCGAACTGCGGGGAGGGCTCAGCTTGAACCGGAACGCCTGGATAGCCATTGCCATTTTCTCAGTACCCTGCCTGATGGCCGGTGGGGTGTACCTTGCGAGTGAGTGGCGGCTGCGTAACGTCGAGTTGCCGGATCCATTCGTCGCAACCATTCCAACTGATGCAGCGTCGATAGAGCACGGCAGGCACGTTGCCCGTATCCGCGGTTGTTTCGGCTGCCACGGCCAGTCGCTGGAGGGCAGGGTATATACCGACCAGTGGCCGTGGGTCGAGCTGGCGGTTGCACCGAACCTGGCCGCCTACGCACAGGAGCATTCGCCCGCGACGCTGGAAGCAGCAATTCGCCACGGCATTGGCGTCGATGGTCGCGCCCTGTGGTCCATGCCGTCTTACAACTGGACCAATCTGTCCGACTCCGATCTCGTTGCACTCATCGCGTTTCTGCGAAGTGCGGAAGTACAGCCATCATCACACCCAAAGCCCAAGCTGGGCTGGAGCGCTCGCTGGGAGATCGCCAGCGGTTCTGTCATGCACATGGCCGATTGGGTAAGCCTCGTGCCGCCGCTCCAGTACCAGGACCATCCGTTGCCGGCAATGCGGCTAGGCGAGTACCTCGCGATGACGATGTGCAATGAATGTCACGGACTGGATCTCCGCGGTGCCGTAGCCCCCGACGGCCGGGCGCCGGATCTGGCCATACTGGCGGCGTATTCGGAAGCCGATTTCCGAACGTTGCTGGCAACCGGAACCGCCATCGGTGGTCGCGACAACCTCAACCTGATGTCAATGGTCGCCAGGGACCGTTTTCCGGATTTAACAGACGAAGAGATCAGCAGCCTGTACTTCTTCCTGAATACCCTGGGCGTGCAACCGGTCGCAGAGGACGTACCGTGGCGACCGAAAAACGAATAGGGCGCGGTCGTGGTATTGTGATACACGATTACGAATGCTTCTGTGAAGATCGCATTCCGCAAAGTTCGGTTTTGCGGGTATTTCCATTGATGCTTGCTTGCCTGTTTTGGTTTGGCGGACACACTGGTGTTTCAATGGATGTCATCAACAATGAAGTCCCGATCTTGTGATGGCGTTTCAGTGGCTGTAGAGCGCGTAAGTCCGCGGGTACCCGAGTTCCTCGTATTTGCTGTAATCTGATCGAAGAGGTGAGGCATGAAACGACTTTTGTATATGACACTGGTCTGCCTGCTTACCACTGCTGCATTGGCAGACGATTGCCGGCTCCAGGGGGGTTGGAAATCGGATGCAGCCCGAACGCTGTCCGGCATTGACTCAACCAAGATGACTGACGCCAGCGCATTGAATGCCATTAGCCACGGTCTCTTCGGCCACATGACTCACGAGTGGACGTGTACCGGGTTCCGCGAGTGGTTTGACACGCAGAATGAAAGTATCACGGTGGCATACGAGATCCTATCCGACAGCGATTCCGCAACGACGCTGAAGGTGTTGACCGAACCGGAGTATGTGCTTTCCCTGGCATGGGAAGGCGAATGCTACAAGCTGCCGGTTGCCGGTCACGATTTCTACGAATATTTCTGCCCGGTAGATTAGTTCCGATATCTTCAGGTTGTGTTCGGTAAGTGCGTTTACAGTTGAAGCGAGAAGGCGATGAGCGTTCGGATAGCGATAGTGTTGGCGCTACTTCTCATGGTGGCCAATATCGTGACTCTCGGAGGGTTAGGCAGCCTGCTGTTCACGCTGGGTGACGGCATTGCGATCGCATTCTTCGGCAACGCGCTCGGAGATATTCATGGCGACTATTATTTGCCGATCGCGGTCTGGATGGGATTGGCATGGCCTGTCGGCGCACTCCTGATTTTCTACGCCATGCTCCGCTATCAACAAGCGCAAAGCGATTCAATGTGGCTCTATTCACTGTTGCCGGTCTTTCTTCTGATTCTTGACGTCGCCCTGTCGCTTGCGTTTCACGTAGGCGCTGCTTCCTTGTCTCCAGCATTCGATATCCAGGAGTTGCCAACGCTCCCTTGAGAGCGCACACAGGGACTACGGCAGGTGTTGCAGTCACGTAGTGCTAAACACACCGAGGACAATGAAGTGCCAAAGATTGAATCATAGCACGTGCGAAACTTCGTTCTCATCGGTTTGCACATTTCGTTCGCCCTGTTTTTGCTGCTGATTACCTTGTTTCAGCACGGCCCGCCAATTCTCACAGGGGACGAGACAGCGGCGCTCGGTTTCTTTGCATTCTTCATCCTTGGGTTGCCGGTCCTTGCGGCGGCTATCGGTACATTTGTCGTTTCAATCCTTGCGGGTAAATGGTGGCTGAATGTGCTGGCTGCGGCCTTGATCGTCACTTTCATTCTCACAATGCTGAGCTTCTGGACAGGTGTTCTCGCGTCGTTCGGTTATTTTGCCTTCGCCATCTGGGCATTGGTGCAAGGCTTTGCCACCGAAGGAGCGCGTAATCAGGGCGCGCCTGATTCGCAAACTGGAAGACGACGGGTTAAGAACATTCTTTTGCTCTTAGTGGTGCTCCTTGCCTTCGGACTGTTCGCCGCCGTGTTTCTGCTTGGCGTCTAGCGGCATGGGTCAGGCCGCTGTGATGACAAACTTTGGCATTGAGCTGCCAGGGTCGTGCAAAATACCGCTTCCGTGTGAGAAGGCTGCGGTGCCAGCAGGCGAAGTCCTCGCACAGTAGAGAAGTTGATCCGGTCATGCCCACCGTAAAATCGTGCCCGTTGCCTGCAGACGCGCTGCTCAGGCGTTACCGGAAGCCCGGTTTTTACACCGATTGCTTTTTTGCGGATATTCCCTTTCGAGTCTCTCAGGAACAGTTCGTACTGGCGTTTTATTCGACGGCGCTGTTCAGGGCGGAGCGTTTCATCTTGAAGTGGGTCGTATCGAAGCCTTCGACGGACGAACAAGCAGTTGCCTTGGCATCAGCTAAGGCGGATGAGTTCGCGGCCTGGTCGGTCGAGGGACGGACGGAGAAGCAGCTCCTGCTGTCGGACTATCAGGGCCGTACAAAATCATGGCTCCGAACGGACCACACAGGGACAGACGCGGGCACTCAAACCCGGCTGTATTTCGGTTCTGCCGTTATTCCTGTTCTCGATAGGCAAACGGGGGAACGTCATCTCGGACTTGTGTACAAAGCGTTACTTGGCTTCCACAAGGTTTATTCGATTGCTTTGTTGTGGAACGCGGTGGCGAGGCTGAAGAAGCAGCATTCAAACAATTGAGGTTGAGACGGATACAACGCAGGTCCTGCCGTTTCTGTCATCGTTCCCACGGCGGCACAGGCTGAAACTGGTCGAGCAGGAAATCGATCATTACCCGAACTTTCGGTGCAATGATCCGGTTACTCGGGTACAGCGCCCAGATCGAGGACTCCGTGACCAGCGGAAAGTCGGGCAACACTTTCACCAAGCGACCGGCCTTCAGGCTTTCGCTGGCATTCCAGAGCGATTTGATGCTGATACCCATGCCGCTCTCAAGCAATAACCGCACGGCTTCGCCATCGTTGATCACAAACGAACGCGGGGCATTAATGACTTGCCCGTTCTCGAATTTCCACTTGTTGTTGCCGGCCAGAACAACACAGTGATGATTGATCAGTTCATCGGGCGTTGCCGGCGCACCGTGTTCCGCGAGATAGGCTGGTGAGGCGCAAAGTACCCGCTTATCAGCGGCCAGTTTTCTCGCAATGATGCTGCTGTCACTGAGTGGCGCATTCCTGATGATCAGGTCGTAGGCCCCTTCCACAACGTCGAGCACTTCATCGGACAGCCGCAAATCCAGTTGCACGAGCGGGTAACGCGCGTGGAAGTCTGCCAGTCGCGGAATGACGTGCATGCGGCCAAACGAGCCGGGCAGCGTCATCCGCAGCACACCTTTCGCGCCGGCTTCCTTTCCGCTGACCGAGCTGAGGCCGCTCTCCAGGGTTTCCAGTGCGTGCTGGGCGTAGGGCAGGAAAGCCGCACCGTCTGTCGTCAACGATACAGCTCGCGTGGTTCGGTTGAACAGGCGGAAGCCCACAAGGTCTTCGAGCTTTACGAGCCGCGCGCTGGCGCTGGCCGGGGACAGCGACAGGTCGCGGGCAGCGGCAGAGAGCGCGCCACGCTCCGCGATTCTCAGGAAAAGGCGCAGGGACAGGGTATCCATTTATCAAAAATATACGAAATATAAATTTGGAACAACGTAGATTATATATTCATGATAAAGGAATAAACTGTCTTCATTCTTGGTGGCCAGCCATGGTTCCAGGGTTGCGCCGCCGGAAGTCACCGCAAGGAATTGTTGCAATGAGAGCTATTGGTTACACGGATGCCGGTCCGATTACGCAGGACAACGCACTGGTCGAGTTTGACATGGAAGTCCCGGTGCCGGGCCCAAACGATTTACTGGTTCAGGTGCGGGGTATTTCAGTCAACCCGGTTGACGTCAAAGTGCGAGCCAACGTGCAGCCGGAAACGGATCACAGGGTTCTCGGTTTCGACGCCGCTGGCGTCGTTACCCAAGTCGGCCCTGCGACGTCGCGTTTCAAGGTTGGTGACGAAGTTTTCTACGCGGGCGACATCACCCGGCCAGGTACGAACTCCGCCTTTCACGTTGTTGATGAGCGAATCGTCGGCCGGAAGCCGGCATCGCTGGATTTCGCCGATGCGGCAGCCATGCCGCTGACCACGATCACGGCGTGGGAAATGCTGTTCGACAGTTTCGGGATCAGAGAAGGTGCAGGCAAGGGCGACGCGCTGCTGGTTATCGGTGGAGCGGGCGGTGTTGGTTCCATCCTGATTCAGCTTGCCAGGAAACTCACCGGGCTGACGGTTATCGCAACCGCCTCACGGCCGGAGACTCGCTCATGGGTCGAAAAGATGGGGGCGCATCACGTCATCAACCACCGCAAGCCGCTCGATGAAGAGATCAAAGCGTTGGGCATTGCGCCGCGCTATGTCGCATCACTCACCAACACGGATCAGCATTTCGGCGCGATTGTTGAGTTGATCAAACCGCGTGGGCATATCGCATTGATTGATGATCCACAGTCTTTGGACATACTGCCGCTGAAGTTGAAGGCACTGAGCATCAGCTGGGAGTTCATGTTCACCCGCTCCATGTTCCAGACCGATGACATTGATGCTCAGCACAAACTGTTGAACAGACTGGCGGTGTTGCTGGACAACGGTACGTTGATGGCTACCGCAACAACGCGTGCTGGTGCCTTGAATGTTGAAAACCTGCGGCGCGCTCATGCGCTTCAGGAGAGCGGTGCCGCCATTGGAAAAACGGTACTCGAGGGATTCGGCTGACCTGATCGTAGTAAACTTCGTCGCCACAGAGCGCCGTGCTCTGGTTTATTATCAACATCAGAGAGTTTTTGCATGCCATTGCTTACCGTTGTCGCAAATTTTCAGGTTCCGTCAGATCAAACAGACCACGTCAAAACCGAACTCGAGAAGCTGTTACCCATTTCGCGGCGGGAGGATGGCTGCATTCAGTACGATCTGCATGAAAACCTGAACGATGACGGTCACTTCCTGCTCTACGAAACATGGGAGTCACGTGCGCTGTGGGAGCGTCATGCGAAAGCGCCGCATATCAGCGCGTTCTTGAAGGCCACGAAGGACGTGGATGTCGAGCTCACGGTCCATCAGATGAAACACGTGGACTGAAACGCGCTTGACGGCATTGCATCCTTTGGGATGCCCGGCAGACAACATTGTCAGACGAGGTTACTTTGAAAAAAATTCATATCGCGATTTCCACTGACAAAATTGATGAAACGATTGCGGACTACTCGGCCCGGTTCGGGGTTGCGCCGTGTTCGTCGGTTGCAGGTGAGTACGCTCTGTGGCGCACCGAGGTCATGAACTTTTCGGTTCGGCAGGATCCCGGGTGCGACAGTGGATCGCTCCGACATTTGGGCTGGGAAGACGCGCAAGCGACCGCGTTCACCCAGGAAACGGACGTGAACGGCATCGTCTGGGAACGGTTCAGCGCGGAACAGCAGGCCGATGAGATCAACGAGCTCTGGCCCGACACTGACTACCAGCCTTGATCGGCGTCGGCGCATAACGGCCATACCGATCGTGCAGCAGCCAATTACCGGGTATCACAAAGACGACGAGGACCATTGGGTCGCGCAGCTCGCCTGCGGTCACTTCCAGCACGTCCGGCACAATCCGCCACTGGTCAGCAGACCGTGGGTTCTGTCCGATGAGGGGCGGAATGCCATGCTCGGCTTTCAGCTCAACTGCAAGAAATGCGATACCGGCGCACCGGTCGACGCGTGTTGACCGGATGCAATTCGTTGTTGATTTTTGCGGTATTGGGTCGCGGCAACAGTGAGCCCGGCTATTATTCCTGCGTCCACACACGGTACGAACGGCCTGTCTTTCTCGCTGTGTTCGCAAACGCCCGTTGCACTGGCTGACGGCGGCGACTGATGCAACAAAAACGCAGCAGCGCCGATGCAGAACAACGCGTCGCGGTACTGTGGACCGGCGGTAAAGACTCGGCACTCGCGCTGTTCAGAGCGATCACCTCCGGCGCTCACGTTGTTTGTCTCGCCACCTTCGCACCGCCGGCTGCCCGCTTTCTGGCGCACCCGCTCGATATGATGCAATTGCAGGCGTCGGCATTGAACCTGCCTCACACAGTCTTGCCGGTTGCTGCGCCGTACGAGCAAGGCTACGAACTTGCCCTCGGGCAACTACGCGAACAGCACAAAGTGACGGCTGTCGTCACCGGGGACATTGCGGTTGTCGACAGTCAGCCCAACTGGATCAAGGAGCGTTGTCGCGCAAGCGGTATCGAGGCCTGCATGCCCTTGTGGGGCATCGACCGCGAATCGCTCTTGCAGGAATTGCGGACAAGCGGTTTCAGTGTGATGGTGTCGTGCGTCAATACGCGCTGCTTGCCGCCGTCCTGGGTAGGCCGGATGCTCGATGAGCCGGCAGTCGACGAGTTGCGGACGCTGCGTTTGCAGAACGGCCTGGACCTCGCCGGCGAGAATGGTGAATACCATACTGTGGTGCTCGATGGTCCGGGGTTTCGCCAGCGTATCCGGGTGGAGTCTGGCGTGGCTGCGACTCGGGATGAGTATGCGTACCTGGCTGGGGCAACCGCGGTTCTCGTCGATCGTTAGCTCGGGGAGTGCTATCGCACTGTTCGGTGGGTTTGGTTCGCCAGTTTGCAACTTGGTGCGGCGTTCTATCGCGGACAGCAATTCGCAAAGCGGCGAATTCTTGTTGCGCTGCGGACGCGAAAGTACACTCGCGGGTATGGCGCTTAACTTTCGTAAACCCCGCGCGGCAGAAATCGTGCAATGCCTCGTCCGCGGAGCAATATTCGGGGTGATCGTCGGCGTGTTGCTTGCGGCTATCGCGACTGGCTATGACTGGCATCTTAATCCCAGCGGTATTTTCCATGATGCGGCGGGCAACCACTGGGATATCATCTTCGACACGGCCATTAGCTGGTTCTTGCCGGTAGCTCCCGTGGTCGCAATCTTTGCGGCCCTCGCGTTCTTACTGTTCCGCCCGAAGTGACCGCGTATACGCGGCCTGTTCCTGCACGCCTCATCTGACCAAGACCGGACTCACTCGAACGCTGCAGCGATGTGTGCAGCGATCCTGGCATGCGCCACGTTCAGTGTGTCCACATCCGTATCCGACCAGGACATAAACACGGTCATGACAACCGGCTTGCGGCCGGGCGGCCACGCAATGGCGAAATTGTTTGCGGCGCCGTTCCTGCCCATGCCGGTCTTGTCGCCCACGGTCCAGCCCGGAGGAAGTCCGGCACGCAAGCGCGAAAAGCCGGTCTGACTGGCGATCAGCCACTCCGTAATGCGCTGTTTGGATGCGCTGCTAAGCAGATCCGAGGTCAGCAGACGGTACATGCTGTGAGTCATCGCGCGAGGCGTCGTGGTGTCGCGTTCATCGCCTTTGTCATTGCTGTTCAGCGCGGTTTCGTAACGGTCCAGCCGGGTGACATCGTCGCCGGAGCGCCGCAGGAACTGCGTCAGCTCATCGGGCCCACCGATCAGTTCGAGCAGCATGTTGGTTGCCGTGTTGTCGCTGATTGTGATTGCGGCAGCGCACAGCTCACTCAAAGAGATGGTTTCATTCGGCGCCAGCTTGCCGACAACGGGGGAGTAGGATTGCATGTCCACGCCATCAATTCCGTAGCGCTCTTCCAGATCCAGCGTGCCGGCGTCGACCTCGGCAAGCACGGCCGCAACCAGTAAGGACTTGAACGTGGAGGCCATTGCAAAGCGTTCGTCCGCACGGTACGCCAGTTCATTGCCGGTCATCGTGTCCATGGCAAAAACGCCGATGGTCCCGTCCAGTTCCTGTTCCAGCGTCAGCAGCAGATCGGCGAAGTCATTGCCGGGCGAATTCTGTTCTCGGCCACAGGCGGCAAGCGTGAACAGCAGCAACAAGGACGCCAGGAGAAAGCGATGGGTAGTGTGCAGGGCAGTCAGGTTCATAGGGGTCTCGTCCGGCCGGTGTCAGCAGCTACTGTGTCGACCGATAGTGTAACAACGCTGGCAAGACAGTGACGAAATGTGGCAATGCGCTCGCTGTCCGCGCAGCCCGCCTGTTGTCCTGCTCAACCGGCAAGGCCGCTTTGCTGACGCAGGCAGGTCTGTGTCAACCGCACTGGTGCTTTTAAGGCACCTATTTCATGGCGTTTCGTGGCTGTCATCTTGCAGCGCTGTTTGCGACACTAGCGTTTGTTCGAATTCCACCGTGCGCGACAGGAGCTGAAGTGAAGGAATTGAAATTTCTGGTAAAAGGCTCGGCGCCTCAGCCCTACGAGCTCCTGTTTATCAAAGACGGCAACAGCCTGACGGCAATTTGCAACTGCCCGGCAGGCGAGCACGGCAATTTCTGCAAGCACCGGATCAGTCTGCTGGACGGAAAGCCCAAAGGGTTGGTCAGCGACAATGCGGAACAGGTTGCGGTGGTGGTTGAGTGGCTGGTCGGTACGGATGTGGAAACCGCGCTACTCGAACTGCGCGTCGTGGAGAAAGACAAGGCGGCGCCGAAAGCGGATCTGGTTGCCGCGAAACGGAAACTGGCGCGTGCGATGAACAGCTGATCAAGGGCGGTTGGCGAACACCTGTCCGCCAACCGCGCACTGTTGACCGTTCTTCAGGGCTGCTTGTGCACCACGCCGTTCTTCATGACGAAGCTAACCCGTTCCATGCTGCTGATGTCATCAAGCGGGTTGCCCGGAACCGCAACGATATCCGCTGTCTTGCCATTCTGCAGACGGCCATGCGTGTCGCCTATTCCGAGAAAATCCGCGGCAACGCTGGTGGCGGACTGGATGGCTTCCATTGCCGGCATGCCGCCTGCAACCATCAGACCGAATTCCTGTGCATTGTCGCCGTGCGGTGAAACGCCGGTGTCCGTGCCGAAAACAATCGGCACGCCGGCCTTATAGGCTTTCGAAAAGGTGTCCAGCATGAGCGGGCCGATGGCAGCGGCTTTGGGACGCACGAGTTCCGGAAAGAAGCCGTCAATCTTGGCTTTTTCGGCAACCCAGGCACCGGCCATGATGGTCGGTACAAAGTAGGTGCCGTTCTTTTTCATCAGGCGTCTGACTTCGTCGTCCATGTAAGTGCCGTGTTCGATGGACGCAACACCGGCAACGACTGCTCGCCGCATGCCTTCAGTGCCGTGCGCGTGCGCCGCTACCCGCATGCCGTAATCGCGTGCTGTATCGACAATTTCCTTCAGCTCTTCGTCGGTAAACTGCGGATTCTGGCCACTCTTGGCAACACTCAGTACACCGCCGGTCGCGGTGATCTTGATCCAGTCGGCACCGTCCTTGTAGCGCTGGCGCACCGCCTTGCGGGCGTCGGCAGGGCTGTTTACCACACCCTGGTGGGGGCCCGGGTCACCCATGATGTGGCTGGCCCAGCCATTGGTCGGGTCGCCGTGGCCACCGGTGGAGGCAAGGCCTTTGGCCGCCGTGAAAATGTTCGGTCCGACGACATCGCCGCGCTGGATCGCCTTTTTCAGCGCGATAGTCACGTTGAAGGCGTCACCCACGTTGCGGACGGTCGTGAACCCGGCTTCCAGGGTTCGTTTCGCGTACGTCGTGGACATGAACGCGTAGTCGGCTTCATTGGTCACAAAGCCACGCAAGCGGCTGTCGTTGCTGTATTCGCCGGTCAGGTGCACATGCATATCCATGAGGCCCGGCATTACGGTGTGGTTCCTGAGGTCGATCACAGTGTCACCGCTACCGGCAGGGGTGTAGCCGCGATCGATGCCGGTGATGGAACTGCCGTTGATGCGGACGGTCATTTCAGTCATCGCGCGATCGGAATCGCCATCGATCAGGCGTCCGGCGTGTATCAGGGTGTCGGCCTGTGCGTTGACAATGGTCAGTGCCAGACCGGTAGCCGCTATCAGGAATCGTTTCATGCAAAGCTCCGTTACCAGGTTTCGTTCATCAATCCGGAATTCTATGGGCGCAGTCCAGGTGAAACAAATTGCCGGCCGCTGTCTGGTTGACGGGCTGGCTATCTGCTATACCGGGTACGGCATTGCTGAGGGTAGGTACGAATATGATGCAATTGGTTACACGTAACACCGCTGTTTTGTGCGCGCTTTGCGCGTTCGCATCGGCAGCACACAGTGACGAAGTGGCCTGGCGCGGTATGGGTGAGGTAATAGCCGCAAGCTCCGCCACTGACTGGCGGGATATTGAGCCGGGCAATACGCTTTACGTTGAGCTGAATCACGGCACTGTTGTGCTCGAACTTGCACCGCAGTTTGCGCCGCGGCACATCGACAACCTGCGCAAACTCATTGCCGCCGGGCATTTTCGGGATGCCGCGATCGTCCGTTCGCAGGACAACTATGTTGTGCAGTGGAATGCCGACGGACCGTTCGGCGAGGCGGCTGACAAGCTCAAACCCGAGTTTTACCGAGATGCCGAGGGGCTCGCTTTTACCTCACTCGAAAGCAATGACGCGTACGCGGACGAAGTGGGCTTTGTCGATGGCTTTCCGGTCGGTCGCGACAGTGCGGACGGGCGCGCCTGGCTGGCGCATTGCTACGGCATGTTGGGCGCAGGTCGGGCCAACGACGTTGACAGCGGCAATGCAGCGGAGCTTTACGTAGTGACCGGCCATGCACCACGCCACCTCGATCGCAACGTCACTCTGATGGGCCGGGTGATTTTCGGCATTGAGCACCTGTCATCATTGCCGCGTGGCACAGGGCCACTGGGTTTTTACGAGAAAGAGTCCGAGAACGTGCCGATACGCAGCATGCGTTTCGGTAGCGACTACGATGCCGCGTGGCAGGCATTGCGTACGGATACTGAAACGTTTAAGGCGCTCGTGGAATCCCGTCGGTATCGCAATGAAGAATGGTTTGCCGATCCGGCCGGGAAAATCGAACTTTGCAACGTGCCGCTACCCGTCCGCCGTGTCGAGACAACGCGGCCGTAGCGACGCGTCGTCGCGCATCAACACAGTGGCCCTGCGATTGCCGCGCGAGCGCTGATCGCAGGGCCACTCTCGATACGGCAGCTAAATAGTTGAAGTGATCTCACCCAGCTTGCGGGTCAGCAGCGGGTTCTCCCGGTAATCGATGGGAATAACCAGCAGGCTCGGTCCCTGTTCATCCAGTGCGGTGCGCAGCGTGCCTTCGAGGTCGGCACTGTTGCTGACAAAGTGGCCGTGCCAGCCAAACGACGCGGCAAGCGTCAACCAGTCGGGATTGCCAAATGACAAATCCGTGTGCGTGCCGAACTCGGTGTCCTGCTTCCAGGAAATCAATCCGTAACCACCGTCTGCCCAGACCATCACGACGATATTGCTGTTGAGACGTTTCGCCGTTTCCATTTCCTGCACGTTCATCAGGAAGCCGGCGTCGCCGCAGATCGCGAGCACTTTGCGGTCCGGCTGCACGATATGCGCGGCGATCGCGCCCGGCAAGGCAAAGCCCATCGAACAAAAGCCGTTGGGTATCAGGCAGGTGTTGGGCTCGTGGCATTGGTAATGGCGGGCAATCCACATTTTGTGTGCACCGACGTCGGACAAGAGAATGTCGTGCGGCCCCATTGCATTGCGGGCATCCCATAATGCTTTTTGCGGGCGAATCGAGCCTTCCGTGACGTCGTCCTTGTGCTCGGCAAAATCGGCGGCCATGGCCGTGCGGCAGCGCGCTTGCGCGGCAAGATCGAAATCGAGTGCTTTTTCTTTTGCAACGCGTTCGTTCAGCATCCAGAGCGCGTGGGCCAGATCGCCGATGACTTCGACCTGTGGGTTGTAGTGCGCGTCGATTTCGGCCGCGAGAAAGTCAGCATGAATGATCGGCTTGTCACCGTTCGGATTCCAGAGCTGCGGGTGATACTCCACCATGTCAAAGCCAAGCGTGATGACGAGATCGGCGTCATCGACGGCGAGCGATACCCGGTCCTTGCTGCCCAGACCAATTGTGTACAGGCAGTAATCCGCGTCCATGTCGACGCAACCCTTGGCCATAAACGTGCTGACGACACCGATACCGGTTTGCTCACAGAACAGTCGCAGCTGCTTGCTGGCCCGACGACGAATGCAGCCGTTGCCCGCGATGATGATCGGCCGTTTGGCCTTTTTGAGCATGTCGAAGGCACGATCAATTATCTTGTCGTCGGGTACTGAACGACGAAAGCGCCGCGGCTTCATCGGTGGGAGGCTCGATTGTTCCTTGGCGATGTCTTCTGGCAATTCGATGTGCACTGCACCGGGCTTTTCCGTGCGTGCGAGCCGTACGGCTTTGCGCACGATCTCGGGAATCGTGTCAGGGTGCAATATACTCGTGGCCCATTTGGTCACCGGTTCGAACAGGCTCACGACATCCATGATCTGGTGCGACTCTTTGTGCAAGCGTTTCGTGGAGCCCTGGCCGGTCAGCGCGAGCAACGGCGCGCGATCCATGTTGGCATCGGCTACGCCAGTGATGAGGTTGGTTGCGCCGGGACCCAGCGTGCTGAGCGCGCCCGCCGGGTTGCCGGTCAGCCGGCCGTAGACTTCGGCCATGAAGGCCGCGCCTTGTTCATGCCGGGTAAGTACGAAGCGAATTCTTGTCGATTGCTCAAGCGACATCATGAAGTCGGCGTTTTCCTCGCCGGGTACACCGAACACGTATTCGATGCCTTCTTCTTCCAGGCACTTGACCAGCAGGTCGGAAGCTTTCATGGGCACATCCTGTCGTCAGTTCTGGGCCATACTACTGCGAACCGAAGGTCGCTGGCAGTGCTTTCCCTGTTCGCAGAGCGCAACGGCTCCTGCCGTGTGTAACGGGCTTGTATTCCTGCCGGTGGTTTGGAGAATACGGCAATCGCGCTGCAGGGATGCGGATTGCCAGCGGGTATCCGTTGCGACTACAACCGAGGCTGATTGATCAGAGGATGCCAATGCCGTCAGGGAAGAGGAGCGACCGACCAGGACTGATCGTCATGCCAGTTCTGCTGTGTGCCATGCCGCTGGCGGATACGCTGGCTCAACAACCGCAAGCCATCGAAGAAATCCAGGTAACCGCAAGCCGTCGGCCCTTGGCCACCAGCAAGGTGTCTGCGGCAGTGACCGTGGTTGCCTCCCGGGATATCGCCATGCAGAAACTCGCGACTGATTCGCTGGCGTCGCAGCTCGGTGTGTTTTTGCAGCAAACCACGGTGGGGCAGGGCGCGCCGATTATTCGCGGCATGAAAGGCTCGGAAGTCCTGCACCTGGTGGATGGCCTGCGGCTCAACAATGCGATTTTTCGCAATGCACCGACCCAGTACCTTTCGCTGATCGCGCCCGGTTCCATCGAGCGCATGGAAGTCGTGCGTGGTTCGCCGACCTCTTTGTACGGCAGCGATGCGGTTGGCGGTGTCATTCAGGTGATTTCCCGGTTGCCGCAGTTTGAGGGTGACCGCATGCAATGGCGTCGTGAGTTCAGCATCGCTGCGGATACGGCCGAGCAGAGCCGCTCGGCGCGGCTTTCGGTGGATGGCGGGACGCGCCGCTCGGCCGGTTTGCTCAGCGTCGCCTGGCAGGAAGCCGGTAATCGGCGGATCGGCGGCGGGGAGCGTATAGCGCCAAGTTCGTTCGAATCCTACAGTTTGCGCGGTGCCTGGCAGCTGCGACCGGCAGACGATCGCAGCTGGTTGTTTGACGCGCAATTCACCCGGCAGCCGGAAACGCCGCGGGTTGATGAGATGGTTCCGGGTTTCGGCCAAACCGAACCGTCATCCGCGGAATTTTATTTCGAGCCGAACGCGCGGCACTTCGCGCACCTCCGGCATACCCGGGACAATGGCCTGTGGTCATCCGACTGGACCATCGACCTTGGCTGGCAGCGCATAGACGATGATCGCCGCAACCGGGACTTCGGCTCAGACCAGCGTCGTTTTGAAGAGAACAGCAGTGACCTGTTCGGATTGTCCGTCAATGCAAGCCGCGAGTTCGGCAACGCTTCCTGGGTGTACGGTGCCGAGCTCTACCACGACGAAGTACGCAGCGCGCGGCTGGAACGCGATATCAACACGGGTGACGTGACGGTGCTGCAATCCCGCTTCCCGGATGGCGCCAAAGTGGATCAGGCCGCGGTGTTTGCCAACGTCTCCCACGATGCAGGCACGCGACACACGCTGTCAGGTGGACTGCGCTTCAGCCAGGTGGACATAGACCTGCCAGCGACCACGCTTTCGCCGGCTGCGGCGATTGGCATCAACGACTTCAGTGCCGATACCGGCTGGGTATTCCGGCTGAACGACAGTACCCGCATCGCAGCGAACATAGGTTACGGCTTCCGCGCGCCGAACGTATTTGACCTGGGTACGCTGGGAGACAGGCCGGGCAATCGTTTCAATATTCCGAATCCGACGCTGGAGTCGGAGCGGGTGTTGCAGTACGACATCGGTCTGCGCCGGCAAACCGATAACTGGTCAGCAGAGCTGGTTGTTTATCAGCTGGACTACACGGACCGCATACAGTCCATGCTGACCGGTGAGGTAACTACTGACGGGCGTGAGATCGTGCAAAGCCGCAATATCGGTCGCGCTGAAGTCTACGGGTTTGAGGCCGGATTGAACTGGCACCCGGCGGGCGCGTTGTCGGCAGAGTTTCTGCTGAATCACACCCGCGGTGAACAACGGGAAAGTGACGGCAGCGTGGTGGCGGGTGATCGAATGCCGCCATTGAACGGTCGCGCAAGCGTGTATTGGGAAATCAACGATGCCTTCACGCTGAAGAGTTCGCTGGTCTTCGCCGATGCGCAACGCCGCCTGAGCCCGCGCGATGTGGGTGATACGCGGATCAACCCATTCGGCACTGATGGCTGGAGTACGGCCGGCGTGGCCATCACCTGGCGTCGCGACCCAATCTGGACTATTGATGCCGGTGTCGAAAACGTACTGGATGAAAACTACCGCGTGCACGGCTCCGGTATCGACGCGCCGGGCATCAATGTCTTCCTGAATGCGAATGCCGTTTGGTAGTGCTTGAGGGGCGCTGAACCGCTGTTGTTCGTTCAGATATCGAGGTCACGAAAGACGATCGGGCCCATGTTAGCCGGTTTTGCTGCGCGGCAGCCAGCATAGAACGAGCGAATCTCAGCCATGACCTCTTCTGTCGGCCGGCTGGACATGAGTTGCGGCCCGATGCCGGCGCATTTTTTCTCGTAATCAACAAATGTCATGATGATGGGCACGTCGGCCGCGCGCGCAATACGCAGGAACCCTGTTCGCCAGTAAGGTCGCCACTTGCGGGTGCCTTCGGGCGCCAAGGCCAGCAAGAACTCGTCGTTCTCCGCAAACAGCGCAACCAGCCGGTCGACGTTGGCACCTTGTTTGCCGCGTTCGACGGGTATCGCGCCGAGTCGGGTGAGGACTGCACCCAGCGGCCACCAGAACAGCGTGTGTTTGGCGAAAAACCGCAAGCGGATGCCGAGTGCGATCTTGCAAACAATCAGCCAGAAGCCGTCCCAGTTCGAGGTATGGGGCGCGGCAATCAGCACGGCTTTCTTCGTTGCCGGGATTTCGCCGACCAGGGTCCAGCCAGAAACTCGCAGCACGGCTTTCGCCAAGCGTTGCATCATCAGATTTACTCAAGGTGGTCAGCGACGCCGTGCGCAATGGCGTCTGTGAATACCCGAGCGTAATGGCAGCCGCGCGTTGACGCAAAGGCCAGGCTCAAAGTTCGTGATCCAGGTCGGCAAAATCGTGCCTATGTTGGCTTTGAGCGAGCAGGGGGTACCGAACTACAGTGGCCAGTGTTCGCTACGGCAGCGCTTCGGCGTGAAAGGTGCGAACAGTCCCATCATGAACAGCGCAATACGCCCGCCCATCGTGGGTTTGCCGGTTTCGACCAGTGCCTTGAGGTTCGTGGTGATGAACGTGCCGCCTTGCGTCATGTACTTCTCGGACTTACTGCCGGCCGCAACGTTTTCATTGATCAACGTGAACTCGGTGCCGCCATCGACTTCCTTCAGGCGGTAGCGAACCACACACGGTGGGTCATCAAGGGACGTGAACCTGAAGGTGTGTGCATAGCGGTAGGGTGGTTCGAACTCCAGTACTTCGCCGACAACCGAGGTGTACTTGCCATCTTTAGAACGCATTCGTACAGGCGCGCCTTCTTTCAGCCCCGATGTATCGCAGACCGAGTTGAAGAAGAACGGCAGGATGGCGTCGGTGCGGGTCAGTTCAGCCCAAACCTTGTGGATTGGCGCACGTATGGTCACGCGAAAGAACGTCTGGTCAGCATTGGCTTCCGTGTCCTCCGGCATGGCCGGAGAAGTGGCTTGGCTGGATGGCTCGTTCATGTTGGCTCCCCTTTAAGCGATGTTGGTCAGGCCCGTTCGTAAGCTTTTTTCAGCCAGGCCTTGAGTTCTGCATTCACTTCGCTTTTTTTGGTCAGGCGGACGCGGTGACTGACCATGGCGTTGAAACTGCCGGAATTTTCCAGACGGCCGCTGGCGGGCTCACCTTTCAGATTGATGCCAAGGTCCACGCGATCTTTGGTCGAGGCTTGAATCAGTGCGAACTGTTTCTTGCGCCGGTAACTCACGCAGGTTTTTTTCGGTGAAATTTCCACGTCCTTGCCCAACTTGCTGACCATGGCAGTGACCGCGTCGTAAATGGGCTTCAAGCCGGCTTTGGCAGCGGCGTATTGCGCGCTGATCAGGTCATCAATGTCGCTACTGCTGCCTTTCGCCAGGTGCTTGTGTGCAATGAGATTGGCAAAGCCGTGACCAATCCCGAATTCTTTTTTCAGCTGCGTGACTATCTGACCGTGTTTCTCCAGGCCGGTCTTGTCGACTATCTTCAGCCACTCGGCCAGCGGCTTGCCGGTTTTCTCCGGCATGTTTGCGATCATGGATTGGGCCATTTCTTCGGGTGATTTCGGCATGGTCTACCCCCGGGTCAGGATGCTCCTTCAAGACGGTACTTGAAGGCGGTCAGTTTGCCGGCCCAAAGCGAGCTGAATTCGCTGGTCCAGCGTTCGTGAATCATCTGGATAGGTACCGTGTTGAAATACAGGCAACGGTGCCGACCCTTTTTCTCCGAGATCAGCAAGCCCGCTGTCTCTAGAATATTGAGGTGTTTCATAACGGCAATACGGCTGACGTCGAAATGCCGGCAGACGTCGGCCACGCTGCAGCCAGGCTGGTCGCGCACGATATCGAGCATCTCGCGCCGCGCCGCTGAGGCCAGTGCCTGGAATACCTTGTCCATTGATTCGGGCTTCATAAGTAACCAATAGGTTACCTAATTTCCGATGTCTGTCAAGCGTGAATTCCCGGGCTTGGATCAACGGCTTGTCATTCTGCTAGAGTCGATGCCTCGTTCGGCAATGAACGCCCGGGGGAAAGCATGCGAAGCGCATCAATCAGTTTGGTATGGCTGTTGCTGGCGGCGTGCGGCGCTGAAGCACCGCAAAATACAGTGGCGGTTGATAATGAGCAGGTACAGAACCGCGGCGCCAACAAGGACAATTGGTGGGATGCGTTGCCGCGCAAGGAGTGGTCGGCATTTGCTCGCGTGCCGCAGGAGCAGGACTGGTTCGAAGTGTACAGCGTCTCCGACGGGGTCTACGCGATCTACGAACCGGGACAGTTTGAAGAAGTCATTTCGTTCCTGATTGTCGGTGACGAACGCGCCCTGCTGTTCGACACCGGTCTCGGTATCGGCGACATGCGCAAGGTCGTGGAAGGACTGACTGAGCTCGACATCGTTGTTCTTAACTCGCACACCCATTACGACCACACAGGTGGCAATTATCAGTTCGATACGGTGTACGCGACGGCGACGGATTACTCGCGAAAACGTTCGGCTGGCAGCGCACCGGAGGACGTAGCCGGATTTTTTACCGAGGGCTGGGTCTGGAAGCCGTTGCCGGAAGGCCTGGACGTGAATACTTTTCGCTCCGAGCCGTTCGCCATCAGCAAGACAGTGGCCGATGGTGAGTTGATCGAACTGGGCGGGCGCACCCTGGAAGTGGTGATGGTGCCCGGCCATGCGCCGGATGCGTTGTGCCTGCTCGACCGCGAAAACCGCATCATTTTCACCGGCGATACTTTCTACCTCGCGTCGTTGTATACCCACCTCGAGGGTTCTGATTTCGATGCTTACGCGACGAGCGCCGCGAAGCTTGCAGCACTGGCAGATGCATACGACCTGGCGTTTACAGCCCACAACGTGCCGGTCGTAGACGGCGCTTACCTCACAGCCATGCATGCTGCGTTTCGCGCGATTCAATCGGGTGCTATCGATGAGTTCACCGTCACTGACGGTAATCGGGAATATTTCTTCGACGGCTTTTCCATCATCGTAAAAGGCACCAGTCCCGATTAGTGCTGCGGCGACTGCGGTTGCCGGCCCGTTGTCTGCGAGCGGTGGTTAAACATAATCGTTGCAACGCACGGGCTGGCCGGCGTTACGCCAAAGCACGGCGGTTGCCTTGTCAACGAACTCCGCGTCTGCGCGTTATTCCCTGCAACAGGTCAGTAAACCGATTCAAGCAGGGAGTACAACCATGATAAGAAACGCACGCAATCCTCGACGACCGCTGGTCGCCAGCGCTATCACGCTGTTGCTGTCCGCGAGCTTTTTGCTCGCCACTGGCGCAGCCTCCGCAGACACCGGCGATACAGTGGAAAACCGCCTCGATAAACGCGGTGACAGAATAGAGCGGCGTCTCGATAAGAAGGGTGACCGCATCGACAATCGCCTGGACAAGAAAGGCGACCGGATAAACTCGCGCCTTGATCGCGCCTCAGAGAAAGCGGCCGCAAACGGCAATGACAAAGCGGCGCGTCATCTGGACCGACGTGGCAATCGCATCGACAACAAGCTGGACCGGCGGGGCGATCGGCTTGATCGCAAACTGGATAAGCGAGGCAGTCGTATTGACGGCCGGCTGGATCGCCGCGGTCAGCGGATCAACCGACGCAATTGATAGTTACCGTGAGCAAGAGGCCGCCAGCTGTCGGGCTGGCGGCTTTTGTTATGCGTCGTCGTCACTCGTCAGCAGGTCGGCCCAGCGTTTGACGAACGCTTCGCCTTTATAGGAGGGCAGCTTGTAGAGCCAGCCTTGCGCACGCTCGTTGATCTCTGCGGCCAATGCCGCAGCGGTAGCACGTTCGTTCGCAGACGCCTGTTCTTCGGCGTCAGCACTTGCTGCATCACCATCGCTGTCCGTGGCTTCCTCGCTCGTCGCGGGTTCGACAACACTGGCGGCAAACGCAAACCAGTCTTCGTCGTCGAGCAGGTAATGCCGCGCGGTAACGGTAAGCCCCGTCGTGCTGGTCAGGATCGTGGTTGTGTCCGCTTCGATATCGGCAGGGGCGGGTTGCACGTCGTCCAGTCGCAGGGCTTGCAATGCGTTGCCGATACTGTTGGTGGCCGACGGGGAGGTGAGCTCACGGCCTTCCGGCAAGTTGTCCGGCGCCAGCGTACCGTCCGTACGGGTGAATGACAGTTGTTCGCCATCAGCATGTTCGATCCGTACCGCGTGAATGTCGATCGAGCGAATATCGATGAGGTTGTCGTCCAGCCACTCGGTAGCCGCGGCCGGAATATCAGGGTCGCGGTCGATCAGCCACGACTGATTGTCGTCAGTCATTCGTACGTAGCGATAGTCTGCCTGTACCGGATTGCCCGCTATGAGCGAAACCGGCGTGAATGCTTCGCCTGACGCTCCCTTGAGTTCAATCGTGGTGCCTTCGCCATCGCTGGCAAGGCCAAGCTGTTCATGGCGTTCCGGATTGGCGGTTTTCGCTTCCAGACGACGTGCTTCTGCGAGGTCCAGCAGCGCGCCGCGCAATTTCACAGCATCAGCCGGGTAGTTGCTTTTCTCAACGACCACCCAGCGCTCATCGGCACGTTCGATGGTGACCGTGTTGTCTCCTTGCCGGACAGTGAGGCTGTGCAATTGATTGAGCTGCGACTTGAGCTCGGGCAGCATCAATGCCGATGAACTGCCATTCGTTGTCGATGTGCCTGTCTGCAAAATGATCGCGGCAACAACCAGCAGCCCTGCTGCTATTGCGAGTTTCTTAACCGTAGCTGTGCGCATTACCGTGCCCTCCCTTTGCGACGCGCAACCCCCAGCAGTGCAATCAGGGTGATCAGGAATGGCACCAGGCCGATGTTGATGACTTTCAGCGTAGTGCCCAGCCGTTCAATGCTGCGGTCCAGGTCGCGCCGAACGGCACGCAGGTCGCGGCGAATCTGGCTGCGCTGGTCGATGAACCGGTCGATCTCCTGCTGTTGTTCATCACTTAACAACAGGTTGCCACTGTCTTCCCGGCTTGCCTGCAGTTCGCCCAGGCGCCGTTCCGTTTCGGACAGTTCATTTTGCAAGCGTTGTTCAGTTTCCCGGTAGCGTGCATCGGCTTGTACGCGCAGTTCTTCAACGCGGGTAAATGGCCGCGCGAACGTGCCGCGACTGCGTACGGCTATAAGATCGGAGCTGCCACTAAGGCTTTCCAGGGCATTCACGACGAATGCGCCATTGCCGGCGAATGCGTTGGCGATCTGCTGACCAAAGAAGCTCTGGATCTGTACCCACAGCCGGTCACTCAGCATGTCCACGTCAGCGACTACGATCAGGTTCACGTCCTCACTGGACTCCATCAGCTGGGTTGCAGAGGGCTCCGGCGCTTCATCGTCAGCCGCTTGCGGAGGCCCATCGGGAAACGCCGTCTTTAATTTTCCGCTCAGGCGCGCGCCGATGATTCGTGAATTGCCATCGGCCGCGAAACCGTCTTGCAGGGTGGCCGGGTCGGGCAGGTAGCTGAATCGTGCCGAGGTCGCAGTCGATGAATTGCGACTGCTGGAAATCAGCGGTTCCATTGTCAGTGCACTGTCGTCGCTGACAGTCAGGTGACCTGCGAGCGCGAGATTGAGCGTGCCGATGTCCGCAACGGTTACATCATCGTTGTTCAGTTGCGCGTCGGAAATGCCGAGGTACGCAAAGTGCCGGACTGGCGCGCCACCCGGGCCGCCCGATAATTGCAACGCCAGTTGCGCATCGGTGACAACGTCACTGCTGGAGTAGTTGATGCCCCAGGCTTTGAACAGGGTGGGCAGATCAGAGCTCTGGCCCTGCATGGGCATGCCGGCAGGCATCCCGGCGGGAGTTTCCGGCTGGTCCAGTTCAGCCACCGGGTCGACAAAGATTAACGCTTTGCCACCGGCAAGTACGAACTGGTCAATGGCGTACTGGGTTGCTTCGTCAAGCGCTTTCGGTTGCACGATCCACAACACGCCGATGTCGTCGTCGATGCTGGCAAACGAGGTGCCGAGATTGCGGGTCTCGAACAGCTGGCCGGCTTGTTGCCAGACCATCCACGGGCGGGCCATCTGGCCGCTCGCGGGATCGAAGCCGCCGGTCATGGGTATACCGGAAACCAGGCCGATAACCGGGCGCGCCGGTTCAGCCAGCGTACTCAGCAAACGTGCAATGTCGTACTCCAGAAATTCTTCTTTGTCCGGCTGGAAAAACGCGATGGTCTCCTGATCATCCACACTGTTGGTTCCAGCCAGCCCGAAGTAAACGGCATCCGGCGTATTCGGCAACTGCACAGCCTGCAAGCCGAATTGTGCGGCGCGGTCTTCTTCTTCAGAGAAGGGCTGCGGGTCGATGACCTGCAAACGAACCTTGTCGCCGGCGATGCTGGCTATCTCCGTGAGCATCTCGCGTACCCGCTGCGCATAGCTGCGCAATGCCGGAATGTTTTCGGTTGCACTGTCGGAGTAATAGAAATACAGGTTTATCGGTTCGTCGATTTTGTCGACGATGCGGCGGGTGCCATCGGAGAGTGTGTAAAGGTTGTTTTCGGTAAGGTCTATGCGCCAGCCGCGGAACAACTCATTGCTGAGAATGACTGCAGCAATAAACGCGACAGCGAGCAAGACCAGGCTGGATGCATTGATACGTCGTTGTGATGTCGTAGTCATGGTCAGTCTGCCTGCTTCCATTGCAGGATGATCGTGTTGGCATACAGGAAACCGCCAATCAGCAGCGCGAAATAACTGAGATCGCGGATATCAATAACGCCCTTGCTGATGCTCGCAAAGTGCGTCAGAAAACTGAGGCTCGCGATTGCGTCGACTACCGCTTGTGGTGCCCAGCCAGAGAACAGATCGAGCACCAGCGGAAACCCGGACAAGAGAAAGCCGAAGCAGACAACGACAGTAATAATGAAAGCAATGACCTGATTGCGGGTGGTCGCGGAAATACAGGCACCGATGGCCAGAAAGCCACCAGCCATCAGCAGGCTGCCAAGGTAGGCAGCGAGTATTGCGCCGTTGTCCGGGTCGCCCAGGTAATTGACTGTCAGCCAGATGGGGAAGGTCAGTACGAGGGCGATGCCGGCGAACAGCCAGGCAGCAAGGAATTTGCCGAGGACGGCCTGCCAGGGCGTCAACGGTAACGTCATGAGCAGCTCGATACTGCCGGACTTGCGTTCTTCTGCCCACAAACGCATTGAAATGGCGGGTACCAGAAACAGGTACAGCCAGGGATGGTAGTTGAAGAACGGTGCCAGGTCGGCTTGGCCGCGTTCGTAGAAACCGCCGAGGTAGAAAGTGAATGCGCCCATGAGTACGAGAAAGATAACGATGAATACGTAGGCGACCGGCGTTGCGAAATACGCGTTCAGTTCGCGGCGCATCAACGCGCGAATGAGATCGATTTGTTGGCTCACGCTTCTGCACCTCCCGTGATCTGGCGAAATACATCGTCGAGGCGACCGGCTTCCAGTTGCAGGCTGGCCACGGCCCACTCTTGTTGTTCAACCATGCTGGCGATGGCACGCAGGCTTATAGAGCCGTCATGGCCTGCGGCAGTCAGTGCGGTGACCGCCTTTTGCTTACTGTGACTTTCTACGCTCGCAACGCTGTCCAGTTTCCTGATAGCGGCAGCTACCGGTTCCACGTCTTGCTCACGCGCAAGCGTCAATTGCACGGCGTTGTGGTATTTGGAACGGGCCGCAAGCGCAGCAGGCGTGTCGTCGGCGAGAATTTTGCCCTGTGCAATGATGATGGCCCGACTGCACACCGCTTCGACTTCTTCGAGTATGTGCGTGGAGATAACGATCAGTTTGTCGCGCGCCATGGATTGAATCAGCGAACGCACTTCGTGTTTCTGATTAGGGTCGAGGCCGTCCGTCGGTTCGTCGAGTATCAGCACGTCGGGGTCGTGCAGGATCGCTTGTGCAAGTCCAACACGACGCTTGAAGCCTTTCGACAGAGTGTCGATTGACTGGTGCAGAACGTCTTCGAGGTGCAGGTCAGCGATCACTTCGGTCAGCCGCGTTTCGCGCTGCTCGCCGCGCAGGCCGCGCATGTCAGCGACGAAGTTCAGAAAGGACGCCGGTGTCATTTCCGGGTAGCTGGGAGCGCCTTCCGGCAGATAGCCCAGATTCTGTCGGGCGCGGATGGCGTCTCGTTCGACGTCATGACCACACACGGCAGCCCGGCCGCCGCTCGGCGTGACGAAGCCTGTGATCATTTTCATTGTGGTCGATTTGCCCGCACCGTTCGGGCCGAGAAAACCGAGTACCTCGCCGGGCTCGCAGGTAAAACTCAGGTCATCAACGACGGCGCGTTGGCCGTAGTGTTTGCTCAGATGTTCAATCTCAATCATCGCTGCTGAATTGACTCCCCATGGCAAATTGCGCTGCACTTTTTAGCAAAAAGAAAATGCGTCATCAAGATGTCAGGAGCAGCCAGAAACCGTGCATTCCTGCCGCGGTCTGGCGGACTGAATTCAGTGCCGAACGGCGCGGCGGCCAGCGGTTGCCGAGCGCTCCCGCTGACCAGGCGGTGACTCACGCATTGCCTCGGACCGTGGTGCAGCGCAGAAGTTCTGTACCGTGGGTTGGTGTACCGCGTGCCAGACGCTGAGCACTGCAGTAACCCCGGAGCGGCACTCCGGGGCCGGTTCGCCGTGTCAGGTGAAACGCCGGTCAGCAGTCAGCTAGTCGCGGTCGAGTGGCAAGTCATTCACGACGCGTGACTGGCCGCGATTTCGCGGATCCGACGCAGGGACCAGCACTTCGGCATCGCGCCAGATAACCTGCATGTCGCCGAATTCCCACTGATGCGGGATGGCTTTGTAGCCGACATCGCCAAGCGCGGAGATTGTTTCGTCCGGCAACGGCCGACCGGGGCTGTAGGTGATTTCGTCCGGCGGCAGCAGTTGGTGGTGGAAGCGGGTCGCGCCGACCGCCTGTTCGGGTGTCATGCCGAAATCGACAATATTGACGATGGTCTGGAACACCGAAGTGAAGATTGTCGTTCCGCCGGGCGTGCCGACCACCATTTCCACGTTGCCGTCTTTCAGCAACAGCGTTGGTGACATTGACGAAAGCATGCGCTTGCCGGGTTGTATTTCATTGGCGGTATTGCCTGTGACCCCGTACGTGTTCGGTACACCGGCTTTGACACTGAAGTCATCCATCTCGTCATTGAGCAGGAAGCCGGCTCCCTCTACAACCACACCACTGCCGAAACCTATGTTCAGTGTGTAGGTATTGGATACCGCGTTGCCCCACTGGTCGAGTACGGAGTAGTGCGTTGTGTCGGGTGACTCCAGGCCGGGCCCTGCCGCGTCGACGGTTGATATGGCGTGCGGGTTAACCTCCTGCGCGCGCATGGCGATGTAGTCGTCTGACAGCAGTTCGTCCATGCGGTTATCAACGTAGTCCGGGTCGCCGAGGTACTCGGCACGGTCGGCAAACACCCGTTTCTCGATTTCTGCGACCAGGTGTATGTATTGCGGCGAGTTGTGCGCGAGTCCGTCGAACTGATCAGCAAGGTAATCCTTGATTTTCAGCAACTGGATCACGGCGAAACCGCCGGAGCTGGGCGGTGGCGCTGACAGTAATTCGTAGCCGCGCCAGTTGGAACGCAGTGGTTCTCGCCAAACGGCTTTGTAACGGTCAAGGTCGGCCATGGTGATCAGGCCGTCGCCGCGTAGCATTTCGGCAACCAGCAGTTCGGCCGTCTTGCCGCGGTAGAAATCGTCGGGGCCCTGTTCTGCTATTCGTCTCAAAGTAGCCGCGAGTTCCGGTTGCCGGAACATTTCGCCTGCCACCATCTTGCCGAAGTACTTGCTGAAGTTGGTCTTGTCACCAAACCAGCCGTCCATGGTTTTCATGCCGCTGCCCAGCGATTCGGCAACAACAAAGCCGTCTTCTGCGAGAGCCACGGCGGGCATGATCAGGTCTTTCCACGGCAATGTGCCGTAGCGCTTGTGTGCTTCCCACATGCCGGCAACGGTACCGGGCACACCGACGGCACGGTGGCCGACCAGGCTCGCGCCTTCAATGACGTCACCGTTCTCGTCCAGGTACATGTCACGATGGGCGGCCAGCGGCGCTGTTTCCCGGTAATCAACAAAACTGGCTTTGCCATCCATCTGGATAAGCATGAACCCGCCGCCGCCGATATTGCCCGCTTCGGGGTAGGTTACCGCCAGTGCAAAACCGGCAGCTACGGCGGCATCGACCGCGTTGCCTCCTGCCCGCAGAATGTCTTCGGCCACTTGCGCGCCGTATTGATCCGGCATGGCGACCGCCGCGCTGCCGCTGGTAACGGCGGCTGTCTCTGCGGCAGGAGCGGTGCTGGTTGTCGGTGTTTCGCCGGGTGAGCAGGCGATTAACAGCAGACTGAATAGCAGGGTCAGGTACTGGTGCAGACGTTGCATGGCCACTCCAAAGGACTCCGGATAGTCGGCATTCTGGCACGAACGCGGCCTGCCCGGACAGCTAAGTGGCGCTGTTTGTTGCGGATCTGGCCTCGTACCAGTGCACGCCCTGAGCGTCGGTGGTGCGGGTGATGCGGTCGCGTATGAGCAGCCAGTTGAGGTGCGCGACGGCTTCGCCAGTGGCCATGATCAGCTGGCTGCCGGCAATTTCCCTGCCGAACAGCGCTGGGAAAACGTCGATCGCACGCTGTGGCATCCGGCACTGGATGGCGGTCTTGTCGAGCGCTTCTTCGTGCTCTGCGCGCAGCGCGGCCAGCCGCGACTTGACCCCGCGAAACGGTTTGCCGTGCGCCGGCAGTACCAGCACGTCGTCGGGTAGTCGTGCGGCCAGACGGTCGATAGACGTCAGCCAGTCGTGGAGCGGATCGGCCAATGGATCGGTCGGGAATACACTGACATTGGATGAAATGGTCGGAAGAATCTGATCACCCGATATCAGTACATTTAACTCGGCGCAAAACAGGCAGGCATGTTCCGGTGAGTGGCCATTGCCAACAATGATTTCCCATGTCCGGCCACCGAGTGGCAGTGTGTCGCCGTCCCGGAGGCGTGAATACGTGCCCGGCAGCCGCGACATGGCGCGTCCGAACAGGTTGAACATCTTCTGGTATTTGTCGGTGGCGTCAGCGGGAAAACCGGCGGCCCGGTAAAAGCGAATGCCGGCGTCGATGTCGGGGCGTTCGCTGGAACTGCTTAGCTGCCGGCACAACAGGTACTCGTTGCGTGTCATGTGCAGGCCGGTGTTGCAACGACGGCTGAGCCAGCCGGCATTGCCGACATGATCCGGGTGCAGGTGGGTGGCGATGACCCGGTTAACCGCACGGCCGTGCATGTAGCCGTCCAGGGTGGCTTCCCAGATCGCTTTGGCTTCGTCGGAATGCAGCCCGGTATCAACGATGACCCATTCGTCAGCATCTTCGAGTAACCACAGGTTGATGTGCGACAGTGCGAACGGCAGAGGCATCCTCAGCCAGTGCACGCCCCCGGCTACCGGCGCCGCAGTGCCAGTAGCCGGGGTGCTTGCGAACTCGTACTCAATCCCGGGAGTGCGGGCCACCATAGTTTGATCCGTTCACTGACATGCTCAGGCGGCCTGTTGCTGGCCAGAGGCGTAATTGCGCAGTGCATCTTCCAGCCGCTGGCGCACGGATGCAACCGCCTCCTCTTTGACCGGACCGTAGCCACGAATCTCCATGAACAACGAAATGATGTTTGCCGCATCGTCGCAATTGTTCTTGTCGAGGTTGTTCAGCACGGCGTCGACCGTCTGTTCGAACTCAACGATGAGTGCGCGTTCCATGCGCCGTTCCGCGGTATAGCCGAAGATATCGAACGGACCGCCGCGCAATCCTTTGAGTCGTGCAAGGGTGCGGAATACCGGGACAATCCAGCTGCCGAACTCTTTCTTGTACGGCCGACCACGCGCGTCAAGTTTGCCACCGAGTGTCGGTGGTGCGAGATGAAAGCGCAGTTTCGCCTGCGGACCGTGTTCTTTGCGCAGGGCGTCAATAAAGCCTGTGCTGGTGTGCAGGCGTGCCACTTCATACTCATCTTTGTAAGCGAGCGTCTTGAAGTAAGCGCGGACCGCAGCGTCAGTCAGTTTCATGGAACTGTTGCCAACCGCTGTTTCCGCGTCGCGTACCCTGTTGATGAGCGCTGCGTAACGCTCGCCAAGTTTCTCATCCTGGTAGTCGGTAAGAAACGCTTTGCGTCGTTCGACCATTTCTTCCAGTGATTCATCGCGGACAGGCGCGAGCAGCGGTGCCAGCAGTTCCTTCTCCAGGACCGCAGGAGCCGCGGACGCCAGACGTCCGTATGCGAATGCCTTGGTATTGTTGTCGAGGTCGACACCGTTCAGTTCGATGGCGCGCAACATGGCTTCCAGGGAAACGGGCACGAGGCCGGATTGCCATGCATAGCCGAGCAACAATACGTTGGCATAAATGGTGTTGCCGAGCAGCTTCTCCGAGAGCTGGTTGGCACCGACCAGCGACAATTGCTCGTCGCCAACGATGTTGCGGATGGCGTCTATGCGATCGGATGAACGCATGTTGGCGTCACGGTGACGGACGAAATCGGCCGTCGGCATCTCGGTTGCATTCAATACCACACGGGTGTGATCGGCCTTGTAGGTCTTCGAAGCTTGTGGCGAGGAACTCACCACGAGGTCGCAGCCGATCAGTGCATCCGCGCGTTGCTCGTCGATACGCACCTGGTTCAGCTTGGCAGGGGTGTCGGCAATACGAATGTAGCTCAGTACCGGGCCGAACTTCTGCGCGAAGCCGGTGAAGTCCAGGACGCTCGTGCCTTTGCCTTCGAGATGCGCCGCCATTGTGATCAACGCACCAACGGTGATGACGCCGGTGCCACCAACGCCGGTCACCAGCAGGTCGTAACTTTCCAGCTTGGTATTGCCCGTTGGCAACGGTAACCGGGCCAGCTGATCATGCGGGAAGTCCGGGAGTTTGCGTGCGCTGCCGTTCTTTGCAGGGTCCGCGCCGTGCACGGTAACAAAGCTCGGGCAAAAGCCATTCACACAGGAAAAGTCCTTGTTACAGGTGTTCTGGTCAATCTGTCGTTTGCGGCCGAACGGCGTTTCTTTCGGTATGACCGACAAACAGTTTGATTCAACGGAGCAATCACCACAGCCTTCGCAGACCAGGTCGTTGATGACAGCGATCTTGCGCGGGTTCTCCATCTTGCCGCGTTTGCGCAAACGGCGCTTTTCGGTGGCACAGGTTTGGGCGTAAATCAGTACGGTCACGCCTTTGATCTCGCGCAATTCGCGTTGTAGGGCATCCATTTCACGTCGGTGCGAGATCGTGACGCCGGCCGGAAAATCGTCGCGGCTGAATCGTTCCGGTTCGTCGGATACCAGCGCGATTCGTTGCACGCCTTCAGCGCGTACGGAGTGCGCAACTGCTTCGATCGTTAGCGGGCCGTCGACCGGCTGACCGCCCGTCATGGCAACGGCATCGTTGAACAGGATCTTGTAGGTGATGTTGGTTTTCGCCGCGATGGCCTGACGTATGGCCATGGATCCCGAGTGGTAGAAAGTACCGTCGCCCAGGTTCTGGAAGGTGTGCGGTTCGCCGGAGAACATGGAACGCGGAATCCAGTTGATGCCTTCACCGCCCATCTGAATCAGGCCGTTGGTATCGCGGTCCATCCACGACGCCATGAAGTGACAACCGATGCCGGCGAGTGACTGCGAGCCTTCCGGTACTTTGGTGGACGTGTTGTGCGGGCAGCCCGAGCAGAAATATGGGGTTCGTTTCGCGCCGCTGATTTCCACCGGCAACTGATTGCGGTTAACCAGTGCGTCAGCCCGCGCCTGCAGGTTGAGTCCGGGCATCGCGGCGTCGAGCCGCTTGGCGACGATCTCGGTCAGTTGAATGGGTGACAGCTCACCAATCCACGGCACCAGGCGTTCGCCGTTTTCGTCTTCCTTGCCGACCATCCGCTGTGGCTTGCGGCCCGGGTAGTCGTAGAAATACTCTTTGAACTGGCTTTCGATGATGCCGCGCTTTTCTTCGATCACCAGTACTTCGTGCTTGTCCTGCACGAAATTGAGAGCGGAATCGTGGGCAAGCGGCCAGACCAAACCGACTTTGTAGACTTCGATACCGAGTCGGCGTGCTTCGCCTTCATCGATACCGAGCAGGCGCAGCGCTTCCATCAAATCGTGGTGCGCCTTGCCGGTGGTGACAATGCCGTAGCGGGCTTTGTCGGATTTCCAGATCGTGCGATCGATCGGGTTTGCTTTGGCGAACGCGAGAGTGGCGGCTTTCTTCCACTCCATGCGTTCTTCAATTTGCGGGCCTGGGAAATCGGGCCAGCGGATGTGTAGTCCGCCGGGGGGAGGCACGAAATCCGTTGGGGTAACAAATTGCGGGTAAGGGGGCAGTTCTATCGACATGCCGGACTCGACGGTTTCTGAAACCGCCTTGAAGCCGACCCACATGCCGGAATAGCGGGACAAGGCAATGCCGTACAAACCGTATTCAAGGTATTCAGCAATATTGGCCGGGGCCAGGTGCGGCATGAACCAGGAGAGGAAGGCGACATCCGATTGATGTGGCATCGACGAGGATACGCAACCGTGATCGTCACCGGCGATAACGAGTACGCCGCCATTCGGTGAGCTGCCGTAGGCATTGCCGTGCTTCAGCGCATCGCCCGAGCGATCGATGCCGGGGCCTTTGCCGTACCACATGCCGAAAACGCCATCCACTTCGCGTTTGGGGTCGGCTTCGACTTGCTGTGTGCCCAGCATGGCGGTGGCCGCGAGGTCTTCGTTGACGGCGGCCAGAAAGCGAACGTTGCTCTCTTCCAGGAAGGACTTGGCGCGCCACATTTCCATGTCCACGCCGCCCAGGGGGGAGCCACGGTAGCCGCTGACGAAGCCGGCGGTGTTCAGGCCGCGGGCCTGGTCCATGGCGCGCTGCATCAGCGCAATACGCACCAGTGCCTGGGTTCCGGTCAAGAAGACGCGACCGGACTCACGCCGGTAGCGATCATTGAGCTCGTAGTTGTCGAGTGGGTAACTCAGTGAGTTGGCAGGACTGGGCATTGCGGTTTCCCCCGGAAACGGATGCGTGAATCAGCGCAATATAATGGCAGAATCCTCGCGCAAGCGGATGCCAAATTTGCTGCCAAATGACGTAAAAAAGGGATGAGGTTTCGTTTGATGTAAAAAAATGGGAAAATTTTGCGTAATAGTTCGGAAAAGGCAAAATCCCCATGTTGAACGACAAAGACCGCGCCATCCTCCGCGAGTTGCAGCAGGACAGCCGGGTGACCATGCAGCAGCTTGCCAGCCACGTCGGCCTGTCGGCGTCTGCCTGCTGGCGCCGGGTACGGGCCCTGGAGGAGGCCGGCGTGATCGAGCGCTACGCGGTACAGGTGAATGCCCGCAAAGCCGGGTTTATGTTGTCATCGATGACGCTGGTTTCGCTGGAGCGGCACGAAAGACACCATGTCGACAACTTCGTGGCCGAAATTCTGCGGCACCCCGAAGTACTGGAGTGCTTTGCTACCAGCGGCGAAGCCGATTTTCACTTGCGCGTAGTGGTGGAAGATATGGATGCTTACAACCGCTTTCTCGATGACTTCATTTTCAAGCTGCCCGGCGTTTCGCAAGTGCGCTCGAATATAGTTCTGAAAGAAATCAAAGCGGACAGCGCGCTGCCTTTTCGCTGAGTGCGTCAGTGCTTGTACGGCGCGCTGCGGTACTTGATTTCGCTGCGCTTGCTCATGCTGCAACGCGTCATGGCTCTGCCGGTGCTGCACTGCAACTCGCGAATTTGTAAGGAAGTTGCGGTTGTGGTTGGGTAAGATACGCCCCTTCGCCGCCACGGCGGACGGATCAACTGCAGACTTACCGCGCCGGAGCGCTAATGACCGACCAGAAAACGACCAGTGGCACCGAAGGTTGCCCTGAGGGCCGCAAGACGGCTTACGACTACGACGAACTGATCGCCTGCGGGCGCGGGGAGCTGTTCGAGGCCGACAGCGGGCGTTTGCCCTTGCCGGACATGTTGATGACCGACCGGATCAATGTCATACGCAATGACGGTGGTTTGTACGGCAAAGGCGAGATCATCGCCGAGCTGGATATCAATCCTGACATGTGGTTTTTCAAATGCCATTTCGAGGATGACCCGGTTATGCCCGGGTGCCTCGGTCTGGATGCGCTGTGGCAGCTGGTCGGCTTTTTCCTGGTTTGGTCCGGGCACAAGGGCAAGGGCCGGGCGCTCGGCGTTGGCAAGGTGAAATTCTCCGGCCAGGTATTGCCGACGGCCAGGAAGGTCACTTTCCGGCTCAATATCAAACGGCTGATCACCCGCAAACTGGTGCTGGCGATTGCTGATGGCACCGTTGAAGTTGATGGCCGCGAAATCTACACGGCCGAAGACTTGCGTGTTGGCTTGTTCATCTCCACTGACGACTTTTAGGATTCAAGAATGCGGCGAGTAGTAATCACCGGACTGGGTGTCGTTTCCTGCCTGGGCAGCACACGTGAAGCAGTGCTGGAATCGTTGCGCGCTGGCCGTTCGGGTATCAGTGCAAACGAAAAGTACAAGGAAATGGGCTTGCGCAGCCAGATTGCCGGCAGCGTTGACCTGAATATCGAAGACCACATCGATCGCAAAGTGCGCCGCTTTATGGGTGACGCTGCTGCGTATTCGTACATTGCGATGCAGCAAGCCATAGACGATTCCGGTCTGAGTGATGCGCAGGTGTCGAACCCGCGTACCGGCCTCATCGCCGCGTCCGGTGGTGCTTCGAGCGCCAACATCGTGGCCAGCGCGGACACACTGCGGGCCAAGGGTGTGCGCAGAATCGGTCCTTACATGGTGCCGCGCACGATGGGCAGTACGGTTTCCGCCTGTCTTGCGACACCGTTCAAAATCAAGGGCGTTAACTATTCCATCACTTCGGCCTGCGCGACGAGTGCGCATTGCATTGGCGCAGCGATGGAGCAGATTCAGCTCGGCAAACAGGATGTCGTTTTCGCCGGTGGCGGCGAAGAAGAAGACTGGACACTGGCGAGCCTGTTCGACGCGATGGGCGCACTGTCCACCAAGTACAACGATGCACCGGCGACGGCGTCGCGCCCTTACGACGAAACCCGCGATGGATTCGTGATCGCGGCAGGCGCCGGTATGGTGGTAGTCGAGTCACTGGAACACGCCGAAGCCAGAGGTGCTGACATATACGCCGAGATTGTGGGCTACGGTGCCACCTCGGACGGTTACGACATGGTCGCGCCGTCAGGCGAGGGCGCTGTCCGCTGCATGCGCCTGGCGACTGACACGGTCGATGCGCCGATTGACTACATCAACACCCACGGTACCAGTACGCCGGTAGGTGATACCACGGAGCTGAAGGCCATTCGTGAAATCTTCGGTGAGCAAATTCCGCGCTTCTCCTCGAGCAAATCGATGTGCGGACATTCGCTGGGTGCGACCGGTGTTCAGGAGGCGATCCATTGCCTGCTGATGCTCAAGAACGATTTCATCGCACCGTCTATCAACGTAGTCAATCGTGACCCGGAACTCGGTGACATGCCACTGGTAACCGAGTGTGTCGAGAATGCGGGCATCAAGACCGCCATGTCGAACAGTTTCGGCTTCGGCGGAACCAACGCCACGCTGGTGATGCAACGAAAGTAGGCGGCAACAATAACAGGACGACCTGAGTCCGATAGATGAAGCGGCGCAATCGGCGTCGCCAACTGCGAGAACTATGGAAACGATCAGCGAACACGCATGTTATGGCGGCAAAGTTGGTTTTTACCGCCACGAATCCAGGGTTAACAGCTGCCGCATGCAGTTTTCCGTTTTTACGCCCTCGCAAGCGAAGAAGGCGCCAGTACCTGTCATCACCTATCTGGCCGGGCTGACCTGCACGGAAGAAACGTTCATGGTCAAAGGCGGCGCGCAACGTGTCGCCGATGAACTGGGACTGATGTTGGTGGCGGTTGACACCAGCCCGCGCGGCGAAAGTGTCCCTGATGACGCGCAACAGGCATATGACATGGGCCTCGGTGCCGGCTTTTACCTGAACGCGACCCAGGCGCCGTGGAATCATCACTACCATATGTACGACTACGTAACCCGCGAGTTGCCGGCGTTGTTGTTCAATGAATTTCGCGGCGATCCGACCCGGCAAGGGATATTCGGCCACTCGATGGGTGGTCACGGTGCGTTGACGATCGGGCTGCGGAATCCGCAGGTCTACCGTTCGATCTCGGCCTTCGCGCCGATTTGCAGCCCGATGAACTGCCCCTGGGGTCACAAGGCACTGGCTTACTACCTCGGCGAAGACCAGGATGCCTGGCGCGACTATGACGCGACCGAGATCGTCAAGAATCTGCACGAAGTTCCGAAGCATGCTTTGCTGGTCGATCAGGGCATGGCCGATCAGTTTCTTGCCACAGAACTGAATCCGGACCTGTTCGAGGCGGCCTGCGAGGCGCGCGGGGTGAAGCTGGAACTGCGCCGCCATGACGGTTTCGATCACGGCTATTACTTTATTTCCACGTTTATGGAAGATCATTTGCGGCATCACGCACGGATACTGAGCGCCTGATACGGCGCCGTCGTCCATGAACGAGTTACTGCTGCTGGCGCTGGCAATGCTCGCGACAGGCGCAGTTGGCGGTGTCCTCGCGGGCTTGTTTGGGATTGGTGGCGGCATCGTTATCGTCCCCGCGCTCGATGCCGCTTTATCGGCTGTCGGCACTGACCCAGCCATTCGCATGCACGTCGCTGTCGCGACATCGCTGGCGACCATTATCCCTACCTCCATTGCGTCTTCGCGGGCGCACCATCGGCGACAGTCCGTGGACCATGCACTGGTGCGACGCTGGGCGGTATTCGTGTTGCTGGGTGCCATTGCCGGTGCGTGGTTGGCGTCCCGTTTGCACAGCAATGTACTGGCCGCCGTGTTCGCTGTATTTGCGTTGTTGATTGCAATCAAGTTGCTGCTGCCTCTGGATGGCAGGACGTTGGCCAACGACGTGCCACGCAATGTTTTTATCACCGCAGTCCCGTTTTCCATCGGTGGCATATCGAGCATGATGGGTATCGGCGGCGGCACGCTGAGCGTTGCTGCGCTGACGCTGCTTAATCAGCCGATACACCGGGCGGTGGGGACGGCGGCGCTGTTTGGCCTCGTCATCAGCTTGCCCGGTACGCTGGGGTTTGTTGCTACCGGAATTGGCGACCCGCGTTTGCCGGTTGGCAGTCTGGGCTATGTCAATCTCATCGGTTTTGCATTAATCGCGCCGACGACAGTGTTGCTGGCACCGGCCGGTGCCGCACTGGCGCATCGCTTGTCGCAACGGCAGCTTAGCCTGATGTTCGGCGGCTTTTTGTTACTCGTATCCATACGCATGCTTAGTCGCGCGTTTTAAGGTCTCGCCTATGACACTGAAACGGAAGCTGGGGCTCTCAACCGTGCTGGCCGTGGTCATGGGCGACATGATTGGCTCCGGCATTTTTTTCACGCCGGGCGAACTGGCGGCCGTCGCGACCGCTGAATGGCAGGTGTACTTTTTCTGGGCACTGTGTGGGTTCATCACGCTTTGCGGCGCACTGACGCTGGCAGAACTTGCCTCTTTGTTACCGCGTGCCGGCGTTGCCTACCATGCACTGACAGAAGGCTTTGGTCCGTTCGCGGGATTCATGCAGGCCTGGATCATGGTGCTGGTGAGTGGCCCCGGAGCCATTGCCGGTGTCGCGATCTTATTCGGTGAATTCGGCAGCGATGCGCTGGGCTGGCAAGTGGAGAATGCGCCGTTGTACCTGGCTGCGACCGGCATTGGCCTGTTTGCGATCATCAATATCCGCGGCGTTGAATGGGGTGGCGGTGCACAGATTGTCGTAACCGCCGTCAAGGTGACCGGCTTGCTGGCGCTGGTGGCAGGTGCTCTGTTTCTGGCTGAACCGGTAGCCGGCACCGCCGAAGTCGATGTGCCTGCCAGCACCGGGAACGGTCTGCTGGATTTCCTGCGTTTCGCAGGAGTCGGCGTGTCCATCGTGTTGTTCACCTACGATGGCTGGATCGATGCATCGCACGTGGCCGGAGAAGTACGCAACCCGGATCGCAATTTCCCGCTCGCCCTGGGGGTTGGCGTCCTGCTTATTACGGGTATTTACCTGGCCGTCAATGTCGCGTGGCTGTCGGTTGTGCCGTTAGCTGAAATGCGTGCGGAGCCGCAGGCGGTCGCCGCGAAAGTGGCGGTCGCCGCGTTCGGCGCCGGTGGCGCGACATGGCTTATCTACCTGATAGGCATTTCGATCTTCGGTGCACTCGGTGGCCTGATTCTGACCCTGCCACGGCTTTACTACGCGGCGGCGTCCGAATACCAGCCTCTGGCACGCAACACGCCGGCCGCACCGTTTTTCAATGCCCTCGCTTATTTGTCGCCCGGCAGCGCCGTGCCCACCGGCGCGATTCTGACAGCTTGCGGCATCTCCATTGCGGCGTTGTTTTTCTTCGGTTCGTTCGCCCGTATCGTGACCTTTTTCGTTGTGCCGTTTCAGTTCATTAATATCCTGATGGTCGCATCGATCTTTCGTTTGCGGCCGCGATTGTCGACGTCCGGGCAATGGCGCTTACCCCTGTATCCATGGCCGCCGCTGATATTCATGCTGGTCATGACGTTGTTTCTGATCGCGGCATTGGTGTTCAATCCGCTGGACAGTTTGATCGGCGTTGGTCTCACACTAATCGGAGTGCCGGTCTACCGCATGCTGGCACGTCGCAGGGATGTCGTATGACGCTTTTTCGCAATCGCTTTGGGGCAGGCAAGATCATCATCGGTGTCTGCCATTTGCCACCGTTGCCGGACTACCCTGAATCGCCGGGCATCGAGGCCATTTGTCGGCACGCCCGTGACGACATGGTGGCAATGAAGCAAGCCGGATTGCACGGCATCCTGCTTGAGAATGAAGGTGACAAACCGCACAAGGTCAAAGCGGGCGCTACAACGATCGACGCCATGACAGCGGTGAGCAAGTCGACGATCGCCCACGCGGCCGGGTTTGCGGTTGGTGCGGAAATACTGCTGAACGATCCGCTGGCCTCCCTCGAAGTTGCGGCCCGCTCAGGTGCGGGCTTTATACGAACCGACTACTTCGTTGATCGCATGTCACGGCCGGTGTACGGCGAATTCGAAATATTCCCGGAGAAAATTCTCCAGCACCGCAAAACATTGGGGGCGACGGATATCCTGATACTCGCCGATATCCAGGTGAAATACGCGACGATGCTGCAGCCGCGTCCGCTACGGGAGTCGGCAGTTGAAGCCGCGTTACGCGGTGCCGATGCCGTTGTCGTTAGCGGTGATGCGACCGGAGATGCACCGCTCATCGAGCACCTGCAGGCAGCACGAGCGGGTATTCAGGCGGCGGGTTGCGATATTCCGGTATTGATCGGCAGTGGATTGTCGCCGGCAAATGCCGCAATGCTGCTGGCCGAATGCGATGGGGCAATCGTTGGCTCGTCATTGATGCAGGCGGGCAAGGTGGATTCGCGATTCGCACACGATCTCATGCAAGCGGTTCGTGACGAACGGCAATGAACATACTGTGCGTTGGCGACTGTGGTGTCGATATCTATCTGCCTGAACTTGAGCGTCGGCCTGGCGGCATTACTCTGAATGTTGCGCTGGCAGCGCGACGCTGGTTTCCAGCGACTGATCGAATTCATATTGCTGCACCACTCGGCACGGATGAAGCAGCGGATATTGTCAGGGCCCGGTTGGCCGGCAGCGGCATAACGACCGAGTTCTTGTTGCGAACCGGGGCAACACCCATTCAGGAAATCGAGGTCGACGAGGCCGGAGAGCGCCACTTTCGTGGCTACCATGTCGGCGTACTTCGTGACTATCGAGCGGCCGATATCGATTCCGGCTTGCTCGCGAGTGCTGATCTTCTGATCACCCCGGTCTTTGAACAAAACCGCGACAGCTTTCTGTCAGTGATCCGTGCCGATACCAGCGCCACCCGGGCCGTGGACTTTGCCGACTTCGCCGTTCATCAGGATTTCGCTTTTCTCGAATCGGTGATTGATCGGGTTGACGTAGGGTTCTTCGCCTTGTCACCCGAACAGGACGAGGTCATCGCCCAACTCGGAACTATGGCCAGCGCGCACCGGGGTACCTTTGTTGTTACGTTGGGTGCGCATGGCAGCCTGGCCTTCGACGGCGCACAGGTCTGGCGTTGCCAGGCCCGGCCGGTCAGTAAAGTCGTCGACACCACGGGTGCCGGAGATGCTTTCACGGCCGGTTTTCTGGCTCGATACCTGTACGGGCGGGACTCGCAGGCGGCATTGGTTTCCGCTACGAATGCGGCCTGCGAGGCATTGGCCAGAAAGGGCGGCAATTGATGCTGAGGTAAAGCCATTGTGATACTCAGGGCCAGGTGCAGAAGTGCTGCTGTTTGTACAAATACTTATGGCCCGGACGACGCGCAAAGTGGTTCGATGTAGAGTTGGCAGCCAACCAGTGAAAGCAGGACAGTAACGTGAAAAATGTACCGCGCGTAGTGGCCAAGTTGTTGGAGACAACCACCGACGCATTGCTCATCGTCAATAGCAGCGGCGAAATCGTGTTTGTTAATTCGGTGGCGTCACGTTTGTTTGGCTATACCAGCGACGAATTGATTGGCGAAGCAATCGAAGTACTCATCCCGCACAGTCTGTGCAAACGACACGAAAGGGACCGGCAACGGTATCGCGGCGCGCCGCATTCCCGGCCTTTGGTGTCAGGCCTCAGTCTGCAAGGGCAACGCAAGAATGGTGAGATCTTCGATGCTGAAGTGTCGTTGACACCGGTGGACAACGACGGTGAGGCACTGGTTGCCAGTATCGTTCGGGATACCAGCCAAGGCGATGAGTCCGAGGCCTATTTCCGGCATCTCTTAAAGGCGGCGCCGGATGCGATGATTATCGTTGATGAGAATGGCCTGATCGCGATAGCCAATGATCAGTCTGAGAGAATGTTTGGGTACCCGCATGATGACTTGATTGGCAAGTCGATTGAGACATTGCTTCCAACTAGTGTCCGCGAGCGGCACGTTAATCACCGCAACCGGTTTTTGCGTGACCCGCGATTACGGCCAATGGGCAGCGGAATGGAGCTCTATGCGCGACGCGCTGATGGGTTCGAATTCCCGGTTGAAATAAGTTTGAGCCCGATAGAGTCCGCCAGTGGCAAGTTCGTATCCAGCGTTATTCGTGATGTCACCGAACGGCGAGAAATGGAACGGGACCTGATTGCAGCACGTCAGGAGGCAGAACGCGCGCACAAGGCGAATACGGCATTTCTTGCTGCGGCGAGTCACGATCTTCGCCAGCCGGTGCAAGCCTTGAGTCTGTTGACCGGTGCGTTGCAACGCACCGTTAAAGATGAGCTGGCATTGGAGATGATTGACAGCCAAATGCATTCGCTGGATGCGATGACCAATCTTCTTAATTCCCTGCTCGATATCAGTCGGCTGGATTCAGGTGCGATAAAGCCGGAAATTGAAGAGTTCCCATTGCAAAGGCTCATTGACCGGCTGGCCGCGGAGTTTACTCGTCAGGCTCGACAGAAAGGCCTGACTTTCATTGCGACGCCAAGTACCGCTATCGTCCGCAGCGACCCGAATCTGCTGGGCGAGATCGTGCAGAATTTTGTCTCCAATGCCGTGCGCTACACCAACGTCGGCGAAGTGCAGCTTGACTGTCGTGTGGACGGCACCGATCTTCTGGTAGATGTCATCGACAGTGGAATCGGCATTGCACCGGAACACTACGATGACATCTTTCGTGAGTTTCACCAGTTACGTGTGGATGCACCGTCCAATGAAGGCTTTGGGCTTGGGCTGGCAATCGTTCGTCGTCTGGCCGATTTGCTTGGGCATGCCGTGAGTGTGACCTCGGAGCAGGGCGTAGGTTCACGGTTTTCTGTCAGGGTGCCCCTCGCGTCCAATGCATCATCCGGTGAGTCAGGTAACCACCGAGACGCAGACGACGGACAAGCCCCCCCGTCTCGGGCACTGGTCATGTTGATCGAAGATGATCGACGTGTGTCGGCAGCCTGGTCGATGTTGCTGCGCGCAGAAGGATACCGGGTCGTGGAAGTAGATAGTGCTGGTGCAGCGGAGAAGGTTGCTGCAGAACTGGATGAGACGCCCGCTCTTATCATTTCCGACTATCACCTGTTGCACGAGACAACCGGTGTACAAGCGGTGGGTGCTGTGCGCAAAATCTTCGCAACGGAGCTGCCAGCGATCATTGTCAGTGGTGATACGTCCAAGGTCGTGGATGACGCACGCAGCATCAGCAACAGCGTGTTATTGAGCAAGCCCGTGAACACTGATGCTTTGCTGGACCTGGCCCGCCAGGTTGTGCATAGCGGACGCGTCTCTGCTGATTGACGCAACCCTATACGTGTAGCTACGTATAGTCTGCCTCGCTGCCTCTGGCACTGTATGCCTATCGACTGTCGAGCGGCATGGGGGGTTCAATGGCGCCAGGTCCCGAATTCCGTGTTGCTCGTGTATTGCTGATCGTTTGTGCTGTGCCGGTTGCCGGGCAGGTATTGGCGGCAGATAGCCAGGTAGCGACGCAGGACGAGATTGTTGTCGTTGCCAACAAACAGGCGAGATCCGTACGCGACGTTGCGGCCAACGTCACTGTCATTGACCGTGCAACTCTCGACGCGCAGCTTGCGGTCTCCACGGCTGATCTTTTTCGCTACACACCGGGCGTGGATGTCGAGGATGACGGAACGCGCTTTGGCGGCGAAGGTATCAATATCCGGGGCATTGGCGGCAATCGGGTCGCGATACTGGTTGATGGCGTGCCACTGGCTGATCAATTCAAGGTCGGTACTTTTTCCAATGCAACGCGAGACTTTCTCAATGCCGGGCTGACCCAACGGGCCGAAATCCTGCACGGGCCTGCTTCTGCTTTGTACGGCAGCTCGGCCATTGGTGGCGTTCTGGCGGTGGCAACGCCCGACCCCGCGGACATTGCGGCTGACAATAGCGCAGGTGCTGACCTGCAGCTGATGCACCAGGGAGCCGACAACAGCGTGCACGGTGTGGTTGCACTGAACCGCAATGATCATGGCCTGTTGCTGGCGCTTAGTCACCGGGATGGCAATGAAGAACCTTCGGCTGCGGTTCCGGATGTGCTGGATACCCGTGACTTCCAGCGTCGCACAATCCTTGCCAAGTACGTGTTTGACAGCGCTCGCAGCGGAACGTGGCGACTGAATGCCATTACTCAGGATGCCGCCGTCGATTCCGATCTGCGGTCATTTCTCGGGACCGGCCGCTACCGCTCCACCACGGCACTGCGAGGCGATGATCACTATCGCATGCGCCTTGTCAGTGCGGCGTGGGAATTCGGTGACAGCGCAGGCTGGCTGGATGATGGCGTGTTGCGAACCTATATGCAGGCGGCCAGAACGCGTCAGCGGACGCTGGATGAACGGGGCAACGCCGGAAGACCCGTCAGTATCGATCGCTACTTCGAATTCGAGCAAACGATACGGGGAATCGAGCTCAACCTGCACCGGGCGCTCACGGTGGGCCGTAGTGAACACCGCGTGGGTGCCGGTATGGAATTTCGGCTGCGATACAGCGAGGAGTTTCGCGACGGCAGGGAAACCGGGCTCATGGACGGCGTGTCGAGCAACGTTATTCTTGGTGAGGTGTTTCCGTTGCGCGATTTTCCCCGTAGCGAAACGCAAGAGTTCGGTGCCTTTATTGAAGACAGTATCGATTTCGGCAAAGTCACAGTGATCGCCGGAGTTCGCATAGACCACTACGAACTGGGCCCGCAAGACGATCCCATGTACGCGCAAAGCTATCCGTTCGCTGAGCCAGTCAGTGTGACCGAGTCTGATTTATCGCCCAAGTTGGCGCTGACTTATCATCACGGAGAACGCACGGACCTGTACCTGCAATACACGGAAGGCTTCCGTGCTCCACCGTATGAAGATGCCAATATTGGCCTTGAAGTGCCGTTCTTTAACTACCGTGCCGTTCCCAATCCCGATCTGAAATCTGAGCATTCGCAAGGCTTCGAGCTGGGGTTTCGCTGGACCGGTGAGCGCCTGCGTCTGCACGGTGCCGCATTCCGAACGAAATACACAGACTTCATCGAGTCGCGTGTGCGGATTGGTACCGACCTTGAAAGTGGCCGGGTCCTTTTCCAGGCGCGTAATCTGGCCAGCGCCGTTATTGAAGGTGTGGAAGCCGGCTGGCAGTGGCAATTGACGGGGGCTTTGCGCGACGTCGTTATTGATGGCTCCGTATACCGGGCACGTGGCGAAAATCGTGATAACCACCAGCCTCTCGAGTCTGTCGGGCCGGCAACAGCCGTTCTGGGTATTGGCTGGCAGTCAGCCGATGGCACACGAATGGTTCGCCTGCAGGGGGTCGCTGCGGAGTCCTGGGATCAACGTGATGAAACAACGGCCGTCGTATTCAAACCACCGGGCTACGCGGTAGTCGATCTCTATCTGTCTCAGGCCCTGGGGCAACACCTGACACTACGTGCAAGTGTGAAAAATCTGGGAAACAAGACCTGGTGGAACTGGTCCGGCGTTCGTGGCCTTGGCGAAGATGACGTGCTGGTGCCGCACCTGGCACAGCCGGGCCGGACGGTGAGCTTTGGCATACACATGAATTGGTAATGAACCCAAACCGGGAGCTGGCAATGAAGCAAGAGAACGAAAGTACGCGTTTCCATGTTGGTGCAGTGTTGCTATTCCTGAGTGCGTTTGCATTCGCTGCCGATGGCACCGGGACACGATCAACCGGCGATGGAGCGACGGCGCCGGTGCACGCCGCAGAGACCGCGCAGGGTCAGGCATTCGATGACCTGATGGCGCGTGGCAAGAACATTTACCTGACGAATTGCGCGGCGTGCCATCAACCCGACGGTAAGGGCCTGGCCGGTGTATTCCCGCCGCTCGCGGGCTCGGATTATCTCGCGGGTCCCCGCAAAGAGGTCCTGTCAGCCGCGCTGTTCGGTCTGTCAGGCCCGATCACGGTCAATGGCAAACCTTACAATGGCGTAATGCCGAGCATGGGGCATCTGAACGATGCCGACCTCGCTGCCGCCCTTAGCTACGTGCTGAACTCCTGGGATAATAAATTTGCAGCCGTCAGCGTTGCGGAGGTTGCGGCCTTGCGCGCGGAACTTGGGCAACAGGATCGTGCCAGCGGCGAGCCACACGCGGGAACGACAGCCGGTGAACTGCGCTACGAAGGCGCGCCGCTCGCAATCACCGGTGAGAATGCGAAGCGCATTATGAACCCGGACGGCGTAGCCATGACGGCCGATGAATACGGGATCGCGACGAAACTCTACTTCGAACGCTGCGCCGGTTGCCACGGCGTATTGCGTAAAGGAGCGACCGGTAAACCTCTGACTCCCGACATTACGATGCCAAAAGGCACGGAGTATTTGCGTGCATTGATCACTTACGGTTCCCCGGCAGGAATGCCCAACTGGGGCAGCTCCGGCGAACTTACGGCGGAGCAGATCGATATCATGGCGCGCTTTCTGCAACAGGAGCCGCCAGAGCCCCCTGAATTCGGCATGAGCGAAATGCGCGCGAGCTGGGATCTACGGGTGCCGCCTGAGCAACGGCCAACGAAACCCCAGCACAATCGCAACATCGACAACTATTTCGTCGTTACTCTGCGGGACGCGGGACAGGTTGCCATCATTGACGGCGATACCAAGGAGATTGTCGGCATACTGCCGACCGGCTATGCCGTGCACATTTCGCGTCCCAGTGCGTCAGGGCGGTACGTGTTCACAATCGGGCGCGACGCCCGGGTCGACATGATCGACCTCTGGACGACGACCCCGACTATCGTTGCGGAGATCAAAGTCGGTCTTGAGGCGCGGTCAGTGGAAACCTCCAAGTACCACGGTTACGAAGACAAGCTCGCAATTGCCGGTGCCTACTGGCCGCCGCAATTCACGATCATGGATGGGGATACGCTGGAGCCCATCAAGATTGTATCGACTCGTGGCATGACCGTGGATACTCAGGAATACCACCCGGAACCGCGAGTGGCAGCCATTGTCGCCTCGCACGAGCACCCCGAGTTCATTGTGAATGTCAAAGAGACGGGACATATCCTGCTGGTCAATTATGAGGATACGAACGCGCTCAGCATTACCGACATCGAAGCTGCTCGTTTCTTGCACGACGGTGGCTGGGACCGGAGCAAACGCTACTTCATGACGGCCGCCAATCAGTCGGACAAAATCGCTGTTGTCGATTCGCGGGACCGTGAACTGGAGGCGCTGGTCGATGTGACCAAAATTCCACACCCGGGACGGGGCGCGAACATCGATGACCCAACATACGGACCCGTCTGGGTAACGAGTGCATTGGGTAATGCGAACGTTACCTTCCTTGGCACGGACCCGGAAGGACATCCGGACAATGCCTGGAAGGTTGTACGGGTACTCGAGGGCATGGGCGGCGGTTCGTTGTTCGTCAAATCGCACCCGACGTCGCGCAATCTGTGGGTGGATGCACCGTTGAATCCGGATGAGGCGATTTCGCAGAGTGTCGCGGTATTCGATATCGACAACCTTGATGCCGGCTTCGAAGTGCTGCCGATAGGCGAATGGGCCGATCTGGGGCCGGGTCCGAAGCGGATTGTGCAACCGGAATTCAACAAAGCAGGTGACGAGGTCTGGTTTTCAGTCTGGAGTGGTCAGGAGGAGGAGTCGGCGCTGGTCATCGTTGACGATCGCACTCGCAAGCTCAAACACGTGATCAAGGGGCCGGAAATTGTCACGCCGACAGGCAAGTTCAATATCTTCAATACCGTGAACGATGTGTACTAGCCCGGGCGTACGAGGAAAAACGTCGCTCGGCAACGGCAACAGGCGATGGTCTGTTGCCGTTGCCGTTGCCGTTGTCGTTGCCAGCTTGGCGCAACTGCTGGCGTCTGTCGCTGTCAGCGCCGATGAAGCACCGGTTGCCAGTTTTATTGAGCAGGGCAAGGCCGGGCTCGATCTCCGCTACCGCTATGAACACGTCGACCAGGACGATTTTTCCAGGGCGGCCGACGCATCAACGCTGCGTTTGCGCCTGAACTACCAGATTGGTGCCGTGCGCGGAGTCAGTGGTTTTGTTGAGTTTGATTACGTTGCTGAACTCCTGCTCGATGATTTCAATAACGGTGATGGCAGTAATCCTGCCCGCAGCGCCTATCCGATCGTTGCGGACCCGCACGGCGATGACCTGAATCAACTCTATGTCGACTTCAATAACGGCGAACGTTTCTCGGCGCGGCTCGGCAGGCAGCGTATCCTTCTGGATAATCAGCGCTTTGTCGGTGGCGTAGGCTGGCGGCAGAACGAACAGACCTACGACGGTCTCACGCTGACGCTGACTGATGTGCTGAATGCAACGGTTCGCTACTCAGGGATATCGCGGGTCAAGCGAATCTTCGGCGAGCGTTCTCCTGCAGGAAGCCACGATGCCAGTATTCACCTTTTGAACGTGACCGTGCCACTGCAAAAACAGTGGACGGCGACACCGTATGCTTACTTGATCGACAATGATGATGCACCGCAACTATCGACCGCAACTTATGGTGTCCGTCTGAATGGTTCTACAGCGCTTGCCAAACGTCCGCTGTCATTGACGGTTGATGTTGCGACCCAAAGTGACGCGGGGAATGCACCGCTGGCGTTCCGGGCCAACTATCTGCGATTGGATGCGGGCCTGAAACTGACCAGCACGATTGATCTTGGACTGGGCTACGAGTTGCTGGGTGGCAATAGTAGTGAAGCGGGCAAAGCATTTCGCACGCCGTTAGCGACCTTGCATGCGTTTCAGGGTTGGGCCGACAAATTCCTTGCGACCCCCGATGCGGGCGTAGTCGATACTTTCGGAACGCTTCGCGTGACTCACGAGGCCTGGACGATAACGGGTGCTATTCACTTTTTCGATGTGGACTCGGGCAATGCGAGTCTTGGCAAAGAACTGGATGTCTCTGTGGGCCGGCGATTTGCGACGCGCTATCAACTGTTGTTGAAAGCGGCCTTTTTTGACGCAGAATCCGCAATGCTGACGGACAGCAGCAAACTATGGTTGATGTTGTCCGCCAGCTTTTGAGCGGGTTGCGTTGAGTCGCGTCGCTCTGTTCGGCCAATTCCGAACAGGCATGAACCGCCTGCCGCGAGCTTCAGCTGGCCTCTTCTCTGCTTTGCAGGACATCGTCCGGCGTATGGAACCAGTCCGGTTTAACAACCAGCAAATCGCAGGGCAGGTGATCCATTGTTCGTTCGGCCGTGGCACCGATAAACAAGCGCTTCCAGCGGTTACGGGCTACCGCACCCATGACGACCAGATCGGCTTTATGTTCGGTTGCTAAAGCGGGCAGTTCTTCATGCGTCCGTCCTTGCACCAGGTGCGCATGGTCATCGCCTATACCGTGGTAGTTGGTGACCTCGTGAAAACGTTTGCCGTGTTGCTCGCGCATCTGCTTGTCGATCTCATCCATAGGAAGTGATACTGGCAGGTAAGAGTTGGCTGTTGCGGTGGCAACGGCGATGCGTGGGTCATAAGCGTGGAATGCACGAACGTCGCCATTGCAGCGATCTGCCAGCAAGCGACTGATGACCATGATCTCATCATCAAGTGCGGCCGGTTTGTCGTTCTCATTCATTGGATCGATCGCGGCAATGATCACGGGTTTATCGGCAAACGGCCGGGGTTTGACCAGCCACAATGGCGCCTTGCAAAGCCGCATGAGCTGCCAGTCTGTGTTGCTCAACAGGACGCGCTGTGCGAGAGAATGGTAGTGAGTGTCTTTCACTATGATTTCTGCTTTGCTTTCCTCAGCATAGCGCACGATACCTTCGTGTAACGGGTGATCCCAGGCAGCATTGACGGTAACGGTCAACTCTTTGTCGCGCAGCGGTTTGGCCAGTTTTTCCAGGCGCTGCAATTGGTCGTCGATGACTTCCTTGCGCGCCTTGCGCAATGATCGGGAATCGAAAAAGCGGTCGCCGCTCAGATATTCGTTGTAGTAGCAAACGAACAGATCAAGCTCGGCTTTGTTACAGCCGGCAAGCCAGGCCGCTCTAGCAAGCGCTGGTTGTTCAGCGCTCGTAGGGTCGATGACGCACAGGACCCGCGAAATGTTCTTCATGCGAAAGCCTCCAAACAGCAAATAGTAGAGAGCCCGAATCGGGCTACCTTCAAATTACCGCAGGGTGCTGCGTCGCCCAATAAGGCATCGTGCCTAGATAATCGTGGTAACTACCTACTGCGCAGGGGTCGTGGAAAATACGCATGGTATGCAACAAACTGCAGCGTTCAAATGTCGTCTGCGAAAAGCGGGACGGAGCGCAACGTGCTGGATAAGTACCCTACGGGTCAAAATGAACATCGGCAGGCCGACGAGCGGTTGCGCTGGCGTGATGGAATCCCTGATCGTGCGATGAACGGCTTTTCGGAAAATGTAACGGAAAGCAGTAATGAGGGGCTGGACACAGCGTCTTGCGCGGCATTGCAGGAAATGACGTTATTGTTGTCTGCCATGAACCCGCTTGATGGTGACGGCTATGGAAATTGCGTGCATTGTCGTGCGCCGATTGACTCGACCAGGCTAACCGCCTTGCCATTCGCCGTACTGTGCGTTGATTGTGCCGAGGACGAAGGTCGTCTGGCCAAAAGCATCTTGCACCGCTAATTAACCAGGTGCATGCGCACCAGTTCCGGCAATGATTTGGCCTCCATTTTTTCCATGACGCGGGCGCGGTGTATTTCGACCGTACGCTGACTTACACCCAGTTCATGGGCGATGACCTTGTTGGCTTTTCCAGTGACCACGAGGTCCATGACTTCCCGCTCGCGGCCGGTAAGTCGTTGCAGCCGCTCTTTCACTACCGCGGTTTCGGACAGCGCTATTCTCTGCTGACTGTTGGCTTCGATGGCTGCATTTATTCGATCAAGCAGCTCCTGATCCCGAAACGGCTTTTCGATGAAGTCGAATGCGCCGTTCTTGATGGCCTCGACGGCCATGGGCACGTCACCGAACCCGGTTATGAAAATGACTGGCAAGCCGCAGCTGCGTTTTTGCAGTTCGTTCTGCAATTCAAGGCCACCTATGCCCGGCATGCGAATGTCGAGGATCAAACAACCCGACCACTCTGGCGAGTAGGCTTTAAGAAAGGTGTCGCCGGAGTCAAAAAGGTGGCAAGGCTGCCCGACCGATTTCATGAGCAACTCCATGGCGTGCCGTATTGAGCGGTCATCGTCGACAATGTAAACCGCTGGGCTATTGTTATTTGCTGTGTTCACTGCTTATTGTCCGTATGACGGTTCTTGGCAGCACTCGCTGGCCAAGTCCCGATTGCGTTGATGCCATCACGCTGTACGTATTATCCACAGACTGTGCCAGATTGGTGACTATGATAACTGTGTACATTGTCCCAGTCGGTGTCCGCACCGGGAGCGCACATGATGCCAGAGAACGACGGTACATACAGTCGGGCCGAGATGCCGTTCGTCGCGCCTTGCCGGCGGCTTCCACCGTTGGCTGCCTTCGGCTGGTTGCGGAAAGGCATTCGGGACTGGCAGCGAGCGCCCCGGGAGAGTGTCGCGTACGGGCTTGTGATGGCAGCGATTATGGCCCTGGTGTCTCTGCTCGCGTTGGTCTATGGCAGTGTCTGGCTGATGATCGCCATGCTTGGTGGCTTCGTTTTTCTCGCGCCGCTGGCGTGCGTAGGGCTCTACGCAATCAGTGCTCAGCTTGAACGCAGCAAGCCGCCGCAAATTGGCCGCAGTTTACGGGCAGCGTTTCGCCGCCACCTTGGCAATGAAATGGTGTTCGCCATCATTCTGCTTATCATTTTCCTTGTTTGGGCTCGCGCCGGAGCCATGGTCAGCGTGTTTTTCCCCGAATCGGGCCATCCTCTGCCGAGCGAGCTGGTCGCCTATCTCAGTGTCGGCAGTGCCGTGGGCGCGTTCTTCGCGGCGGTAACCTTTGCGGTCAGTGCGTTTTCATTGCCGATGATCGTGCATCGCGATGTGGATACGGTTACCGCCGTGGTGACCTCGATAAACGCCGTCCTGCGCAACAAATTGGCGCTGTCAGTCTGGTTGTTGCTGGTGGTTGGTGGAGTGTTGATCGGTGTGGCGACTGCCTTCATCGGTCTGGTATTCATACTGCCGCTTATTGGTTATGCCGCCTGGCATGGCTATCTCGAAACCATCGATGCGAGCGCCTTTCCACGGCACCGCATTGGCGTTACGGCTGAACCCCGAGCGCCGGAGCCCTGAGCAACTGCGCATTTCCCGGACCGTTATGAGGGAAATCCCGTATAGCCCGGACAATGCTCCCTGCCTATCGTCGCGCCTGGCAAGAAGAATGTCCTTCAAACGCAAAACGGGTGCCTGATTTAATGGATTCTCAAGCAACGTACAACGACAAAGTCGTACGTCAGTTCGCGATTATGACCGTGGTGTGGGGTGTTGTCGGCATGCTCGTTGGGCTGTACATCGCCGCGGAGCTGATTTGGCCTGGCCTCAGTTTCGATGTTCCGTACCTGACCTACAGCCGGTTGCGACCCCTGCATACCAATGCCGTCATATTTGCCTTTGGCGGTTGCGGCCTGTTCGCAACCGCTTATTACGTCGTGCAACGGACTTGTCATGTTCGTCTGGCTTTTGACAAGCTGGCCGCGTTCACCTTCTGGGGCTGGCAACTGGTCATCGTGCTGGCGGCTATCACTCTGCCGTTGGGTATCACCCAGAGCAAGGAGTACGCGGAGCTGGAATGGCCAATTGATTTGTTGATTGCGGTTGTATGGGTAGCTTTCGGTGCCGTTTTTCTCGCGACGATCGGCCGCCGTCGGGTCAAACACATCTATGTTGCCAACTGGTTCTATGCTGCCTACATCATCACAGTGGCAGTGCTGCATATCTTCAACAACCTCGTTATTCCGGTATCGATGTGGAAGTCGTACCCGATCTATTCCGGTGTCGTCGATGCCATGATGCAGTGGTGGTACGGCCATAATGCAGTGGGCTTTTTCCTCACCGCCGGCTTCCTCGGCATGATGTACTACTTCGTGCCGAAGCAGGCGGAACGGCCGGTGTATTCCTACCGGCTGTCGGTCGTGCATTTCTGGGCGCTGATCGCGATCTACATGTGGGCAGGACCGCATCACCTGCATTACACATCCTTGCCGAACTGGGCGCAGTCCATCGGCATGGTTTTCTCGCTGATTCTGCTGGCGCCGTCCTGGGGCGGCATGATCAACGGCATGATGACCTTGTCAGGTGCCTGGCATAAGTTGCGGACCGATCCGATCCTGAAGTTCATGATTGTTGCGCTGTCGTTCTACGGCATGTCGACCTTCGAAGGGCCGATGATGTCGATCAAGACGGTGAACGCGCTCTCGCATTACACCGACTGGACCATAGGTCACGTGCATTCGGGCGCACTCGGCTGGGTGGCAATGATGACCATCGGCTCCCTGTACTGCCTGATACCGCGAATCTTCAACAAGACCTCCATGTACTCGACACGGCTGATCGATGTGCATTTCTGGACCTCGACCATCGGCGTGGTTTTGTATGCCGTGTCAATGTGGATCGCCGGCATTACCCAGGGATTGATGTGGCGTGCGTTGAATCAGGACGGCACGTTGACCTATTCATTCATCGAAAGCATCAAGTTCACCTATCCGTATTACGGCATACGACTGCTCGGCGGTCTCGTGTTCTTCTCCGGAATGCTGGTCATGGTCTGGAACGTCTGGAAAACCGTTGCGGATGTGAAGCCGCGTGCTGTCGCTGTTGTGCAGCCCGCCTGAGGAATCGACATGAGCCACGAGAAAATTGAGAAAAACATCACGGTTATGTCGGTGCTGATCGTCGCTGTGATCAGTATTGGCGGACTGATAGAGATTCTGCCGCTGATGGCGAGCAGTGCGGCAACGGAGCCGATGGAAGGCATAGAGCCGTACCCTGCGCTGCAACTGGCGGGTCGGGATATTTACGTTCGCGAGGGCTGCTACGGCTGCCACTCACAACAAATCCGACCGTTTCGGAGCGAAACCGAACGCTACGGTCCGTACTCCGTCGCCGGCGAGTTCGTTTATGACCGGCCGTTCCAGTTTGGTTCCAAGCGCACGGGTCCGGACCTGGCCCGTGTCGGCGGACGCTACAGCGATGACTGGCACCGTATTCATTTGCTGAAGCCGCAAGACCTTGTGCCGGATTCGAACATGCCGGCGTACCCCTGGCTCGCCGAGGCAGAAGTGGACGGTGACCTCATCACGCGCAAATTGCGTGCGCTGAAGATGCTGGGTGATCCGTACACCGATGAACAGATTGCCGGCGCGGCAGCCGCCGTCGCGGGCCAGTCGGAACTCGATGCGCTGGTGGCGTACCTGCAGAACCTCGGGACCGCGCGCAGCGCGCGTTGACGGAGAACAGATTATGGATATGGGAACAATTCGGGGTTTGTTAACCGTGGCCTTGCTGCTGTTGTTTATCGGAGTTTCGGTATGGGCGTTCAGTCGCCGCCGAAGCGACGACTTCGCTGAAGCGGCCCGGGTGCCGCTCGAAGACGATAGCGACCCGGCAGCCGCACCAAAAGCGAACCGTAAGGGGCGTGGTCGATGAGCAACGCATGGGCTTGGTATGTCGCCGTAGGCACGGTCGCCAGCATGCTGGCGTGTTTCTGGTTGATCGTGTGGACCAACCGGCAGCGCGCCAGCGATGAAGAAATCGCGGCTTCCGAGGCGCACGTCTGGGATGAGGATATTCGCGAACTGAACAACCCATTGCCGATGTGGTGGCTGGGTTTGTTTTTCCTGACGCTGATCTGGGGCGCCGGTTATTTTCTGATGTACCCGTCACTGCTTGTTTACGATGGCGCACTGGGTTGGAGTCAGGAACAACAGTATGCCGATCAAATGGCTGAGGCTGAAGCGCGCTACGCCCCCATCTTTGCCCGTTACGCGGACATGCCGATTGACGAAATAGCCAACGATGAGCAGGCGCTTGCCATTGGTGGCAGTTTGTACGCGAACTATTGCAGCCAATGTCATGGCGCAAACGCACTGGGTGCGCCGGGTTTTCCGAACCTGACAGACAAAGTGTGGAACTGGGGCGGGACGCCGGCGGCCATTGAGCAAACGCTGCGTAACGGGCGGAACGGCATCATGCCGGCGCTGGGCATGGTTTTGCAGAGTGATGAGGCTATCGATGAGATGGTCGACTACGTGCGTACGCTGCAGGATGGCATGGATACTCAATCTCCGGCGCATGCACGCTACATGACGTTGTGCATAGGCTGCCACGGTCCGACCGGCGATGGTATGCAGGTACTTGGTGCGCCTGCGCTCAATGACGACAACTGGCTCTACGGCAGTTCGCCCGCGGCGATACGCAAGACCATCGTTGAAGGGCGCAACGGCGTGATGCCGGCACATCAGAAACTGCTAGGCGATGATCGACTGCGGATACTTGCAGCCTACGTCTACAGCCTGTCGAAACCGGATTGATCATGGCAGCGCCGGACCGCGACAGCGCCCATGACTGGGGCCGCGATACACAAAAGATCGCGGTGTTGTCGTGGATTTCGTTTCTGACGGCAGCGGTGTTTTCGGTACTGCTGTTTGCCTACATCGATCCACTGCTGATCGTTGATGCAGTCAATGTCCAATGGATCGAAAGTCGCAATGCGGGCTATGCGCTGGGCTTCTTCTTTTTGTGGGCGCAGGCGTGGGTGGCGTGCTGGTATACGGTGCGACTGATTCGGCGCAAACGGCGCGGTCCTACCGCGTGGCGACCGGCCGACCGGGACGGGCGTCGTGATGGGCACTAAGCAGGGCAGCAAGTCCGTCAGGCAATACGAATACGGCAAGCTGTATCGCAGCGAGGACAAAATATACCCGCGTGAAATCAACGGTCGCTTTCAGCGCCTGCGGCGCCTGGCGGTCTTCGTTCTGCTGGGATTGTTTTACGCCGTACCCTGGCTGACCTGGAACGGCCGTCAGGCGGTGCTGTTCGACCTTCCCGCACGCAAGTTTCACATTTTCAGTTTGACGCTCTGGCCACAGGACTTCGTCTACCTGGCGTTGCTGCTGATCATTCTCGCTGTGAGTCTGTTTTTCTTTACCGCGCTTGCAGGTCGGTTGTGGTGTGGTTTCGCCTGTCCGCAAACGGTCTGGACGGAAGCGTTCGTCTGGATAGAACAGGCGATCGAGGGCAATCGCAGCCAGCGCATGAAGCTCGACAAGCGGCCGTGGACGCTGGATAAAATCTGGCGCAAGACAGCGAAGCAGTTCCTGTGGGTGTTGCTCGCGCTGTTCACCGGCTTCGCGTTCGTCGGTTACTTTGTTGATATACGCGAGCTGGCGGTACACCTCGCGACCTTCACGGCAGGACCGTGGGAATGGTTCTGGGTGCTGTTTTACGGCTTTGCTACTTACGGCAATGCCGGCTTCATGCGCGAACAAGTCTGCAAATACATGTGTCCTTACGCGCGCTTCCAAAGCGCTATGTTCGACAAAGACACATTGATTATCACCTACGACGAGCAGCGCGGTGAACCGCGCGGCGCGCGCCGTCGGGGATCTGACCCGGCATTGAAAGGGCTGGGAGACTGCATCGACTGCACGTTGTGCGTACAGGTTTGCCCGACAGGTATCGATATCCGCAAAGGTCTGCAATACGAGTGCATAGCCTGCGCCGCGTGTATTGATGCCTGTGACAGCGTGATGGACAAGATGGAATACCCCAGGGGCCTCATTCGCTATTCAACGGAACACAGTCTGCACAATGAGCCGTATCGCCTGTGGCGGCCACGCACACTTGTGTATAGCGGCATTTTGATGCTTCTGGTTACCGGTATGGTGTCGCTGCTGGTGTTCCGACCTCCGGTGATTCTCGACGTAATACGAGATCGCAATGCCTTGTACCGGGATATCGGCCGCGATGGCATCGAGAACAGTTACACGGTTCGGGTGGTCAACAAACGTAACCAGGCACAGAGTTACCGCCTGAGCGTGACCGGCATGTCCGGTCTCCAATTGCGGGGCGATACGCTGATTGATGTTGCAGGGGAGTCCGTGCAAACCGTTCCGGTATCACTGGTGGCGCCGCACGCCGTTGCCGTTGGCGGCAACCGGATCGAGTTTCGTTTGGACAGTGTTGATGACCCGGGCATCAGTGTCACGGAAGAAAGCCGGTTTCGCGGCCCGAATGAGGATACAAGATGAGCGCAGACCGACTTGAGGACAACTGCTGGTACAGGAATCACTGGGTATGGCTGATTATCGCGATACCGTCGTGCACAGTTCTCGGCTGCATGCTGACGATCTGGTTGGCGATCAGTAACCCCGAAATCATCGTGCAGGATCCGCTGCTTGATCAGTCACAGGCTACGCGGACTCCTCGTGACGCGCTGCCTTGAACACGCCGACGGCCTGCTTTCATTGCGGTGATGCGATACCGTCGAGCGGTCCCGTTCTGGCGCGTGTGGGCAATGCTCAACAGGCTGTTTGTTGTGTTGGCTGCAAAGCTGTAGCGGAATTTATTCATGCCGGCGGCATGCAGGCGTTTTACACGCACCGCGATACACTGCCGGGAGCAGCCAGCCAGCCGGTCGTGCTGGCTGACTACGAACGATTTGATGTGCCGGGTGTTCGTGCGCGGTACGTCGTCGATCGGGATGAATTCAGTGAAGCCAGCATTGACATCGGCGGTATGTATTGCGGCGCCTGCGGCTGGTTGCTGGACCGCGCATTGCGCCGCCATGCGGCCGTTCTGTCCGTCGATGTCAATCCGGTCACCAAGCGTTCGATCGTGCAATGGCGCGGCGCCGAGGTGAGCTTCTCCGAGGTTCTTGCGAGTATTGCCGCCGTTGGCTTTCAGCCGCGCCCGGTTGGCACGAGCGTGGTTCCCGGCAACAGTGGACAGGAATACCGTAGTGCGCTCAAACGACTGATTGTTGCCGCCGCCGCCGGGATGCAGGTCATGATGTTTGCCTTCGCGCTGTACGCGGGCGAACGGTTTGGCATTGCCGGCAACATCGAAACCTTTCTGCGAGCAATCAGCATGCTGGTTTGTTTGCCGATCGTGTTCTATTCAGCGCGCCCGTTCTTCGCCGGTGCATGGCGCGGACTGCGTGCCCGTTCACCGGGCATGGATTTGCCCGTGGCCGTCGCGATAGGCATTGCGTTCATCGCCTCAGTAGCCGCGGTCTGGCGCGGGCAGGGTGCGGTCTACTTCGATTCCGTCGCGATGTTCGTGCTGTTTCTCAGTGGAACGCGCTTTCTGGAAATGCGTGCGCGGCATACGAGCGGTGATCTCGCTCAGGCGCTGGCGCAACTTCTGCCGGAAACAGTGCGCCGGTTCACAAACAATGCCGACACTGAAACGGTCGCTGTTAGCGAGCTGACGGCAGGCGACAGGCTGCGGGTCTTGCCGGGCGATGTGGTGCCGGCGGATGCCCGAATAGAAGACGGTGGTTTGTCACTGGATGAGTCGATCCTGACCGGTGAGTCCGCGCCGGTCCACCGCGATATCGGCAGTGAAGTGTTTGCCGGGGCGACGGTACGGGCCGGTTCAGCGACGGTGGAGGTGATTCGGACTGGCGCGGCCAGCAGTGTTGCCGAGATTGCGCGCCTGCTGGATCGCGCGGCAGCCGGACGGCCGCGTGTCGTGCAACTGGCCGACCGCATAGCGTCGTATTTTGTTGTGGCGGTGCTGTTGCTGGCCGCCGTGACCGGTGCGATCTGGCTGGCGGTGGATGCGCCAAGGGCGTTCGAGGTGATGTTGGCGACACTGGTCGTTACCTGTCCTTGTGCGCTCGCGCTGGCAACGCCTGCCGTGCTCGCCGCGGCTACGGCCAGACTGGCTCGTGACGGTTGTTTCCTGGTCAATTCGCGCCTGCTTGACGTATTGCGGCCCGGCACGACGGTGGTCATGGACAAGACGGGGACGTTGACCCGCGGCAAGCCGACAGTGACCCGCACCCGGGTATTTGAAAATGCCGACCGCCTGGACGAGGCAGCGTGCCTTGCCATCGCGTCGGCTATGGAAGCTGTGTCTGAGCACGTACTGGCGCGGGCGTTCTCGGCACCGCTAAGCGATCAGTTCAAAGCGGAAAACGCGGTGCCGGTGACCGGAATGGGTGTCGAGGCAGAGGTGAATGGCCGGCGCTACCGCCTGGGTTCGGCACAGTTTGTTGCCGGGTTGAGCGGTGTTGTCGACCAAGCAACCCGCGGTGCTGCCAGCAGCGACGGCACGTTGGTCTGCCTGGCGAACGAACACGGTCTGCTGGCGGTATTTACCGTCGAGGACGAGTTACGCACTGATGTGGGTGCGACTGTCGATGCGTTACGCGCCGCCGGCTACCGGGTTGTGATCGCCAGTGGCGATCGTGCAGTCACGGTTGCAGCGTTGGCGGCGAAGCTGTCAATCGTTGACTGGCGTGCGGAGATGTCGCCGCAATGCAAATTGCAGTTTGTCCATGATCTGCAACGCCGCGGTGAAAAAGTCATCATGATCGGCGACGGCATCAATGACGCGCCGGTGATGGCCGCGGCTGACGCCTCGATAGCCGTCGATGCCGGAACGGCACTTGCCCGCGCCAGCGCTGATGCCATTGTTGTCAGTAGTCGCTTGGCAGCCCTGGTTTCGGCAGCTGAAATAGCCGCACTGACGCGTCGTACAATTCGGCAAAACCTCGTCTGGGCAGTCACCTACAACATGGCCGCGGTGCCGCTTGCGGCAACCGGCATGCTGGCGCCATGGATGGCGGCATTGGGCATGTCGCTGAGTTCGTTGTTGGTTATTGGCAATGCATTGCGGGTGCAGCGTCACTGTGTGCCACGCAGCGAGGCAAGCGTTGGTGAGCCTCGAACGGTGCGCGCGGGAGTTTGCACGTGAACAGTCTGTTTCTGCTTATTCCGCTTGGCCTGGCGTTGTTAGCTGGTGCTGTATGGGCGTTCTTCTGGGCGACGGGGAGTGGCCAGTTCGACGACATGGATTCACCTGCGTGGAGCGTGGTGCTGGACGACGACACAGCGCCGCCGCAATCCTCAGAACGCGCGCAGCGACGCGGCGATACCCGATGACTCTGCTGCTGTTTCTGTCGGCCGTCGCGGCTGGTGCACTTGGCAGTGCGCATTGCGTTGGCATGTGCGGCCCGTTCGTGCTGGTACTCGAAGCAGACGGTGACAATGGCGAACGATGGCGCCGGCGAACTGCCTACAATGCCGGGCGCTTGTCATTCTACGCGGGCCTCGGTGCACTGGCGGGGGCGGGCGGTACCCTGCTGACGCAACTGCCTATGGGTGGCGTCTTGTTGCGCTGTATCGCCGCGCTGTTGATCGTGGCGATGGGACTGCAGTTGTTGAGTCACTGGCAGCCACTGCGCCAACTGGAAAGGCTGGGCGGTCGTTTGTGGCAACGCATTTCGCCGCTGACGCGTGCGCTGCTGCCGGCGAACACCCTGCCACGCGCGTACCTCGCCGGATGCCTGTGGGGTGCGCTGCCGTGCGGCCTTGTTTACAGCGCGTTGGCACTGGCTACCGCCAGCGGCTCGGCTGCCGGCGGGATCGCGATTATGGCCGGGTTCTGGAGTGGCACACTGCCGGCATTGCTGCTCACCGGTCGGGCTGCGGCGGGTATTGGCAAATGGCGCCAACAACCGCGCACCCGACGCCTCGCCGGAATGGCAATGCTGCTTGGCGGCATCATTGCCTTGTACTTACCGCTCGCACACCTGGCCGTTGATCATGCCGACCCTGCATCCCCACAGCCGGGGATGCATCAACACGGTGGCCACTAGCGTCTGGGGTAGACCCGATAATGGTACTCCGGGACAACGACGTCATAGTGCGGCTGCAGGAACATGACGATATCGATCAGTTCCTGCACGGTCATGTACCGGTTGTAGACGTACATATTCGATTCGCCATCCTGTGACACTTGTTCTTCCGCATAACCTTCGGCGAGTTCGTGCGACGGGTTGATGATCGCTGTGATGAGTTCGCCATAGGTTTTGACTTTCGTTACCGGCCCACCCAGTGTTACGTAGGGCGGTTCTTCGAAAGGAATAGCAGGCAAGTCCTCGCCATAAACCGTGTGGCATTGGTTGCACTGCATGTACAGGAAGGATTCGCGCCCGGCGACTGCATCGCCTTCGGGCAGCCGGAAGCCAACCTCGGACATCATATCGCGATCGCAGGCACTGAGCATCAGCAGTGCGGCCATCATTACGGGAAGCGAGGTTCTCGGCATGGTGATTACTCCTGTTCGGCAGCAGATAAATTCCGCCGACTATTGGTAACACGCCGGGTCTTTTCCGGATATACGCGATTTCCGCAGTACCGCAGTAGACCGCGCTCGCTTACCTTCGTCGCTACCGTATGCGGAACAGAAAAAGACCGAGGGAGCGCTATGCTTCAGTACCACTGGATCCCCGATACCAATATTGTTGAGTTCACGATCAACGGCGCCATATCGCGCAAGCAGTTTGCAGCTCTTGTAACGGAAGTGGAAAGCAAGATTGAGGACTATGGCAGCGTCGACTTGCTGGAAGAAATTCGGGGAATCGGCAATATTCCGCTGGCTGTTTTATGGGCTGACTTGCGTTGGGCGGTGTCCCATTGGAAAAAGATTGGCCGTGTTGCGGTAGTTTGCGACAAGGACTGGGTCGAGAAGGTCGTTGAAGTTATGCAGCCTTTGGTCGCGATGGACGTGCGGCATTTTGAGTTGGCCGAAAAAGACAAGGCGCGCCGCTGGTTACGTGACGGAATCGACTGAAGCCGTCAATCCAGTCGGCGTGAAAATCGCAACATGGCAGCTGTCATGGCAATGACCGCGAACAGCAGCAGCGCCAACACCTCGGGGTACAACTCCATGAGTGTTGCATCACGCAACATGATCCCGCGGGTCAGGCGAATAAAATGCGTGTTTGGCAACAGCTCGCCAAGCCATTGTGCAACGCGCGGCATGCCATCGAACGGGAAGACGAAGCCTGAGAGCAGTATGGTCGGCAGCAGGATGAAGAAGGTCACCTGCATAGCCTGAAATTGCGTCTTGGCAACCGTAGAGACGAACAAACCCAACGCCAGGTTCGCCGCGATAAACGCGGCTGCCGCGAGATACAGGTCTACAAGGCTGCCACGCACGGGTACGTCGAACAGCAGCTTGCCGATACCGACAATTAATCCGAGTTGCAGCAGACCGATCAGGATGTACGGGATGAGCTTGCCGGTCATCAACTCGGCGGTGCTTACCGGGGTATTGATCAGCAGCTCAAGATTGCCTTGTTCGCGTTCGCGAACGATGGCAACGGCTGTGAACAGCATCATGGTCAGCGTCAGGATTATGCCGATCAGCCCGGGAACCACATTGACGGCCGTGCGACCTTCAGGGTTGTAGTAAGGCCGTATTTCGATTGCCCGGGTTTGTGCCGCGCTGTCGCTGGTCATCGGCATGCTGCTGAGCCGGTTGACGATGCCGAGTATCGTGGGGTCGGCGCCATCGACAAGCAGATGAGCGGCGGCGCGCGCAGGGTCTTGCAGGCGTCGATCGAAATCGACAGGGATATGGATACCGATGGAAATCCGGCCCCGTCGCAGTTGCTCTTCCAGTTGTTCCGGCGTGGCGACGTAGTTGCTGATCCGGACGACCTGCGATTGCTGCAACCGGTCGATGAAGTCGCGCGACAGGTGAGTGTTCGCCTGGTTCGCAACCGCCGCCTCGATATTGCGAACATCGAAGTTGATCGCGTAACCGAATAACAGGATTTGCCCGATCGGGATGCCGACGATCATGGCAAAGGTGATGCGGTCGCGACGCAGCTGACGAAACTCTTTACGCATGACCGCCAGCAGGCGAATCAGCCAGCTCATGTTCTTGCTCCATCACGCGGTGAGTTAAGCGTTACGGCCACAAAGACGTCTTCGAGCGATGGTTGTGTCAGCTGACAATCGGCACTTATTTCGTGTTTTTCAAGCAGGCTGGTAACACGCGCCAGCGGCTCGCCGATCGCGAGCGGGATAAGCACCCGCAGGCGCACCCCGAGTTGCGTGACACTGGCGATGTCGGGGCTTCGGCTGAGAAGCTCTTGTGCGCGGAACGGGTCATCAGCCAGCACTTCAACGATGGACATGCCGGTGTTGCGTTGCAGTTCGGCCGGTGAGCCGTCGGCTACTTTTACGCCTCGATCCAGAATGGCCAGCCGGTGGCAGCGTTCTGCTTCATCCATGTAGTGCGTGGAGACCAGGATGGTCGTGCCACTGTCTGCCAGTGCGAACAGTTTGGCCCAGAAATCCCGCCGGCTTTTTGGGTCCACCGCACTGGTGGGCTCGTCGAGCAGCAGCAATTCCGGTTTGTGCAGTACGGCACAGGCGAGAGCGAGCCGTTGTTTCTGGCCACCGCTCATTGTGCCGGCGAATTGCCCGCGGCGCTCGGCAAGGTCATAACGCTCCAGCAAGTCGTTGATGCGCGCCTTGCGTTCATTGCGCGCGATGGCATACACGTCCGCGATAAATTCGAGATTCTCCAGAACTGTCAGGTCGCCGTACAGGGAGAACTTCTGGGTCATGTAGCCGATGCGTGGTTTGAGTTGGGCCGCGTCGGCCGGCAAATCAATACCGAGGACGCGGGCACTGCCGCTGCTGGGTTTCAGCAAACCGCAGAGCATGCGTATGGTCGTTGATTTACCCGAGCCGTTGGGGCCGAGGAAACCGTATATCCTGGCGCGTGGTACGGCGAGATCGAGTTTGTCGACGGCCACAAGGTCGCCGAACGATTTGCTGAGACCGCGCGCGTCAATCGCAATGTCGCTGGCTTCTGTCATTGCCGCTTGTCGGTCGCATCGTCGGGTATCGTGACCTGTACCGGCACGCCGTCGGGCAGACGTTTGCCGCGGTAATCGAGATCGATCTTGGCAACAAAACTCAAGCGTCCGCGATCGTGTTCGGTGAGGGCGAAATAGGGTGTAAACGCAGGCTCGCTGGCAACCCAACGCACCTTGCCGTCGAGCGGTTCGTCCCTGCCATCGATGTGGGCAATGACCGCGGTGCCGGGAACGACGCGAACCCGTATGGATTCGGGTATGTAGACCCTTGCATAAGGCTGCTCGCCAGCCAGCATGACCAGCATTGTTTGTCCTGGCTGAGGTCGTTCGCCTGTTTCGATCAACAGTGAGTCGATAAGCCCGGGTACCGGCGCTTTCAGTTCGTGTCGTTGGCTGTCTATGAGCACTCGATCCGTTCGCGCACGGGTCTGTTCCAGCAATTGCTCTGCCTGCCGCAGTTCCTCAATGGTTGTGCCGGCCAGCAATTCGTTCAGCTTCGCCTCGTTAACGGCGAGTTGCGCGCGCGCCGCATCGAGTGCAGCTCGTGCGCGGTCCAGACTTTCAGCAGACGCCAGTTGTTTTTCGTGAATCTCGAGTGCCCGCTGATACTCAAGTGTGAGGAATTCGACATCACGGCGCGCACCGTCAGTGCTCGCGCGTGCGGCCGCAATTTGCTCGCTGCGCGGTCCGCGTGTGAGTTCATCAATTCGCGCTTGCTGTTGTTCCGCGAGCGCATGCAGTTCGCGCAGTTGTGCCTCGATGCGTGCGGAGTCTTGCGTGATCAACGTATCGCCAGCGTTGACCCACGCACCTTCGATTACGTGCCGCTTCGTAACCGTTTCGGCAAATTCCGCCGTCAGTTCGATGCGGTCTGAGGCGAGTTGGCCTACCAGCGGTTGCTCGGTGCGCGTGTCGCAACCGGACAACAGCGATAGCAGCATCAGCAGTCCTGTGAGCTTGTTCATGTTCCGCTACCTTGCTCAGGTTGAGCTTTCACGCTGGCGAGCAGCAGGTCGATGTGTGCTTCAATCATGGCCGTCGTGTCGAGTTTCGAATGCTTTTGCATGACCAGCGTCCATATGACGGAAAAGACGACCGGCGAAATCAACAGGTGTGGAAAGCGGTCCAGCGCGGACGGTTGCAGTTCGCCGCGCGCCACGCCTCGTTCGATCAGTACGGTTATAGCCTGCAAACCTTCGGAGACAACATTTTCCCAGTACCAGCGTGTCAGGTCCGGGTGTTTGTGGCCTTCGGCAATCATCAGGCGCAGCAGGTGGCGGGCCTTCGATGTCGGCAGTGCGGCGGCGAAATCGCGGAACGGCCCGCGCAGGAATTCCTCAACGCCGATGTCGCTGTCGATAATCGCGGACCGCAATGTGTTCACGCGTGGCGAGATAAAGCTGCGTACGACCGCTTTGAACAATTCTTCTTTGGTCTTGAAGTACAGGTACAGGAGACCCTTGCTGACGCCAGCACGCCGCGCGACGGCCTCGACGGGCGTGGCGTCGTAGCCGTGCTCGGCGAATTCGTCCATAGCGGCGGCGGTGATTTCAGCGGGTCGGTCCTCTTTGCGGCGCCGGTTGCGTACCTTGTTCATGCGTGGTCCCTTACTGACCGATAAGTCAGTTATCATAGTTAATGACCGTTCGGTCAGCAACTGAAATTGCCTGCCAGCGTGGCGTGCAGCCGCTATCGCGGCCCTTCCGCCCTGCTACAGAGATGGTAGGCTTCACGCCCATGTTCACTTATATCGATCCCGGTATTCGCCAGCGCCTCGCCGACGACGGCAAGCTGCAGCGTGTGGATGCCGATGGCAAACCTGTCAGCAGCGATCACGAGATCCTGCCCGGCACCCGCAGCCTCAGTATTCTTGGTCCTATCCCGTTGCCTTTGCAGTTGGAGGGCAAGCACTATCAGGCGAACTGGTACGCAAGCGTTCGGCACACCGAATTGAGCCAGGTGCAGGAACTCGCGGATGAATTGCGCGAACGACAGGGCCAGCAATCGTTTGCCGTCATGTCATCGTCCATGGCCGTGAACAGTGTGTTGGTATTCGGTGATCCGGCAAACTGGGACAACCCGCTGGTCCGGGTGCATTCGAGTTGCCTGACCGGTGATGTGTTCGGTTCGCAGCGGTGCGAATGCGGTCCACAATTGTCCAGCGCTGTTGAACGCATCTCGACCGACCCGGCGGGTGGCATGTTGATTTACATGTCGGGTCACGAGGGCCGCGGTATCGGCCTGTGGGCGAAAGCGGCAACGTATTTGTTACAGGATTCCGGAGAAAACACCTACGAGGCCAACCGCAGCCTCGGCTTGCCCGACGATTCAAGAGACTTCAGTGATGCCGCAACGCTGCTGAAATATTTTCAGGGTGAGCGCCCGTTCCGTTTGCTGACCAACAATCCGAAGAAAGTGGCGGATCTGAGCGCTGAAGGCTTGTCGGGCATTACGCGCGTCAAGCACGTCAGCGGAATCAACGATGCCAACCGGCGTTACCTTGCAGCCAAACGCGATTGGGGCCACGAGCTGTCACCCGAAGACCTGTGTGACTGACCTACCGTCCGCTTGCGGGTGTCATTGCCGCCAGAGGCGCAGGTCGGGAGCGTCACTGTCGACATTCGACCGGAACGGATTGATGTCTATTCCGCCGCGACGGTTGTAGCGCGCGTAAACCGTCAGCTCCTCCGCCGCGCAGCGCGACTGCAAATCCGAAAAAATGCGTTCGACGCACAGTTCGTGGAAGTCGGAGTGCCGGCGAAAGCTGACAATGTAGGCAAGCAATGCGCCGCGATCGATGCGCGGACCCCGGTAGCGGATCATCACGCTGCCCGTATCAGGCTGGCCGGTCACCGGGCACAGGCTGCGCAACACATGGGAATGCAATGTTTCCCGGACGGTGGCGCCGCCGCTGCGTAACAACGTCGCGTCGAGTTCGTAACGGTTGCAGACGACGTCTTCCCGATCGATACAGATGCCGGGCAATTCACTGAACCCGGCCGTGGCGCCGCCCGGCTGCAGTTGCACCTGCACGGTGCTCTGTACGCACTGGCCAAGGTCTTCGCGCAATCGGTTCGCAACCTCATCCGCCGATGCAAAGCGGCTCATCGCGTAGGAGTTCAGATAGAGCTTTAGCGATTTGGATTCGATCAATGCCGGCGAGTCCGCCGGAACGGCCAGCGACAATACCGCGACAACCGGTCGACCGGCCGTATCGAGCCAGCTCATTTCCCAGGCTGTCCACAGATCGACGCCAGTGAACGGCAAAGCGTCGCCGAGCTTGAGCGCTGCGCGGCCGTCTGCGCGCGCAACCGGGTAGAGCAGTTCCGCTGTGAGGGTGTCGGGGTAGTCGCTGCTGCGCCCCAGTAATGTGTCTTTCATCGGGTAAAGCCTGGCTAACGAGATGACTAGTGTAGTCATGGCAGCGCGCGGCTGCATCTGCTGCTCACCGCCGAGCCTGTACGAACCGTATGGGGCTGCTGCCGGTTACCGCGGCCCGACAGCAGCCCGCAGCCGTTACAGACGTGAGCCGGTCAGCGTGACATCCGCCTTGCGCCAGACGGTTTCGAAATGCTGGCGAACCTCAGCGGAGTCCTTGTTCTGACGATCGAGACTCTGCATGAGACCGAACATTGACCAGCCGTTGTGCGGGTAGAGCTCCAGATCACGGCGGTACACCGCTTCAGCGGCCAAAGCGTCTCCGGATTCCAATAACGCCTGTCCGAGCGAATGGCGCGTCGGGTAGTACCAGAAAGGTGGCTCGGTGTACGGCAGTGCATCCTGAGTGGCAACGGCTATTTCGAAGTGCTCGATTGCGCTGTCGAAAGCCCCCTCGGACATGGCGATTTCGCCCTGCACCAGCTCGTCGGCGATTTCGAGCAGCATTGAGGCCGGGTACTGGATCTTGTCCAGAAATTGCACGTCCGCGCTGGCGCGCAATGGCACGAGTTGTTCATGCTCCGCGCGCGCGGCCGCCAGGTCGTTGCGGCGAGCGAATGCCGTCGCTCGTGCGTAATGCCAGATTGCCGTCGAGTACTCGAGGTTCGCTGGCGGCCTGGGTGCGGCGAGCACATCGTCCCAACGACCGAACTGGGTCAGGGCCAGCAACGGTATGGTCTTGAAAAATTCAACGCCGGGAAACTCCTCAATCATTTCTATCCGCACGTTGTCAGCGACTTTGCGTGCCGCTTCCAGGGCTACGGCACTGCGCCCCTGCATGCTGGATGCCGCCCACAGGAAGTGAATATTGTGCGGATAATAGGCCGCCGGGTAAAAACCCTGTGCATTACACGCGGCGATATACGCTTCGTCGACTGCCGCGGCTTTTTCATTGGCAGTGGATGCGTCGTCATAGCGTCCGACGCGCCAGTAGATGTGCGATGGCATATGCACAAGATGCCCGGCACCAGGGACCAGTGTTTGCAAGGTATCGGCGTGCGGTTCCGCCCGTTCGGGCCGGGACGAAGCTTCGACGGCATGTATGTACAGGTGAATCGCCATCGGGTGACGTGGTGAGCGGGCCAGCACCGTTTCCAGTGCGTCGATCACTTCGATCGTGTGCGGCTTCGGATTCTCCGGGTCCAGCCAGTAGTCCCAGGGCATCGTGTTCATTAAAGACTCGGCAAACAACACGGCAGCGTCGTCATCGTCAGGGTATTTCTCTGACAATGCGCGCATTGCGTTGGCGTAGGCGAGGTCGAGTGGTTCACGTTCGGTACTGGGATCGCCGTTGTAACGCACGGCCAGCGCATTGATGTAATCGCGTTCCTTCTGACTCGCATTGTCCTGCAGAGCGATCGCCTGCTGGATGGCGGCGTACGCGGTTCGACGTTCATCGTCGGACATCACGACCTTGCCATTGCTGGTGACATTGATGTTGGGTCCCAGGGCCAACGCTTCGCCCCAGTAGCACATGGCGCATTCCGGATCGAGCGTTTGCGCGGCGCGGAAAGACCGTACGGATTCAGCATGGTTGAACGCGAAGTCGATTGTCAGGCCCTGGTCAAAATAACGTTGTGCGTACGGGTCCTGGGTCGTAATGGCGTGGTGATGATCGCCCATGCCGTCAAACAGTGGTGCACCGGCACGGGTGACCAGGGCAGCGAGGTCGATCTCGCCTGAGTCGGCGGGCTGCTTGTCGCTGCAGGCGCTGGCGATGATCGCCAGCAAGACCAGCGCGTAGCGGTTGGTGCGACGATTGTTCATAGTTCTCCCCTTTTGCAGACCGGTGTGGCCGTGGTGCGGTTGGAGGTAACAGCGGCAGGTCTGGTGATCGTGCTGTTATTATAGTTCGGCGGGGCCAAGTTGCCGGTGCACGAAATCCGCAATCAGTTGTACGACCAAATCATTATTGACTGGTGAGAGAATATCGCCCGCGAATACGTGCCCATTCGCACCCTGGGCATCAATGTCGATCGTTTCATTGGCAGGCGCGGTGATCCGCTCCAAAGCCGCCCGCGCCCGCTGAATGTCAATTACGTCGTCCTGCGGGGAAAGCAGGGTGAGTAGCGGTTGCTCGAGCTGCATGGGCAAATCGGAACGCACGGCTTTGACCAGTCGCATGACTTCGACGGCGGCGTCCAAGGGATAGCGCGTTGTCCAGTAACGCTCCTGCAAATCATTGGCAGCCGTCCAGTGGCGTTCATTCCCGACCACAGCCCGCGCCAGCAATGGTCCGCCAGGCCAGGTCAATATATCGGCCGACGGGTCTGCGGGTGCGAAGTTCGGCGATAGCAGGATGAGTGCGTCGACGCCGCCGGCAGCAAGACGCTTACGCATCGCGAGTGCCAGGGTAGCGCCGGTCGAGGTACCGATCAGTAGCGTGCGTTTACCGATTTTCTGGCCGATAGCCAGTGCTTCGGCGGCATCGTCCAGCCAGTCTTCGGCTGAAACCCCGGCGAGTCTGTTACTGCGGAGGCCGTGCCCGGTCAGGCGGGTCTCAAACAGATTGGCCTGCAAGGCATCTGCCAGCTGTTCGCAGACCGGTGCGATTTCCTGCCGGGTTGCGGAAAAGCCGTGCAAATAGACCAGCGCGTATTCTGTTTGGGTTGCGGGCAGATCTGCGTACCAGCGAATGCGCTTTTCCGCACCGGCGACCAGGCCGGGTCCGGCGGCGACACGCGCTTCCGTGCTGGCGAGCCAGGCATCCGCAGGGTCAGGGATTTCAGGCAGATCTGCCGCAGGACCCAACGCGTCGGGCCAGCTACGTATGGCTGTCAGCAGCACAACCGCCAACAGTGCAACGGCAACAGTCCTGGCGATTATCCGCCGCTTTGGCACTTACTCGAGGCTCAGGATCAGGTCCCAGTGCTGCTTGCTGACCGGAAAGATCGACAAACGATTGCCGCGCTTGTTGAGCTGGAAGTCATCAAGCGCCGGGTGTTGTTTCAATTCCGTCAGCGGAATCGGTCGTTTCAGCTGACGCTCAAACTTGACGTCGACCAGTACCCAGCGCGGCTCTTCGGGCGAGCTCTTGGGGTCGTGGTACTTGCTGTTGGGATCAAATTGCGTCGCGTCCGGGTAGGCCTTGCTGGCGATGCGGGCGAGGCCGACTATCGCTGGTTGCTTGCAACTGGAATGGTAGAAAAATACCTTATCGCCTACCTTCATGTCGTCCCGCATCATATTGCGGGCCTGATAGTTGCGAATGCCATCCCAGGGTTCCGTTCCGTCGCGTTCCAGGTCGTCAATGCTGTAGGAATCGGGTTCGGATTTCATTAGCCAGTACGCCACCGTAATGCCTCCACTTCACTTGGCTGATCACAATGGGCGGGAGTCTAGCACGGCGGCTGTCGTCGGGGCCCCGGGGAGAAATTATCCTGTGCTAGTATGTCGCGACTAGCCGTCCGGCCAGGCTGCCGGCGTTACTTTCCAACAAAACCTGTATCTGTCGCCGTCTTCGGGAGATTCGATTTTGGCCAATATGCTTGCCAATATTTTTGGTACCTCACCTGTACAACCGCTCGAGAAGCACTGTGACATCGCCTACCAGTGCACCAAGCAGCTCAATACCTTTTTCGCCTGCGCCGTCAAGGGCGACTGGGACGGTGCAGCGGCCGCCCGCAAGCTTGTCGAGGATCTGGAAAACCAGGCGGACGACGTCAAGAAGGAAATCCGCCTGCATTTGCCAAAGAGCCTGTTCATGCCCGTGCCGCGGGAGGACCTGCTGGAGCTGTTGCTGGTGCAGGACAAGATGGCCAACCGTGCCAAAGACGTGTCGGGTCTTGTGCTCGGCCGGCGGATGGTGATTCCGGCACAGATTTCGGATGACTTTCTGGAGTTTGTGCGCCGCAATGTCGATGCAGCGAAGCAGGCGCGCAAGAGCGTCCGCGAACTCGACGAATTGTTCACCAGTGGCTTCAAAGGTGCCGAAGTCAAACTGGTTGAGTCATTGATCGAAGAGCTGGACCGAATTGAGAGCGACACGGATGAGCGGCAAGCCGACCTGCGTGCCGCATTGTTCAGAATCGAAAGTGAGCTCGAGCCGGTAACCGTGATTTTTCTCTATCGGGTCATCGAGCTGACTGGCGAAATAGCCGACATGGCTGAACGGGTAGGGCGGCGCCTTGAGCTGCTGCTGTCTCATTAAAAAGAATCACTAGTCCGACAGCATCAGCGGGGAACTAACGGATGGAAGCACAACTTGTCTATATCGCACTCGCGGCGGTATTCGGCATATTCATGGCCTGGGGGATTGGTGCCAATGACGTCGCCAATGCGATGGCAACGTCGGTCGGGTCGAAAGCACTCACAATCAAGCAGGCAATTCTTGTCGCTGCTATCTTCGAGTTTCTCGGCGCTGTACTCGCCGGTGGTGCAGTTACATCGACAATACGCAAAGGCATCGTCGATGCGAGCTTGCTCAACGAAACACCCGAGCTGCTGGTTTACGGCATGCTGGCCTCGTTGCTGGCCGCCGCGATTTGGCTGCTGATAGCATCACGTAACGGCTGGCCGGTCTCCACTACTCATTCCATCGTTGGCGCCATCGTCGGTTTTGCCGCCGTTGGCATCGGTATGGATGCCGTGCAGTGGGGCAAGGTTGGCACCATCGTGATGAGCTGGGTGGTATCCCCGGTTACCGCCGGTTTTATCGCTTATCTTATTTTTGGCAGCGTCCAAAGACTCATCCTGACCCAGCCGGACCCACTGGAAAAAGCGCGACGTTATGTGCCGGTCTATATCTTTTTCGCGGCCTTCACCATTACGTTGGTGACCATACTCAAAGGGCTGACACACGTGGGTCTCGAGCTCAAAATGAGCCATAGTTATATGCTTGCCGTCGCTATAGCCATAGTTGTTGCGGCCATCGGCAAAGTGGCAATTGCACGGATTGAGCCGGACCCCAAGGCGGAGAAAAAGCAGCACTTCCATACTGTTGAACGGGTCTTCGCCATTTTGATGGTCGTCACCGCCTGTTCGATGGCGTTCGCACACGGTTCCAATGACGTTGCCAATGCGATTGGGCCGTTGGCGGCGGTCATCAGCATTGCGCAAAGTGGCGTGATCGGGGCGAAGTCGTCGATACCGCTTTGGGTACTCGTGCTGGGTGGCGCGGGTATTGTTATTGGTCTTGCGACGTACGGCCGCCACGTGATCGCAACGGTGGGCGAGAAAATCACCCAACTGACACCAAGTCGCGGTTTTGCGGCCGAACTGGCGGCAGCAACAACCATTGTTATCGCGTCAGGTACCGGTATTCCCATTTCCACCACCCACACACTGGTTGGTGCGGTATTGGGTGTAGGTCTGGCACGAGGCATCGATGCGATCGATCTGCGAGTGGTCGGACGCATCTTCGTGTCATGGGCCGTGACAATACCGGCAGGTGCATTGCTGGCCATCCTGTTCTTCTACATTCTTAAAGCGGTTCTTCCTTAAGCGGGTGCCGCTGCTGTTCAAACGTACAGAGGTGATGATGAAACGCACGCTCGTTAGTTTCCTGTGTGTCCTGTTGTTGCAACCGGCGGTTCTGTTTGCACAGAGTGAAGACGCGGCCATCATTCGGTATTCGGCCCGCCATCACCCGGTCTATGACACGAACGGCATGGTGGCGTCGCAGAATGCGATAGCCAGCAAGGTCGGTGCCGATATACTTGCGCGCGGTGGCAACGCAGTCGATGCGGCTGTTGCGGTCGGGTTTTCTCTGGCGGTAACGCTGCCCCGTGCAGGCAACATTGGCGGCGGCGGTTTCATGTTGATTTATCTGGCAGAAACCGGCGAAACGATTGCCATCGACTACCGCGAAATGGCGCCGCCAGGAGCCAGCCGCGATATGTACCTCGATGAAAACGGCGATGTTGATCCGACGCTTTCCAAGTTCAACCATCTGTCGTCGGGTGTTCCCGGCACTGTCGCCGGCTTGTACGCTGCCCACGAACGTTACGGGCGCCTGCCCTGGCGCAAGCTGCTGGAGCCCGCGATCAAACTTGCCAGCGACGGCGTCATTGTCAGTCATGATCTGGCGAACTTGCTCAAGTCGCGCCGTGCGCGTCTCGGTTCCAATCCGGCGAGTCTTGCTTACTTCTACAAGAAAGGCGGTGAGCCCTATGCCGCGGGCGAGCGGCTGCGACAGCGTGATCTTGCACGCAGCCTGCGGCTCATCGCTCGGCAGGGACCGGATGCGTTTTACAAAGGTGAGATTGCCGAGCTGATTATCCGTGATATGCAAGCCAATGGCGGGCTCATTGATGCTGAAGCGCTGGCATCGTACAAGCCCGTTTTCCGCAAGGCGGTCACCGGTTCCTATCGGGGCTTCGAAGTTGTCTCAATGCCACCTTCCAGTTCCGGTGGTTTGCACGTGATTCAAATGCTCAATGTACTTGAGCATTTCCCCGTGCGGGATATGGGGCCGGGCAGTGCCGACAGTGTTCATCTGCTGACTGAGGTCATGAAGCTGGCTTATGCGGATCGCAGTGAGCATCTGGGTGACATGGACTACTACGATGTTCCGGTTGAGTGGCTGACCAGTGAGTCCTACGCCAAACAGCTGGCCGCCGGAATCGACATGCAAAGAGCCCGGCCATCGAGTGACATTTCACCGGGCGTGGTGCCGCGCACGGAGAGTAGGGACACGACTCACTTCTCGGTGATGGACAGAGATGGCAATGCTGTTGCCAACACCTACACGCTCAACTTCAGCTATGGCTCGGGCATCAGTGTGCCAGGTGCCGGTTTTCTCCTGAACAATGAAATGGATGATTTCGCGGCAAAGCCGGGAGTGCCGAATGCCTTCGGTCTGACCGGCGGCGATGCCAATGCCATTGAGGGCGGCAAGCGGCCACTTAGTTCGATGACGCCGACCATGGTGATGAAAGACGGTCAACCGTGGCTGGTGACCGGCAGCCCGGGCGGTAGTCGGATTATTACCACCGTGTTGCAGATGATCGTGAATGTCGTTGATCACGGCATGAACATTGCGGACGCAACCGCTGTACCGCGTATTCACCATCAGTGGCTGCCTGACAGGTTGGAACTGGAGTCCGGTTTCAGTGCTGATACAGTTCGCGAACTGAAACGCCGTGGCCACAACATTGAGAACACGGACGCAATGGGTAGCCTGCAATCGGTGATGCGAGAGGGCGACTTGTTTCAGGGCGCATCCGACCCGCGCCGGCCCGAGGCTGGGAGTGTCGGGCCAGCCATGAATACGGCGACGCAGTGAGGCGTCAACGCAACGGGCGACGCAGCCGGGCAAATCGATTGCCGATGGACGTCGCACTGCAGTGAGTAAGCCGGCGCCCGGACATGCCAGTGTTGGTAAGGTCAGTCCGGGCGCCCGTCGATATGCACTGGGCGTTTTGGTCGCCGTTTATACGTTTAATTTTATCGACCGGCAGATACTGGCGATTCTGCTGCCGGCGATCAAAGCTGAATTCCTGGTGGATGACTGGGTGCTGGGCTTTCTGGCCGGCTCCGCGTTTGCGCTGTTTTACGCGACGCTCGGTGTACCTATTGCATTGCTGGCGGACCGCTACAATCGGCGCAATTTGATCGCACTGGCGCTTGCGATCTGGAGCGGTATGACAGCGTTGTCGGCGGCGGCGGGCAGCGTGCTGCAATTGACCCTGGCGCGCATTGGCGTCGGTATTGGTGAGGCGGGTTGCAGTCCTCCCGCGCACTCGATGATTTCCGACTACTACCCACCGGAACAGCGCTCCACCGCGTTAGGGATATTCACGCTCGGCATTTCTATCGGCATCATGATCGCGTACCTGGCCGGCGGCTGGGTCGTGGAGAATATCGGCTGGCGTGCAGCGTTCCTGATCGTTGGCTTGCCAGGTCTGGCTCTCGCCTTGCTGGTCAGATTCACGGTTACCGAACCCGCGCGCGGCAGTGCGGATTCGAGAATCGACAACACACCGCCACCAGGCATCGTTTACGTCGCGCGCTTCTTGTTGTTGCGCCGCTCCTTTGCGCACCTCGCGGTAGGCTCCGGTCTCGCGGCATTCGGCGGCTATGCCATTGCCAGTTTTTTCCCCAGCTTTCTGGTTCGCAGTCACGGCATGAGCCCGACCCTGATCGGTGTTTATCTTGGGTTGATACTCGGCATTGCCGGTGGCGCGGGTTTCGCGGGAGGCGGCTGGATGGCGGATCGGCTCGGACGTTACGGCCGACGCTGGTCCATGTGGGGTGTGGCTATCGCGTTGCTTGCGGCGTGGCTGTGCCTGTTTCCGGTGTACCTGAGCGATTCGGCAAACGGCGCGTTACTGTGGTTTCTGATACCGGCCGTGCTTTCGAATTTTTACCTGGCGACGACGCTGGCCCAGGCGCAGAATCTGGTCGGTTTGCGGATGCGCGGTGTGGCGGCCGGTCTCATGCTGTTCATCCTGAATATCATCGGTCTTGGCATGGGTCCACAGGTCACCGGGATTCTCAGTGACCTGTATGCGCCGGCGTTGGGGCAGGAGTCAATGCGCTACAGTTTGCTGACTGTCGCTTCAGTGGTCGGGCCCTGGTCCGCATTTCACTACTACCGGGCCGGTTGTTATCTTGAAAGTGACCTGGCCAGGGTCGATGATCCAGTGCTGGGCGCAGGCAGCCTTCGCAAATCAGGAGCATTGCTGGCGACAATGATTGTAGTGCTGGTGTTGGTGATTTACCTGTTACTCAGATAGCGAGCCCGGGCTGCACGTCGCTGACGGCGGCGGTACCGGGCCAACGTGGCATAAGGGATGGGGAACATGCTGGACCGATTAACGGCCCGGGTGCGGCTATTGGTGGATTGCGAAGACGCGTTCGGCTTTTGCGTGAAGCTGGAGCTAAAGGAACTCGGCTGCATATACGTGGATGGGTCGAGCTACCCGATAGTCGTAAGCAATATTGACGGCGATGCTGCCGCGACATTAATACTCAGTGGTACAGACCTGGACGATCTGCTCGATGGGCGGCTTTCGCCGCTGACAGCCTTCATGGTGGGCCGCGTTCAGGTAGAAGGCGATCTCGGTAAGGCAATGCAACTGAGTCGCCTGTTTAGCTGACACCGTGCTTGCATAACGACCTTCAGACCGCGCGCATGTACCAATCAAAATCGACGTTGCTGACGACGTTGTGAAACCGCCGTGCTTCTTCGCGACGGTTGCGCAAAAAATAGGCGCAGAATTCTTCGCCAAGATAGTCCGGTAGCACTTTGGCTCGGGAGAATTTATCCAGCGCGGTATCCCAGCGGCCCGGCAGCTTGCGTTTCAAGCTGATGATTGCACCCGGTTTTACCATGGTCCCCGGAGCGATCTTTTCTTTCAGCCCGTAGTGCACACCGGCGAGAATCGCGGCCGTCACAAGGTAGGGGTTAGCGTCCGCGCCCGACGTGCGGTGTTCGAAACGCAGGTTGTCCGCGTCAGACACTGGAATCCGAATCGCTACGTTGCGGTGATTGCTGCCCCAGTTCGGTTCTACCGGTGCAAACATTTCCGGTCTCAGCCTGCGATAGGAGTTGGCATTGGGTGCAAAAATCGCCGTTGCCTCCGCCATGGTGGCCTGCAACCCGCCTACCGCATGCCGGAGCTGCGCTGAGTAAGGTGGCCTCGTCATGCTTTCTTTGCCACGCGAAAAATAGTTGCGGCCCTTGCTATCGACGATGCTCATGTGGACATGCAGTCCGGAGCCGGAGTCGTCAGCGAACGGTTTGGCCATGAAGCAGGCGACGTAACCGTGCTTTCTGGCAACGGCTTTGACGGCGCGCTTCAGCAACACGGCGTGGTCGCAGGCCAATACGGGGTTGTCGACATGGTGCAAATTGATTTCGAACTGGCCGGGTGCGAATTCCGATGTCGTCGTGCCAGCCGGGATGTTCTGCATTTCGCAAACGTCGTGCAGTTCGTCGAGAAACCCTTCGATATCGTGCAGGTCGTCTGGGTGATAAACCTGTGGCCCGGGTTGCGGACGCCCGATTCCGGGCACTCTTGAGACGCTTGCGGTTGGTTTATCGGCCTTTGCATTCAGTAAGTAAAACTCCAGTTCGGTTGCCATGACCACCTTCAGTTTCATGCGCTGCAATGGCCGCAATGCCCTCTCCAGCACACTACGCGGGTCGGCGAAGAACGGTGTACCGTCCGCCAGACGGAACCGAAATAACGCTTGTCCACCGGGCCTGTTCGACCAAGGCAAGGGAGACAGGCTGCCCGCCACAATTTCGGCCGCAACATCCGGATCACCGTCATCGGCCGAGTAGTGAATGCCGTCTATCGTGTTGCCCAAGGTATCGAGCAGCACGGTGCCGCCCGGCATGCAGAAGCCGTCGGCAAATGTTTTCGAGAATTCCTTGCGCTTAATTCGTTTGCTGCGGGCGACACCGTTTATGTCGGTAATCAGCAGTTCGATGCTTGCCGCTTCGGGCTGCCGTTTGAGGAAAGCCTGCAGTTCTTTCACAGCCGGCGTGGCAGTTGGTTTGCTCATGCGCTGTAGGTCTCTTGTTGTCCCGTGCTGAGGTTCTACCGCTGTCCTGCCACTTAGGCAAGGGTGTTAGCACGGCGGCAGTGCTTGCGCCGAATCCTCGTAATGCCATAATATGAAACTCATGCCCATAATATGGTGCCACTATGATGCGTGATCCACGTCCTCCGCAGGGTGCTCAGTCAGCACTCCGCGCTATTCGTCTTCTGAAGTTGTTTACGCCGGAACGGGCCGAAATGACCCTTGCCGAACTTAGCGCTGCGGCCGAACTGAACAAGACCACCACTCACCGTTTATTGCAGGCGTTGCAGAGCGAGTCATTGATAGAGCGCAACGCGGCGAATAGTGCTTACAGTTTGGGCCCGGGCCTGATGGCGCTCGGTGTCCAGGCGCTCGCGAGCAGCGATCTGCGGCGCCGGGTTCGGCCGTTGTTGCGGGCATTGGCCAGGGACATCGGTGAAACGGCAACGCTGGAAGTCCCGGTCGAAAACAGCATGCTGATACTCGACGAGGTGGCAGGCGGTCACGTCATTTCAGCCGCAGGCAATATTGGCACGCGCTGGCCGCTACACGCGACGAGTACAGGCAAAGCCTGGCTCGCTTTTGACAATGACGGGCTGGCGCGCCTGAGTGACAGCTTGCCGCCGCTCACGCGACGAACACTGACCCGGAAAGCGGCTTTTCAGCCGGAATTGACGCGCATCCGTCGTTGCGGATACGCGGTAACAGTGGATGAGCTTGAGGACGGTTTCACAGCGATTGCTACCGTGATTCGCAGTGGTTTGGGCGAAGTACAAGGTGCGTTGTCGATTGGGGGTCCCACGCAGCGACTGGGGCCTGCCCGGCGTGCGGAAATCGGTGCGTCATTGTGCAAGGCAGCCATTCGCCTCAGTCCGGAGTACTAGTGCAGCCAAACAGCGTGTTAGTATCGTTCGCGGTTAAACGAAAAGAAGAAAAACATCAGCCGAATAACCGCAGTTTTCTTTTTACTAATTGCCTTTTCTGCTGCTCAGGCGGAAGGGCCGGTTGTCAGTGCACCTGACCTTGCGCTGAACAATGTTGCGTTTGACGTCGCGATAGACGGGGTTGCCTCGTCGACACCGGTCAGTTTGCAGGTCGGTAGCTATCGCGCCGAGAGTGTCAGTACGGCCGAGGGCAGCGTACTTTTCACGGATGTCGTCATTGCCGAATCCGGCAACGCTGAAATCTTAGTTCAGGTGGCAGGAATGCCTACGGTCTCGCAACCTTTGCGAGTGTTGCCCGGCTGGCTGTCCGTAACCCCACCCTTGATAGCCATCCTGATGGCGTTGCTATTGCGCAATGTCATTCCTGCCTTGCTGGTTGGGATTTGGCTGGGGGCCGCGGCCTTGCGGTCTTTCACTCCGCAAGGCATTTTCACTGGCCTGCTCGACAGCTTTCAGGTTTTCGTGGTGGGTGCGCTGGCGGACGCTGATCATGCGGCGATCATACTGTTCTCAATGATGATAGGCGGCATGGTTGGCATCATCACCCGCAACGGGGGAATGGCCCGTATTGTCGAGATGTTTGTCAGCCGTGCGAAAACTGCGGTCAGTGGTCAGGTGTCGGTCTGGTTGATGGGCTTGATGATTTTCTTCGACGATTACAGCAACACGCTGGTCGTCGGCAATACCGCAAGGCCATTAACCGACCGATTGTCCATATCACGCGAAAAGTTGGCTTATATCGTTGACTCGACGGCCGCGCCGGTCGTGTGCATTGCGTTGATTACGACCTGGATCGGTTACGAAGTGGGGCTGATCGGCACTGCACTCGAACAGATTCCGGCTATCGACGCGCCGGCATACACCGTGTTTCTAAATTCCATTCCCTATAGCTTCTACCCGATTTTCGCCATCGTATTCGTGTTGGCGGTTGCGGTCAGTGGCCGGGATTTCGGGCCGATGTATCGCGCTGAACAACGGGCTCGCGCTGGCGAGGTGGCGCCGCTCAGTAGCGAAGAGTTGCCCGCCATGCAGGGCGACAATCTGGAAGCCAAACCGGATGTGCCGTTTCGTGCGTGGAATGCGTTCGTACCCTTGCTGGTAATGATCGCGACATTGTTGATCGGGCTTTACGCCACCGGCAGCGGCGATGAACTGATGGACATCATCGGCTCTGCAGATTCGTACAAGGCGATGCTGTGGGCTTCGCTGCTTGGCGCACTGACGGCCGCGGTAATGAGCGTAGCACAACGCATATTAACGGCTGAGGAAACAGTGGATGCCTGGTACGGTGGCGTGCGCGCGATGTTGTTCGCAATGATTGTTCTGGTGCTCGCCTGGGCGCTGTCGAGCGTGACGGAAGCCCTGCACACAGCTGATTACCTGGTGTCGATATTGGCCGATTCGCTGCCGGCACCACTGGTGCCCGCCACGGTATTTCTACTGTCGGCAGTTACCGCATTCACCACCGGCACCAGTTGGGGCACGATGGGCATACTGATGCCGCTGGTAGTGCCGTTGACCTGGGCCGTGATGGGCGTGTCCGGTATGCAGGACCCCGAACACATGCATCTGCTGTATTCCGCGATTGCCTGCAATCTGGCCGGTGCCGTCTGGGGCGATCACTGCTCGCCGATTTCAGATACAACGGTGCTGTCGTCAATGGCAAGCAGTTGCGATCACATAGAACACATTCGTACCCAGATGCCTTACGCACTGCTGGTTGGTGGCGTGGCCATGGCGGCGGGCACGATACCCGGAGGTTACGGAGTGTCGCCACTCATTTCATTGCCAATCGGTGTGTTGTTGCTTATTGGTGTCTTGCGCTATTTCGGTCGCGTCGCCGGTCAGGAACCGGCGACGGGAGCATCGGGCTGACGTTCAGGAACGGCCTCGCTGAATGCCGGCAGTTGCAGGCAATGCGCGTCAATTGAGGTCAGCAACGGGTAGGGTGCAAGGTCAACGTTGAATCGTCTTGCGTTGTACATTTGTGGGACCAGCCATGCATCGGCCATCGTCGCGGAGTCTCCGTAACAGAACCGGCCATCGCTACCGGATCGTGCGACGAGTTTCTCCAATGCCGCAAAGTTGCGGCCAATCCAATGTCGCGTCCATTCGGCAACAGCATCGTCGTCAGCGCCGAAGCTGCTACGCAGGTGATTGAGTACGCGCAGGTTTTGCAACGGATGTGTATCACAGGCAATAAGCGCAGCCATTTCACGTACCCGCGCACGACCGTCGGGGTCGCTCGGTAGTAAGGCCGGGTCGGGGTAACGTTCTTCAAGGTATTCAGCGATCGCCAGTGACTGGCCCAATGACAACTTACCGGTCTCCAGGACCGGCACCAATCCCGTCGGGTTGCGCTCGAGAAACTCAGCTTTGGATTGTTCGCCGCGGTTCAGCATGACGGGCTCGAATTCCCAGCTGATTTTCTTCAGGTTCAACAGAATTCTGATTCGGTAACTCGCGCTGCTACGGTAATACCCATACAGTTTCATAGGAAAATTCACATCTCTTCAGGTGGTGGAAAGGACGGCACGGCGGCGAATAGTTTAACGTTTCAGGAGCGCGGCGTCTGACTGATAAATAGGCTAAACTGCTGCATCCAGTTATTTTTTTAATACTCAAAATTGAGGACACACGATGCGTAGCCTTGTTTCACTCATTGTATTGCTGATGGCGTTGCCGTCAATCGCCGACGAACAGACCGAACAGAAAGTCCGTGACGCCATGACGTCGTCCGTAAGGACTGAAGCGGAAATTGCACGTGATGCCAATCGCAAGCCGGTCGAGACACTGGCGTTTTTTGGATTGAAAGACGATATGCGTGTGCTCGAGCTGTTACCCGGGGGTGGCTGGTACACGAAGCTGCTGGCACCGGTACTGCGTGATAAAGGTGAGCTGTACGTGTCAATCGGCACGAATAGCGTCAGCAGCAATCTGATGACACAGGACGGCTTTGATCACATCAAAGTTTTGGACATTGATGCCGCGATGGAGCGTTCTGGTCCTTTTGGCACCAATAACATTGGGCCATTTGATTTCGGCGTTAAAGGCCTGGATCTGGTGGTTACTTTCCGCAACATGCACAACTTCACGCCCGAAGGCCGCGCCAACATCAATGACGCGGTATTCAAATCACTCGCCCGTGGCGGACTCTACGGCGTGATTGACCATAGCCGTCGGCACATGGAACCGTTGTCTATGGAAACACGCCGACGTGCCGATGTTGTTGAGATCATCAAGGAAGTACAGGCTGCCGGTTTCGAGCTCGTGGACTACAGCGATCTGCATTTCCGCCCGGATGACGAGCTTCGCTACGAAGTTGGTCGTCGCACCGTGACCGGCAATACCGATCGCTTCACGTTGTTGTTCAAGAAACCCTGAAACAGCGAGCGGGCAGGGCATCGACAGCCCTGCCCGCCGTCAGGTGGTGTACAGGAACGTCGGGTCTGACGTATCCTAGACCTTCCGGGCAAAAATGCCTGACGCGACCAGGTTCAGGCCATTTTGGCCCTATATGTGTGCAAAACCCGTAATCGGAATTCCGTCGGATCGGCGTATCGTCGAGCCGCACCCGTTCCATATGGTGGGCGAAAAATACATCTCGGCGATCGTTGACGGCGCTCGAAGTCTGCCGGTCTTATTGCCCGCGCTGGGTGGTCGGCTGCCTGCCGGGGAGTTGCTAACGGCAATCGACGGTCTGTTCCTGACCGGTAGCCCGTCGAACGTTGAGCCGCATCACTACGGTGGTTCGCCCAGCCGTTCGGGCACCTTGCACGATCCCGCGCGGGACGCCACGACGTTGCCCCTGATCGACGCCGCGCTGGCGGCCGGCATGCCTGTCTTTGCCGTGTGCCGTGGTTTTCAGGAACTGAACGTGGTGCTTGGTGGCTCGCTGCACCCGTTTGTGCACGAAGTGCCGGGCTATCACGTGCACAAAGAAAACCCTGCTGATCCGCTCGATGTTCAGTACGCGCCGGCCCACCCCGTCAAACTGGTTGAGGGTGGATTGCTGCACGCATTGGCCGGTCGAGGTTCTGTGATGGTGAACTCATTGCACAGTCAGGGCATCGCCCAACTGGCCAGTGATGTGCGCATTGAGGCATTGGCAGACGATGGCTTGGTTGAGGCGTTCAGTGTTGACAAGTACAACAGTTTCGCACTGGCGGTGCAGTGGCACCCGGAATGGCGCGTGACCGAGAACGAATTTTCCATGGCAATGTTTTCCGCATTCGGTGATGCGTGCCGCGATTTTGCGCAACGACATCGATAATCTGTGCAACAACAACGACGTACTTAAAACAATAAAGCAATCAATCCAAGGTGCCCGGAAAGTGGCACATGAAGGTGTAACGTGGATGACAAGGAGTTATTTCAAAATTGGTTCCGGGAACATAAAACGGAGGATCTAGAGGCCTTCGTTCCGGACATGGCCGGCGCCGCAAGAGGCAAGTTATTGCCCGCGGACAAATTTGGCAGAGGTGAGATGAAATTGCCCGAAGGCATTTTCGCTCAGACCGTTTCCGGCAACTATGTCGTAAACAAATCCAATATCGAAGACCGGGATATGCTGTTGGTACCTGATTTCGCAACATTGCGACCGGTACCGTGGGCCAGCGATCCGGCGGCATCCGTATTCATGGATTGCCAGCGCAAAGACGGATCGCCAGTTAATACTTCCCCCCGGCAGGTCCTGAAGAACATCGTCAAGTTATACAGCGACAAAGGCTGGACGCCGGTGGTCGCACCCGAAGTCGAGTTCTATCTGCTGAATCCGCACTCTGATGCGAACGCGGAAGTGGAACCGCCGGAGGGCAGGCTTGGCCGAACTGAAACGGCCAAACAGCCCTACAGTATTGACACGATGAATGATTTCGATCCGTTCATTAACGACGTTTATCTCTACTGCGAAGAACAAGGCATTTCGATTGACACGCTGTCCCAGGAAATGGGGCCAGCCCAGTTCGAGATCAACTTCTTGCATGGCGATCCAATCACGCTTGCCGATCAGGTGTTCCTGTTCAAACGCACGATTCGTGAAGCAGCAATCAAACATGAAATGCACGCGACTTTTCTTGCACGGCCAATGTCAGAGGAAGCCGGCAGTGCATTGCATATCCACCAGAGCGTCATCGACAAGGACGGCGAGAATATATTCTCGAATTCGGATGGGTCGGCCAGTGAATTGTTTTATTCCTACATCGCGGGCCTGCAGAGGTACGTGCCCGAGGCTTTGCTAATGTTTGCACCGTATCCCAATTCCTATCGGCGTTTTCTCAGCTACTGGGCATCACCGATCAACCTGGATTGGGCAGTCGACAACAGGACGGTCGGGCTGCGAGTGCCGGATTCTGCACCCGCAGCACGCCGGGTTGAAAACCGGCTTGCCGGCGCGGACGTCAACCCCTATCTGGCGATAGCGGCTACACTGGCCTGCGGTTACCTTGGCATGACCGAAGGCTTGTCGCCGACGGAAGAAACGACAGGCAGTGCCTATGACAAGCCGTTCGGTTTGCACCGACACATGTTCTCGGCGATTGAGGCCTTTGAAAGCAGTGACGCGCTACGCGCGACCCTGGGCGATTCGTTTGTTTCGCTGTACACGGCGCTCAAGTACGAAGAAGTGACGGAATTTGAACAGATCGTGACTCCGTGGGAGCGCGAGGTCTTGATGTTCAACGTCTGATCGATCATTGCACCCAGCCTTTAGTGAGACCGTCAGGATGTGAAATCACACTGCCGAACGGTTTCACTATTGGCTAACATGATTCGCATAACTACCTACCCAATTGAGGATCCGGACTATGGCAATTGCCGATAGCCGTCAAGGCAGTGAATGGAAAGACCTGGACGGTCGCCACTACTTGCACCCGTTTACCGACCACAAGTCACTGGCCAAGACCGGGAGTCGCATCGTTACCCGTGCCGACGGTGTCTATATTTTCGATGCCGACGGCAACAAAATTCTTGATGGTATGTCCGGGCTCTGGTGCGTGAATGCGGGCTACGGTCGCGACGAACTGGTCGATGCCGCTGCAAACCAGATGCGGGAATTGCCGTACTACAACAGCTTCTTTCAGTGCGCTCATCCGCCGTCAATTGAGTTGTCGCGCATGTTGCAGGAAATCACCCAGCCGCAATTCAATCGGGTTTTTTACACGGGCTCAGGTTCCGAATCGATCGATACCATGATTCGGATGGTGCGCCACTACTGGGAACTGAAGGGCGAGCCACAACGCAAGACCCTCATCGCGCGGAAAAACGCCTACCACGGTTCGACAATTGGCGGCGCCAGCCTTGGCGGGATGAAGCCGATGCATTCTCAAGGCGGGCCAATGGTGCCGCGCATTGAACATATCGATCAGCCGTACTGGTTTGGCAGCGACCGTTCGTTGTCGCCGGACGAATTCGGTCTGCAGGCTGCGCAGTTGTTGCGCCAGAAAATTGAAGCGCTGGGGCCGGATCAGGTGGCGGCTTTTGTGGGTGAGCCTATACAGGGGGCGGGCGGAGTGATTATTCCGCCGGACAGCTACTGGCCCGAGATTCAGAAGATTTGCGACGAGTACGGCATCCTGTTGGTGACCGATGAGGTCATTTGTGGCTTTGGTCGACTCGGGCAATGGTTTGGCGCGGATTATTTCGACGTCAAACCCGATCTCATGACGTTTGCCAAAGGTGTCACCTCCGGCTATCTGCCGCTTGGCGGTGTCATGGTCGGTGACCGGGTTGCGGACGCGCTGATCGACAAGGGCGGCGAGTTTTACCATGGCTATACTTACTCGGGGCACCCGGCGGCTTGCGCCGTCGCAATAGAAAATATACGCATCCTGCAGCGGGAGAATCTGGTGGAGCGCGTGCGCGATGACATCGGCCCCTATCTGGCAGAGCGCTGGCGCACGCTCGCAGAACACCCCATCGTTGGTGAAACGAGGATGGTTGGATTGATGGGTGCGCTGGAGCTGGTGGCCGATAAATCGAGTCTCGCACGGTTTGACGAAAAAATAGGCGCAGGCACCCTCTGCCGTGATTTTCTGGTGAACAACGGGCTTGTCATGCGCGCCGTAGGAGATACGATCGTGGTTGCTCCGCCATTGACGTTGAGTCATGAAGAGGCGGACGAGCTGATAGGCAAAGCCTGGAAGTGCCTCGACCTGACGCAAAAGGCGATCGCGGCTTAACAGCGGAATCGCAACGGAGTTCATGCATGGACAAACGGGCTGGCGACCACGCGATTTTACGCAGTGATCTTTACGGCACTACGCCTGAGCCAACTTTCGCCGGTGCTTTGTCGTTCATGCGGCGCAAGTACAGCCGCGATCTTGAAGGCGTGGATCTGGTAGTGAGCGGTGTGCCGCTCGACACGGCAACGACCAACAGGCCGGGTGCCCGGTTCGGACCCAGGGCCATCAGGGCGGCGTCGTCGATCATGGCCTGGGAACGGCCATACGGCATGGAGTTCGACCCTTTCGACGTGCTGGCGGTCGTTGACTACGGCGACTGTTTTTTTGATCACGGTCGCCCGGATACGGTGCCAGAGGTCATCGAGAGACACGCGCTCGAGATCATTTCACAGGGGCCGGGTTTGTTGTCTCTCGGTGGCGATCATTTTGTCTCCTACCCCTTGCTGCGGGCGCACGCGGAAAAATTCGGCGCGCCACTATCGTTACTGCATTTCGATGCGCACAGTGACACCTGGGAAGATGACGAAGGCCGGATTGACCACGGCACGATGTTTTACCACGCGGTCCAGGAGGGCTTGGTCGATCCCGAGCATTCTGTGCAGATCGGGCTGCGAACGCGCAATGCCGATACGCTCGGTTTCCAGATTCTTGACGGTCCGTGGGTGCAAGACAACGGGATTGACGCTGTCGTTGATGCGGCGCACGCGATACTGGGCGAGCGCCCGGTATACCTGACGTTTGATATCGACTGCCTCGACCCGGCATTTGCGCCCGGCACTGGTACGCCGGTGTGCGGCGGTCTCAGCACCTACCAGGCGATCAGTATTCTGCGCGGCATGCACGGCATTAACCTGATTGGCGGTGACGTCGTCGAAGTTGCACCGGCTTACGATGTTGGGGAAATAACCGCATTGGCCGCGGCGCACGTGGCGATGGAAATTATCGGTATCTACGCAGCCGCCAACAGCTAGCGTCGTTCTAAAAGCTCGGCGGGGTGCAAGCGGAGACCAGCAGGCATTCAGAGCTGCCGGTATTGCGAAAGCGATGCGGCATGCGGCTGTTGAAGCGATAGGCGTCGCCGACTCCCAGTGTCTGTACCTGGTCGCCGACCGTAACCTCCAGGCGTCCCGAGAGGATGATGCCACCTTCCTCAGCATCGTGACTTAACATCGACTTGCCGGTGTCAGCGCCAGGCTCGTAGCGTTCGTAAAGAATCTGCAACTGGCTGCCACTCAGGTCGCTACCGACCTGGCGAAAGCTGATCGGACCGCTGCTGATTTCGCTCAGCTCCTCGGCGCGAAAAAACACTTGTTCGCGGGAGCTGCTGTCTTCGGCAAAGAACTCTGAAAACGATACGCCCATGGCAACGAGTATGCGCTTCAGCAAGCCCATCGACGGGTCGCTTTGTCCTGATTCGATGAGGGAAACAGTCGCGTTGGATACGCCCGCCATCGCGGCGAGTCGACGTTGCGACAGGTGATGCGAATGGCGAAGTTTCTTCAAACGCAGCCCAATTTCGTCCATGCGCACGTGCCTCTTGTTGAATCGTTAAAAATAATAAACGAAAGTGGCACGTAGTCTATATAAAACAAGTAGTTAATATCAATCGTTTAAATATTGTTAACTCCCGAATGCAGGAGTACCCTGAGCCACCATGCAGTACACAGAACCTCATACCGCTTCGTACTACGCAGCGACGAGCCACTGGCAGACCGATTACCCGCGCCTCGATGGAGATGCGAGTTGTGACGTGGCTGTCGTTGGTGCGGGCTTTACCGGTGTCTCGGCGGCGCTCAGTCTTGCCGAACGTGGCTACAACGTCATCCTGCTCGAGTCACATCGCGTGGGCTGGGGTGCCTCAGGACGCAATGGCGGGCAGCTGATTGACGGCTTCGTCGAAGTCGAAAAAATCGAAAAGCGCTTAGGGCATCAAGCGGCAGAGATTGCCTACGGAATGGGTCTCGAATGCCGGGACCTGGTGCTCGAGCGGATAGAGCGCTACGGCATTGATTGTGATCTCAAGTTCGGCTATCTGGATCTGGCGCTGAACGACGGTGATATGGCGTATTTCCGGTCAGAGATCGAACGCAAGGAGCAACGGGCCTACCCTCACGCGATGACACTGGTCGAGAAGGCCGATATTCCACGTTATATTGGCTCCGAGCGTTATGTCGGCGGGCTTGTCAATCGCGGCAATGGTCACCTGCATCCGTTGAATCTGTGCATCGGCGAGGCTCGCGCCGCGGAGCAATTGGGTGTGCGCATCCATGAGCAGACTCCGGTTACCCGCGTGTTGCACGGCGCCAGCCCCAAAGTGGAAACGCCATTTGGCACGGTCAGCGCGAACAAAGTCGTTCTGGCCGGCAACGCTTATTTGGGGCGCAGCGAACGACGGTTATTTGGCTCTGTCATTCCTGCCGGTAGCTACATAATTGCTACCGAAGCGTTAGGCGACGAGCAAGCGACAACGCTGCTGCCCGAAGACATGGCCGCCTGCGACCAGCGCGTGGGTCTGGACTATTTTCGCTTGTCGGCTGACAAGCGCTTGTTGTTTGGTGGTCTGTGCAATTACTCGGGGCGTGACCCGAGCGACATCGGCGCGACGTTGCGGCCGAATATGCTCAAAGTATTCCCGCAATTGGCCGATGCAAAAATCGAGTTCCAGTGGGGCGGCAATATTGCCATCAGCATTAATCGTATCCCGCAGTTCGGGCGCATCGAAGACAACACCTGGTACGCGCAAGGGTATTCCGGACACGGGCTTGCACCTTCGCATCTTGCCGGCAAAGTGCTGGCCGATGCGATTGGTGGCGAAATGGAGCAGTTCGACGTCTTCGCGCGTATTCGCCATCTGCGTTTGCCGGGCGGCAAGTGGTTTGCCAATCCCGCGCTTGCACTGGGCATGCTTTATTACCGTTTGAAAGAAATTCTTTAGTCCTGATCCTGAACGTACTCGTCGCGCAGTTATTGCGCGCGACTTGCTTGCGGAGAGTTGGAAATGCCAAACAATACTGCGGAACAACTGGCCACTGAAATGCCGGACCTGCAATCGTACTGGATGCCTTTTACCGGCAATCGGTACTTCAAACAGAATCCACGCTTGATCACCAGCGCAAAGGGTATGCATTGTTATACCCACGATGGTCGCGAGCTGATCGATGCGGTTGCCGGTCTTTGGTGCTGCAATGCTGGGCACTGCCATCCTAAGATTGTTGAGGCAATCAAGGCGCAGGCGGAAACGCTCGACTATTCCATGGCGTTTCAGCTTAGCCACCCAACGGTTTTCGATCTGGCAAACAAGGTCACGGCGATGGCGCCGGAAGGAATTGACTACGCGTTTTTCGTCAATTCCGGATCAGAAGCGGTTGATACCGCGTTAAAGATGGCGCTGGCGTATCACCGGATTCGTGGCGATGCATCACGCACCCGACTGATCGGCCGCGAGCGTGGCTATCACGGTGTAGGCTTCGGTGGAATATCGGTTGGTGGCATATCGCCGAACCGAAAAATGTTCGGAACCATGCTGCCCGGCGTCGATCACCTGCCACATACCCATAATCTGTCAGAGAACGCGTACTCCAGAGGGTTGCCAAAATGGGGCGCGCACCTTGCCGATGACCTCGAGAATATTGTGGCGTTGCACGATGCATCCACGATAGCTGCTGTTATCGTCGAACCCGTTGCCGGTTCCACTGGTGTCTTGTTGCCACCGGATGGCTATTTGCAACGCTTACGCGATATCTGCGACAAGCATGGCATATTGCTGATATTTGACGAGGTGATTACCGCGTTTGGCCGGCTCGGCGATAACTTCGCTTCGAGTCGTTTTGGTGTAACGCCGGATCTGATTACCACGGCGAAAGGCCTGACCAGTGGCACAGTACCGATGGGTGCCGTGCTGGCCAAGAGCGAAATTTACGACACCTTCATGACGGGGCCTGAAGGCGCGATAGAATTTTTCCACGGATACACCTATTCCGGTCACCCTTTGGCAGCAGCGGCCGGTTGTGCAACGCTGGACGTATACAAGGAAGAAGGACTGATCGAACGAGCGCGCAGTATGGAGGGCAAGCTTGAAGATGCCCTGCACAGCTTGAAGGGCGAGCCACACGTGATTGATGTGCGTAACATCGGCATGATCGGTGCTGTGGAACTGGAGCCCATCGCGGGCCAGCCCACTGCTCGTGCGATGCAGGTATTTCGTGATTGCTACGATAAAGGCGTCATCATTCGTACGACGGGCGATATCATTGCATTCTCACCGCCGTTGATCGTGGCGGATGAGCACATTGAAAAGATGATCGAAACTGTACGCAGTTCACTACGCGCACTTAATTGAAAAAGACTAAAGGCAGGCAAGAAACATGGCACAGAAAGCATCCGAACTAAACACCATCCGTCAGGTTCATAACTGGATCGACGGCAAGGTTGTTGAGTCCGCAACCGGGCGCACGACTGACGTATTTGACTCAGCCACCGGCAAGCGCTGCGCGACTGTTGCCATGTCGAGTGTGGACGAGGTTGCACAAGCGGTGGCCTCCGCAAAGCGCGCTTTCGAGACCTGGTCAGTGACGCCGGTGTTGCGGCGTGCGCGAGTCATGTTTCGGCTTCAGGAACTGATCGAACGCGACAAGCACGAGTTAGCTGCACTGATTACTGAAGAGCATGGCAAGGTGTTGCACGATGCGCTCGGGTCGGTGCAGAGAGGGCTTGAAGTTGTCGAGTTCGCTTGCGGTATCCCGCACTTGATCAAGGGCGAGTTTTCTCCGCAGGTCGGCACCGGTGTTGATACCTATTCGCTGCGTCAGCCCCTCGGCGTATGTGCCGGAATCACGCCGTTCAATTTCCCGGCGATGGTGCCGATGTGGATGTTCCCGCTGGCGATCGCCTGCGGCAATACCTTCGTACTCAAGCCGTCAGAGAAGGACCCGAGTTGCTCCCTGAAGTGGGCGGAATTGCTCAAGGAAGCGGGCCTGCCTGATGGCGTGTTCAACGTCGTTCAGGGTGATCACGTCGCCGTTAATGCGTTGCTGGAATCACCGGACGTCGCGGCCGTCAGTTTCGTCGGCTCAACACCGGTTGCAGAGCACGTCTACCGCACTGCCTCCGAACACGGCAAACGCGTACAGGCGCTGGGCGGTGCCAAAAATCACCTCGTTGTGTTGCCGGATGCCGATATGGCCAAGACGGCGGATGCACTGCTCGGTGCCGCGTACGGTTCTGCCGGTGAGCGTTGCATGGCTATCTCAGCCGTAGTCACTGTCGGTGATGCAGCAGAACCGCTGCTGAAAGAACTCTTGCCACGCATTGCCGCATTGCGAATTGGTCCTGGCTCTGACAATAACAACGACATGGGACCTCTGATTACGGCGGAGCATCGGGATAAAGTTCGTTCCTATATTGACCTCGGCGAGGAAGAAGGCGCTACGCTGCTGGTCGATGGTCGAACCCACGAGATCACCAAGTCTGACGGTTACTTCCTCGGTCCCACGTTGTTCGACAATACGACGACGGACATGCGCATTTACAAGGAAGAAGTATTCGGACCGTTCTTGACAATGACCCGGGTCGATACCTTTGATGAGGCGATCCAGATCATCAACGATCACGAGTTTGGCAATGGCACGTCCATCTTTACCCGTGACGGTGATGCGGCTCGGGAATTCGCGAACAGCATCCTCGTCGGCATGGTCGGGATCAACGTGCCGATCCCGGTTCCGCTGGCATTCCACAGTTTCGGCGGCTGGAAGCGCTCATTGTTTGGCGATACATCGGTATACGGGATGGAAGGCGTTCGATTCTATTCGCGTTTGAAAACGGTCACGTCGCGCTGGCCGGCAGGAATCCGCGCTGGCGCGGACTTCTCAATGCCGACGATGTAAGCCTCGTTGCTGCCCCGACGGGTGGTCGGGTGGCAGCCAATACCATTTACATCGCCGTAGAACGGGTCAGGGGACCGGCCCGTTCCACGGTGATGCAAAACCCGGCGTGCGAGCCCGGCCGGCGCGGGTTGCTTGCCCCGCACCGCGCACTTCAGCTGATGGCACTCAATAGGCAGATCTGTTTCCGGCGGGTTCGGCAAGTGCCGTCGCGATGGTATATTAGCGGCCCGAACAGTGGCACGAGTGGCTCATGGATATATCAGGCGAGTACCGGATCGATGCACGTCGCGAGCGCGTGTGGGCAGCGCTTAATGACCCGGAGGTGCTGCAATCCTGTATTCCCGGCTGCGAGGCCATTGAGCAGATTTCAGCCACTGAAATGCGGGCCATGGTAACCGCCGTCATTGGACCGGTAAAAGCAAAGTTCAAGACTCACATCGAATTGCAGAATCTGAATCCGCCTGAGAGCTACACGCTGTCTGGCAATGCAAAAGCCGGCGCAACAGGGTTCGGCCGCGGCAGCGCAGACGTGACGTTAGACGATACCGGCGATGGCCAGACCAATCTAAAATATTCCGCAGATTTTAAAGTCGGTGGCAAATTGGCGCAGGTCGGGTCACGGCTGGTTGCAGGAGCAACGCGCAAGACGGCAGATGAGTTCTTCAGCAATTTGACGAAGCAACTGGGTACGGTCGAGCCGACCGCAAATACTGAAGGACAAACTGTGCCGACATCAAGACCGTACTACGTCACGGTCATTGCGGTCATCGTCGTGCTGTTGATGCTGTATTTCGTACTCGGCTAGTCAGCAGGCCAGCGGCAGAATTTCGGCATGAACAAGACTGTGGAATTTACATTGAATGGTGCGCCGGTCAGTGTCTCTGTTGAACCGCAGACATTGCTGGTGGACATGCTGCGCAGCCACCTGAAATTGACCGGCACTCACATTGGTTGCGATACGAGTCAATGTGGTGCGTGCGTCGTCCATGTGGACGGTCAGTCGGTAAAAAGCTGCACGATCCTGGCGATGCAAGTGGAGCAGTCAGACGTAGTGACGATCGAGGGACTGGCGCAAGACGGCGAATTGCATCCGCTGCAGAAAGCGTTTCACGAACAGCATGGACTGCAGTGCGGATTTTGTACGCCGGGCATGATCATGAGCGCGCTGGACCTGCTGCGAAACAACCCGGACCCCAGCGATACCGAGATTCGTAATTGGCTGGAAGGCAATCTTTGCCGCTGTACCGGCTATCAGAATATTGTACGGGCTGTTCGTAGTGCGGCACGTGACATGGCATCGGGAGTCAGCTGAGCGTATGCACGCTTTCGAGTACGTCCGCCCACACTCGTTGCTCGAAGCAAAGCAACTTCTGACTGCTGATAGCGAAGCAACTCTGCTGGCAGGTGGCATGACATTGCTGCCGACGTTGAAAATGCGTTTGGCCGAACCATCGAAATTGATCGACATGGCTGGCATCGCTGAGCTAAGCGGTGTGCGGGGTGCTGGCAATACGGTGGAGATCGGCGCAATGACGACGCACGCAGCCGTCGCGCGCGATACAGTACTGCAAACAAAGTTACCTGCGCTCGCGAAACTAGCCGCTGGCATAGGCGATGCGCAAGTGCGGAATCGGGGAACCCTGGGTGGTTCGATTGCGAACAGCGATCCTGCGGCAGATTATCCTGCGGCAGTACTTGCCCTCAATGCGACTATCGTTACCGATCAGCGCGAGATCGCGGCCGACACGTTCTTCGTAGATATGTTTGAAACGGCGTTGGAGCCAACCGAAATTATCGTCGCCGTGCGTTTCGAGATTCCGAAACGCGCGGCGTACCAAAAATTGCCAAGCCCGGCATCGAGATACGCCGTTGTTGGCGTCATGGTGGCCGAGTACGATAAGACCGTGCGGCTCGCGGTTACCGGTGCAGCGAGCTGTGTCTTTCGTTATGAGGCCATGGAACACGCGTTGCGGCATCGTTTCTCGCCGGCTGCTCTGGAAGGTATTGCTGTCGACTCGAACACCTTTAACAGTGACATGCACGCCAGCGCGGAATACCGTGCGCATCTGGTTAGGGTCATGGCCGCGCGCGCGGTCGCAGCCTCTGCCCATGATTGACCGGTGCACGATGCGACGACCTGACACGCAAATACTCCACTGCAGGGCTGAACAGTGAGCCCGCGGCACTTGCTCCGTGCGTTCGAGCGTTGGCGACGTGCAGATGCAGCGCTGGTCCTGGCGACGGTTTTCGAAACCGAAGGGTCGACTTACAGCAAAGCCGGTGCCCAGATGCTGATCGATGCCGAAGGCAACTTTCAGGGCATGTTGTCGGGTGGCTGTCTTGAGGGCGATCTGGCGCACCGCGCGCGGGAAGTACTGACGACAGGCACGCCACAACAGGTGAGCTATGACCTCGGCAGTAACGACGAGGAACTCTGGGGGTTGGGCGTGGGCTGTGATGGGCTGATGCGGATTTTTCTGCAACCTTTGACCAGTGCAAACAGTTACCAACCGTTCGCCGCGATGGCGGAGGTGTACGAGAGCCTGCAACTGGGTGCGGCGGCCACCGTACTCAGTTCAACCGGCAGTGATTTCCAGGCGGGTATGTCGGAAGTGATCTCCGGGATAAACGCCTTGCAGGAAATCAATGCAGGAGAGCCTGCGGACTGGCTGCGAACGGGTATGCAGACCGTGCTGCGAACTCGTCGCTCGTATCGCCAAACGTTTGAGCGTGGTGACAGCACTGTGGACGTATTATTCGCTAGTCTGCGGCCGCCGCCGAACGTGCTGGTACTGGGCGCCGGCCTGGACGCGGAGCCGGTTGTTCGCCTGATCAGTGATCTGGGCTGGAGAGTTACCGTTCAGGATCACCGGCCGGCGTATATAGAGAAAGGCAATTTCAGTTGCGCGGACCGGGTACTGAACTGCGCGGCCAGTGACTTGCTTACTGAGTTGGACCTTTCGCTCTACGACGCCGCCATAGTCATGAGCCATCATTTGCAGACGGATCGTAGCTACCTTGAGTTGCTCGCGGAGTCGACATTGGCGTACATCGGTTTATTGGGTCCACGCGAGCGCCGTCGACGATTGCTACACGATCTCGGGGATGCCGGAGCCAAATTGGCCGGCCGGGTACACGGACCGGCGGGACTCAATATCGGCGGACGGGGCCCGGCGTCAATTGCCTTGTCTATCGTCGCGGAAATGCACCAGGTGCTGATGCAAGACGAGGCCTGAATTACGCGGTGCGCGGATTGCCGGTTGGCAGGAAAATATTGACGATCATGTCTGCCAGCATGTCCACGTTTCTGGGGTCATCCAGATCCACGCCACTGGATTCCTTCAATTCGACGTTCAGTGCGAGCACGGCGCCTGCAGAAACGCGAATCATGTTGAACAACAGCGCGGGGTTGCCGGCGGGTGCGAGGCCCTGTTCCTGCAGCTTTTTCAGATCGGTGGCGGCTACCTCGAAAAGTGGCCGCATGTAGGTATCGATCAACCAGTCCAGACGTGGGTTGCTGTGACTGGACTCCTGGAACAACACTTTGTGCAGCGTCGGGTGGTCTGCTGCATAGTGCACGTAGGCGCGAATTAACATCGCCATGCGTTCCCTCGGCGGTTCAGCTGCTGCTTGCGACTGAGCGTTTTCCAGTACCTGCATAAAGCCGGCGAATACGCGATCGGCTGCCGCACGCCACAGTTCTTCTTTGTTCTTGAAATGGTACGTGATCAAGGGATGGTGGACACCGGCGCGTTCCGCGATGTCACGTGTGGAGGTACCTTTAAAGCCGTTCTCGGCGAATGCCTGCAAGGCGGCATCGAGCAGCTTCTGTTTTGTAAGGATACTGCGCTGTTGCTGGCGGCGCGGTCGTTTTGGCTGCGCCTTGTCGTTCTGTGTACTCACCTTTAGTCACTCTGACCATTGAACCGGATCCCTAGGGTATAAGGAAGTGTAGCGGTGGTCCAATTGGTTCGCGACAGCGCGCTGATCGTGCGCTTGCTTTTGCGCGTTACGCTAATGCCGGTTTATTCGATGCTGAATGACATCCGTACCGCGACGCGTTTTGGTACCGCGCGGCCGTTTTCGATGACTGGTTCGAAGCGCCATTGTTCGACAGCATCAGCGGCTGCTTCATCAAAAATCGAGCCGGGCGTGGAGTCTATGATCTCAAGGTCGGTAACGCTGCCGGTAGTGGTTACGGTAAAGCGGACATCAACCCAGCCGGTCACACTTCGGCGCTGTGCGCTGCGTGGGTATTTCGGTGCTACGTAGTTGATTCGGGTCAGTTGACTCACGGCTACCGGTTCCGGGTTGCCGGTAGCCGCCGTCGCTTGTGGCTTTTGATTCGCAGTGCGGGAGACCGCGCTGCCGTTAATGGCGGGGGCCGTTGAATCGCTGCCGTCTGTTGCGGCCGGCGCTGACGGTTGCGGCGTGCCGGAAGGCGTTGAAGTGATTTCATTCGCCCCGTCACTCGCCGGACCTGCGGAGCTCAGCGTTGCAGAACTTGCTGCCCTGCGGCGCAATTCTGCGGCTCGTTGGGCTTCTTCTTCAATAGCCGCGGCTTGTCGGGCGGCTTCGGCCTGCCGCTCTGCTTCCGCTTGCTGGCTGATCGCGTTTTGCAGTGCTGCTTCCGAAGCTTGCAGTTCTTCGCTGTTCGGGGCGAGAGCCCGGGCGTCATTCAGGTACGTTTCCGCAATATCCAGAGCGCCAGTGTCTATCGCCGCACGCGCTTTCAAAACCAGTTTGCTCGCAACCACCAGCAAGCCTTGTTGTGCAGTTGCATTGTCCGGATCGTTAGACAGCGCGAGCTCGTAGAAGTACCGGGCATTGTCATTGGATGGCGCAGTCAATAGATCGTTCGCGAGACGCTGAGCCGCTAGCTCCAGCGTGTCTTCAACGCGCGCCGCACTGCGCGCTGCGGCAAGGTCGTTTGCCAGTTGCTGGATCTGAGTGACGTCAGCCCCGGGCAGTGTTTCCGCACGTGCCAGGTGCCGGCTGGCGTCTTCGAATCGTGCCTCGCGGATCGCCTCACGCGCATTGTCCAGGGTGATGCGCAATTGTGTTTGCGCCAGTTGCGCCTGCAAAAAGGCCAGCCGCGAGTTGTCCGGGCTGGCGAGTGCAATCATTGCCAGTGCGTTTTCGGCGTCGGCAACCCGGTTTTCAAGCAGGGCCGTTTCGGCCATGCCGATTACCTGCTCGACCAGCTGGGCGAGTTCGTCACTAACCATCGCATTGTTGGGTGCTGCCGCGCGTGCGGCGACGTACCACTCAAGCGCATTGTCACCGGCCGGGGCGAGAACCCGTCCCGAGTCGCGCGCAAATCGTGCGTTGTCCAGCAATGCGACGTATTCCGGTGTCGGCGCGACTTGGGGCTGACTGGCCGGAAGCTGTTCGGCTTGAACGGGCTCCGCGATGGCGGCAGGCAGGTCCGATTCCGTCACTGAAGGTACTGCCGCTTTGACGGGCGGCTCAACGACTGTGGTCGGTGCGTCGTCAGTAGCGGCAAAGAACCAACCGGCAATGCCGATCAGGGCAACGACAACCGTGGCCGCGACAATGGGTACGAACCGCCGGCTCCTGCTTCTCGCTTTGGACTTGGCGCGACCGATTGTCGCTGTCATCTCGGCGACCGTTGCTTTGAGGCTGCCGGTCTCAGTCAGGGCCCGTTCGACGTCCGCGAACATTGCCTCGTCAGCTACGTGGTCTTCACCCGTCGCCGGAGTTTCTGCGGCAACGGGTACTTCGGGCGTGGCAGCTACTGTTGCCGCCGCTGGCGGCGCCGTTGGCTTTGTGGCAGCCGGCGCGGACGTCAATGGCGGTGTCGTTGGACGTGCGGGTGGTGCCGCTTTGTTGCCGGCGGCTGCTGGCGCTGCTGCACCTTTGGCGGCGGCGCTCTTGAAGGCAGCGTCCGCCGCTTCCAGGTGGTGCTTAACGGATGCTTCTACAGCAAGGCGGGCCCGACCCGGTGACACTGGTTTCAACAGGAATCGATAGACCTGGCCACGGTTGATCAGGTCCATCAGCATTTCACCGTCATCGCGACGGCCGGCGACGATGGCGACGAGTCGTGGCTGACTGAGCCGAAGCTTTTGCGTAAGAAGTTCGATCTTGCCGCCGGTGATGGCGGCATCTGTAACCAGTACGCCTATGGGGTGCGCTGCCAGGGCATCCAGCGCTTGTTGGGCTGTGGCGGCATGGTGCACTTTGTGCAGGCCGCTTGAAGACTCACGTATCGTATCGAGAAATTCGGAATCCTTGGTGAGAACCAGAACATCAACATTGCGGCCCCGGGATTGCGGATTGAGTTGAATCTTCTCCGGCTTCAGCGCCGGCATGCGCCCGGTGCCATCGCTGATGATCGTCGTGCCGTTCTCGGCGGTTTCCATGACGATATGCTCGCCTTCGGGTTCCATAGAGGAAACATCCAGCTTCGCCGAAACATCGACATTGGCGGCTGTGTCATTCGCCGATTTCGCAAGGGTGAGCATGCGTACCCGGCGAGTTGCGTTCTCGACTACCTTGAGCAGCGCATCGGGTTCCACAGCGCCGCGTACGATCTGGAACACTTCCTGGTCGCCGACCAATGCTTCCAGGCCATCAGCGTTATCGCTGCCGGCGAGCAGAATGCCCACGGTATCCGGCGAGCGTTTCTTGGCCTCGCGTAATGCTTCGAGCCCGCTCATGCCGGGCAGGTCCTGCGCGGAGACGATGATATGGATGGGCGTCTCGCCCAACGTGGTCAGGGCCTCGGAGCCGCTGGTGGCGAAATGCACGGAGTAACGGTCATTGAAGCCAGCGCCGAGTGTGTCCAGTGTTCCTTGTTCACTGTGCAGCAACAGCACCTGTGTTCTGAATTGCTCCAACGCCACGACAGACCTCCGGGGGAGTTATGTTTAATGAGGAAACGTCTGTTTCCGAGCGTTGAGTATAGCCACGGGAATCGCAGTAATTGCGACATGGCGCGGTCGGAGTACTGAATTTGTGACACGCAGCACAATGCCACAGTAGCCAGTTCACATTTCCTGGCGCGCGGGGGTTGACAGCGATACCGAGGCCGCCGCTGGCGGTGGGCATTGCGTCATGCAGCCACTGGCCGCCGGAGAGCCCGGCGGCCAGTGGTGTGTGTCAGGCTGCGCGGCCTCTGCTGGCAATTTCGGCCAGCAGCGTCTCGATCGCGTCGTCCAGGCTGGCCACTTTCTGGTGCTTCGAGCCCAATCGGCGTACGGCAACGGTTTGTTCCTCGACTTCGCGCTGACCAACCGCCAGCAGGACCGGCGTCTTGGTGACGCTGTGTTCGCGGACTTTGTAGGAGATTTTTTCGTTGCGGAGATCTGCCTCGGCACTGATGCCTGCCGCGCGCAGACGTTTGACCACGTCACTGGCATAGTCATCCGCGTCAGAGGTAATGGTAAGAACCTTGACCTGGGTCGGCGCCAGCCACAAAGGCAGATTCCCTGCGTAGTGTTCAATCAGAATGCCAATGAAACGCTCCAGCGAGCCAAAGATGGCTCGATGCAACATGACGGGTGTGTGTTTCTGGCCGTCTTCGCCGATGTACGTCGCCGACAGTCGCGATGGCATGTTGAGGTCAACTTGCAGTGTGCCACACTGCCAATCACGGCCAATGGCATCGCGCAGTACGAATTCCAGTTTGGGGCCATAGAATGCGCCTTCGCCCGGGTTGTAACTGTACTCAAGTCCAGACTGTTCCAGTGCCTTCTTCAATGCGTTCTCGGCCGCATCCCAGACCTTGTCTTCGCCCACACGGACTTCCGGCCGGTCAGCAAATTTCACGATGACATTGTCGAAACCAAGATCAGCATAGATGCCGAGTATCAGCTCACAGACAGCAACCGACTCTTCGGTGATCTGCTCAGTGGTGCAGAATATGTGAGCGTCATCCTGAGTGAATGCACGTACACGCATCATGCCGTGCAGGGCGCCCGACGGTTCGTAACGATGCACCTTGCCGAACTCGGCAAGCCGGTACGGCAGGTCGCGGTAACTGGTTATGCCTTGCTTGAAGACCTGTACATGCCCGGGGCAGTTCATTGGCTTGATGGCGTAATTGCGCCCGTCTTCGGTTTCGCTCGTGTACATATGCTCGCCGAACGTTTCCCAATGTCCCGAGGTTTCCCACAGACTGCGATCCATCAGTTCCGGCGTGTTGATCTCTTCATAGCCTGCCGCTGTTTGTCGTTGTCGCATGAACTCGATCAGGTTCTGAAACAGGCGCCAGCCCTTCGGGTGCCAGAATACCGCGCCAGGTGCTTCTTCCTGGAAGTGGAACAGATCCATGATCTTGCCGAGCCGGCGGTGATCGCGTTTTTCGGCTTCTTCCAGCTGCGTCAGGTAAACGCGCAACTGTTTCGGGTCGGCCCAGGCCGTGCCGTAAATCCGTTGCAACATTGCGTTCTTTGCGTCGCCGCGCCAATAAGCACCCGATACGCGCAGCAGTCGGAATGCTTTGCCCAGCCGCCCGGTTGACGGCAGGTGAGGGCCGCGGCACAGATCGACAAACTCACCTTGTCGATAGAGCGTCAGTGTGTCGCCGGCCGGAATATCTTCGATGATCTGTGCTTTGTATTCTTCACCCAGTTGCCGGAAAAAGGCCACCGCGTCGTCGCGCGTCCATACTTCGCGTTCGATTTTCTCGTCGCGCTTTACGATTTCGTGCATACGGGCCTCGATGATTTCGAGGTCCTCTGTGGTGAACGGTTCGTCACGGGCAAAGTCGTAGTAAAAGCCGTTCTCGATAGCCGGGCCGATGGTGACCTGGGTGTCGGGCCAAAGTTCTTTGACCGCTTCCGCCAAAACATGGGCGGCATCGTGACGCAGCAGCTCCAGGCCGTCTTCGCTCTCGCGAGTGACTATTTCAACCTTCGCGTCCGAGTCGAGCTCACGATTGAGATCGCGGAGTTCGCCGTTGACCCGGATCGCCACGGCATCGCGTGCCAGGTTGCGGGAGATTGAGGACGCGATATCGACGCCGTTCACCGGAGTCGGGTATTCACGCCGGGAGCCGTCGGGCAATTCAATAGTGAGCATCGGTGGGGCCTGTCGTTCGCGCGGAATTCAAAGCGGGCTATTGTACCCGAATCGTCGGGGCTGGCTAATCCAGAAGCCGCTTCGTTCAGGTACAATCCCGCAATCCTGTTGCTCGGACCCGCCAATGAGTATGCCGCGAATTCCACCGCCGCCGCACGACCATGAAGACTGCGTATCGGGCGCCATCGATACAGCGGAGGCGCTGTGCCGTGAGCGTGGGCTGCGATTTACCGCCACTCGCCGCCAGGTTCTTGAGCTGGTGTGGGCCAGCCACAAGCCCATCGGTGCCTACGACATCCTCGATGCGCTTAACCAGAGTGGCAAAAAGGCAGCGCCACCGACTGTCTATCGGGCGCTGGAGTTCTTGATTGAAGCGGACCTTGTCCACCGCCTGGACTCGCTGAATGCGTTTGTAGGCTGCCCTGATCCGTCGAGTTCGCATACCGGCCAGTTCCTGATTTGCCGTAGCTGCCGCTCGGTCGCTGAGCTTGATGATGAGGACATCAATCGGCTGGTCCAGCAGAAGGCAGGCGACCTCGGCTTTTCCGCTGTGCACCAAATGCTCGAGATTCAGGGCCTTTGTCGCCAGTGCAGGAGTGCCGGCCACAACTGAGTGGGGCGGCCGTTCGCCGCAGAATAGTCCCGACTGAACAGTTGATTGACGTACAATCCCGTGCTTTATGCTCGCAACCCAATAGATTCCCATGACCAGCGAAACGCCAAAAGATTTCATCCGGCAAATCATTGCCAACGATCAAGCCAGTGGTAAACACGGTGGCAAGGTCGTAACCCGGTTTCCTCCGGAGCCCAACGGCTTCTTGCATATAGGGCATGCCAAGTCCATTTGCCTGAATTTCGGTGTCGCCGCGGAGAACGGTGGTTCAACGTTCCTGCGTTTTGACGATACCAACCCGGGCAAGGAACGCGAAGAATACGTGCAAGCGATTATGGACGACGTACGTTGGCTGGGTTTCGACTGGGGTGAGAATCTGTCGCACGCGTCGGATCACTTCGAGCGTTTGTACGAAGTGGCCGAGTCGCTGATTCGCAGTGGCGACGCTTACGTCGACAGTCTTTCCGCCGATGAAATCCGCGAATACCGCGGTACGCTGAAATCGCCGGGCAAAGACAGCCCGCACCGCAGCCGCGGTGTCGAAGAAAACCTGGACCTCTTCCGCCGCATGCGGGCCGGAGAATTCGCCGACGGTGAGCACGTGTTGCGCGCCAAAATTGACATGGCTTCGCCGAACATCAACCTGCGCGATCCGACCCTGTACCGAATCCGGCATCTGAACCATCAGCGTACCGGCGATCAGTGGTGCATCTACCCAATGTACGATTTCGCGCATGGCCTGTCCGACGCTTTTGAAGGTATCACTCACTCGCTGTGCACACTCGAGTTCGAAGATCACCGGCCGCTGTACGACTGGCTTCTTGATAAACTTGCGCCGGAACGTCGGCCGCAACAAATCGAGTTCTCGCGCCTCAATCTCGCGTATGCACTGACCAGTAAACGCAAACTCAATCAGCTGGTTGAAGATAATATTGTGTCCGGCTGGAATGACCCGCGAGTAGCGAGCCTTGCCGGGATGCGCCGGCGTGGCTATCCGCCAGCCGCCGTCCGCGATTTTATCAAGCGCGTCGGTGTCACCAAGAAAGAAAACCTGATCGAGATGGCGTTGCTCGAGAACAGCATTCGCGAACAGTTGGGTGAGGAAGCTGAACGACGCATGGCCGTAATGAAACCGTTAAAACTGGTGTTGACCAATTACGCGGAAGGTCGGGTTGAAAATCTCGAAGCGATGAACCACCCGAACCGCCCGGAACTCGGGACTCGCACGGTACCGTTCGGTCGCGAAATCTATATTGAGCAGGATGACTTCATGGAAGATGCGCCGCGCAAATTCTTCCGGTTGAAGCCCGGTGGCGAGGTGCGGTTGCGTTCGGCGTATATCATCCGTTGCGACGACGTCATCAAGGACTCAAGTGGCAATGTGGTGGAATTGCATTGTACGTACGACGAAGACACGCGCAGTGGCACCGGCAGCAGCGATCGAAAGGTCAAGGGAACCATACACTGGGTATCGGCGCAGCATGCCGTTACTGCGGAGGTCCGGCTCTATGACCGCTTGTTTACGGTGGCGGAGCCTGGCAGTGCGGAAGACTTGCACGCAGTGCTGAACCCGACGTCACTGGAAGTCGTTAGTGCGAAGCTGGAACCGTCGCTGGCAGACGTTCCTGGCGGGTCATCGTTTCAGTTTGAACGGTTAGGTTATTTCTGTCCGGACAGTGTTGATCACTCAGCCACAGCGCCGGTCTTTAATCGCATCGTCACCTTGCGCGACGGTTGGGCAAAGCTGGAAAAGCAGGCGTTGGCGGGTCAGTAACGGCTCAGCCCAAACTGGCCGTGTCCGCTGGGCGACCGTTGCGATTGTGCGTGCCAGTAGTGCGTGCCGATGTGTGTTGCCGCCAGCGTCTGGCCGAGGCAACTGATCGTGAGTCATCGCTGACTGCGATTGCTCATCCAGTGCCAAGATCCGTGATGATCAACGGCGCTCCGCGGTCACTGCCCAGGTGCTCTGCAGCGTTGCCCTCAACCCGCGCGATTTCGACAACGCCAAAAGAATTGATGAGCGCAAGGTAGCTGCCGGGTTCTGCGCGGCCGTAGGTGGTTTGCATCGGGAACCGGCGGCCCGATAACTTGACCTCGGGAGACCGGAAGCCGTCAATCAGCCTGGCATCGACGTTGCTGATGAGGTTGCCGAATGCATCAATGGTAACGATGACGCCGCTGACCCGATTGTGGCTGACTTCAGGCTCATCCAGCCAGCCCGGTGTCCAGTCCTTCGTTTCGGCGCCCGTATCTTCCGGCAATACGTTTCCTGCCGCGAGTTCAGCGGCAACGGGCGCGAAAATATCTCTGCCGTGGAAGGTGCTGCTGGGGGCGGGCAGATGCAGTCCCGCAAGGCCTTCCAGATCCAGTTTTCGAATGGAGTTCGCGCGTGGCAGTAACGTGGCAAGCAAGCCGTTGTCCGGTGCTATGAACAAGTGCCCGTCAATTTCCGCTACAAGAATGTCCCGCTCAGTTCCGACGCCGGGGTCAACAATACCCAGATGTATGCTGCCGCGCGGGAAATACGGGTAGGCACGGCTGATCCAGAAGCCGGCTTCCGGCGGCCAGTGGGCGGGTATGTCGTGAGTGACATCGATGACGTTGGCGCTCGGGTTCCGGGTGGCAATGACGCCTTTCATCACACCGACAAACGGGCCTTTGTGACCCAGGTCGGTGGTAATGGTAATTACGCCGGCGGGTCTGAACTGACTCATCACTGAACTCCCGAAGCCGTTGCGACAACGGCATCATAGCTAACGTCGTCGGGTCAGGACAGCGCGGCCTCGCGGCGCCTGAAGCTGGCGCGGGCCCAGTATATGAAGGCGGTGTCGATCGCGGCGATACCCATCTTCAGGATGTATTTGGCGGCACCCAGTGCCAGTGCTGTTTGCAGGTCGACGATGCCCCACCAGGCGACGAGCGAGTAGATGACTGTGTCGATCGCCTGCGAGCTCATCGTCGATAAATTGTTGCGCAGCCAAAGCCAGCGATCGCCAGTGACCTTCTTGATGCGGTGAAATGCCCAGACATCGAAACTTTGGCTGACGTAATAGGCGAGTAGTGAGCCGAACACAAATCGCGGTGTGTAATTGACTATCGTGATAAAGGAGTCATGAATGCTAAGCGAGAATGCCGCTGATTTCGGGTCGGTCGTAGGCTGGTAGAGCAGCGAGATACTTAGCATCAGCAACACAATCACACTGACGGCAAAGCCCATCCGTACGGCTTTGTTCGCCTCAGCACGGCCGTAGTTTTCGCTTAGTACGTCGGTGGCGAAAAAGATGCTGGAATAGAAAATGACCCCAAGACTGGTTTGCAGGCCGAAAATCTCTGTGAGCTTAGGGCCACTGAGGTTTGCAAGAATAATGGCGGTAGCAATGGCTACTTGCAGGCCGGCTTTGCCGAACAGGCGGTAGAGAATCACCGTGCAGCCGAGATCGACCAGCAATGTCGTCAGCCAGAGCAGTTCCTGCTGCGCAGTGAAGAACCGGACCAGCATTTCGGGGAACATCGAAAATCAGCCTCGTTTCAGTTCCGGTTCCCGGGCTGGCCAGCGCTATTTTGCGGCGGCTGCGCGATCCAGATGAAAGTCACTGTCACCGAACAATATATCGATGGCGGTCATGCGCTTGAAAAAGTGCGCGATATCCAGCTCCCAGGTCATGCCCATGCCGCCGTGTATCTGCACGGCCTCCTGAGCAACTTTGCGGCCGGACGTGCCGATCAGGTACTTGAGTTCGCTGATGGCGGCGCCAGCTTCCGGACTTCCGGCGTCACTAAGCATGACGCTGCGCAGCAGCAACGACTTGGCCTGTTCACAGGCCATGAGCGTGTCCACCATACGGTGTTGCAGTGCCTGAAAGCTGCCGATAGGCACGCCGAACTGCACACGCTGCTTTGTATAGTCCACTGTCTTGTCGTGCATTGTGCGCATAATGCCAACCGCTTCAGCACAAACCGCGAGCGTTCCGTCATTGACGGTTTCGGCGAGGGCCGAATAACCTTCATTCGGCTTGCCGAGCAAGGCGCTGTCAGCGACTTTCACGTCGCTCAGAACGATCTCCGCGGCACCGTGACCATCCACGGTCTTGTACGCATTTCGCGTTACTCCGGCTGCTGAGGCGTCAATGGCGAACAGCGAGATACCCGATTGCGCGGTTTGTTCGCCAGAGGTGCGCGCTGGCAGGATAATCAACTCGGCAGCGCCGCCGTTCAGGACCAATGCTTTCGAGCCATTCAGAACCCATTGGTCACCCTCTCGGTTCGCACTGGTTGCAATATTGGCAATGTCGTATCGCGCGTGCGGTTCCGCAAATGCCAGCGCTGCCTGGCGACTGCCGTCAACGATACCCGCAAGCCAATCGGCTTTTTGTTCGGCACTCGCCAGCCGCTTTAGGATGCCGCCGGCAAGAATTACGTTGGCAAGAAAGGGTTCGACCACCAGGCCACGTCCGAACTGTTCCATCATCAACATCATTTCGACTGCACCGCCGTCGAAGCCGCCATCGGCGTCGCTGAACAACATGGCTGTCCAGCCGAGATCGGCGCAGTTCTGCCAAACTTGCTGGCTGAAAGCATCGTCACTTTCGACAATCGCCATACGTTTGTCGAAGCTGTAATCATTGTCGATAAAGCGAGCAATACTGTCCGCCAGCATCGACTGTTCTTCGGTGATTGAGAAATCCATAAGAACGTCCTGTCAGTTCAGAGCCCAAGCACGTGCTTGGAAACGATGTTTTTCTGTATCTCGTTCGAGCCGCCGTAGATCGATGCTTTGCGGTTATTGAAATAGCGCAATGCCGAGAGCGTTTCCGAACCGAAGCCCGTTCGTTCGTCGACCGGGTATTCGGCGGTGAACTGCTGCGGCAGGTTGGGCAATGCGTAATATCCAGCCGCTTCCATAAACAGCGTATCCAGCGCCTGCTGAATTTCTGTTCCTTTGATCTTCAGTATTGACGACTCCGGGCCTGGCGCCTTGCCGACAGCGACGGCTGCCAGTGTTCTCAATTCAGTGAATTCGAGCGCTTGCAGGTCGATTTCCACGGCGGCCAGCTTGCGCGCGAAATTCTTGTTTTCGGCGAGCGGTGTACCACCGTGAACGGATTGCGCCATTATTTCCCGTAGTTTGCTGAGGCGGTACTTCGAACGTGCAACGCCTGCAATGTTGGTGCGTTCATGCTGCAGCAGGAGCTTGCCGTACGTCCAGCCTTTGCCTTCTTCCCCGACCAGGTTTTCGACAGGTACTTTTACGTTCTCAAAGTGGACTTCATTGACTTCACGTTCGCCCTCGATGGTGATGATGGGGCGCACCGTAACTCCCGGGGTCTGCATATCCACCAACACGAAACTGATGCCTTCCTGGCGCCGGGCAACATCACTGTTGGTACGCACGAGACAGAATATCCAGTCCGCGAAATGTCCCAGCGTCGTCCAGGTCTTGGTGCCGTTGATGACGTAGTGATCGCCTGCGCGGTCTGCGCGGGTTTTCAACGATGCTAGATCAGAACCGGAACCCGGTTCGGAATAGCCCTGACACCACCAGATATTGCTGGCGAGAGTGTCGGGCAGAAAGCGCTTTTTCTGTTCTTCGCTGCCAAAAGTGTAAATGATGGGCGCCACCATCTTTACCCCAAACGGCACCATGTCCGGTGCATTGGCCATCGCTATTTCATTTTCAAACAGGTACTTCTGGACCGGCGTCCAGCCGGTGCCGCCGTACTCAACCGGCCAGTTGATCGCCGCCCAGCCTCGCTGATGGAGGATCTTCTGCCAGCGCACGTAATCTTCACGCGTCAATTGCACGCCATTGTCCTGTTTGGCGCGGATATCGGCAGGGTATTGCTCGCGGAAGAAAGTTCGAACCTCTTCCTGAAAGGCCAGTTCGTCGTCGGTCAGGTTTACGTGCATCGATTGACTCCGCTGATTGTCGGCATTGCCGGAACGTTGCCAGGCAGCCGCCCGGAAGGGCATTCCGGTGTGGGTACCGGATACTGGCAAGTCTTGCATGTTGCGGCGCGTCCCGCCGGTACCCTCAGGGCTTACGGTACCAAGGACGTGTTCGGAGCAGCAGTATATCGACCTATGTTGCAGCGCACAACCGGGGCGGGCGGACGGCAAACTATTGAGCTGATTGGATAAATTAAACGTCGGATACCCGACCGGCAGGCAGCGGAGACGCCGCCGCGGCAAGCCATACCGAGCACCACAGGGGCCCGTTCTGACGAGTTTCGTGCGTGACTGGCAGCATGCGCTGCCAATGTGAACGCTCTACACTGCGCTTATCAGCTCCGGGCGAATGGTGCAGAATACCCGCATGAGCTCCCTCCCTCCTGCCAGCGAGGCACCGGTGTCGTCCGGGCCCGTGGACAAACTCAAGCGACCAATGCGCGACTTGCGCATCTCGCTGCTTGATCAGTGCAACTTTCGTTGCCCGTATTGCATGCCGGAAAGTACCTATAACGAGGACTACCAGTTCTTGCGGCGGCAGCAGCGTCTGAGTCATGACGAGATAGTGCGGATAGCCGGCATCGCGGTGAGCCTCGGAGTGAACAAGCTGCGTTTGACGGGTGGGGAGCCGCTGCTTGAGAAAAATGTGCCGGCGCTGGTTGCACGTTTGCGCGCGTTGCCCGACGTTGAAGATCTGGCATTGACGACCAATGGCACGCTGCTAAAACGGTACGCACAAGCACTGGCTGACGCCGGACTCGACCGGGTGACAGTCAGCCTCGACAGCCTGGACGCCGAGCTCTTTCACCGTATGAGTGGCGGTCGCGGTGAGCTCGACACCGTGCTTGCCGGTATCGATGCCGCGGCAGCGGCCGGTTTGACGCCAGTCAAGATCAACGCGGTTGTGCAACGCGGCGTCAACGAGCATACGGTCCTCGATTTGCTCGAACGGTTTCGCGGCAGCGGCCATATCGTTCGGCTGATCGAGTTCATGGATGTCGGCAATCGAAACGGCTGGCGACTCGATCAGGTCGTGCCATCGCGAGAGCTGTTGGCAGCGATCCATGCACGCTGGCCGCTTGCGCCAGTGGATCCCAACTATGCCGGCGAAGTGGCCAGTCGCTATCGCTATGCTGACGGTGGTGGCGAAATTGGTTTCATTTCCTCTGTCACGGAACCGTTCTGTGGCAACTGCAGTCGTGCACGTTTGTCGGCCGACGGGGTCCTGTATACCTGCTTGTTTGCGACCGTAGGGACTCCGCTTCGCGAGTTGTTGCGCAACGGTGCCAGCGATGACGAACTTCGCGCTCTGTTGCAGAATGTCTGGTTACGGCGAAATGACCGTTACAGTGAGTTGCGTGGGCGCGAAACTGTCACTGAAGCGCCATTGCGCAAAGTTGAAATGTACCGGATGGGTGGCTGAAGTCGTCAACCTCGACAATCTTCCTGCGGCGAGTGGTCGTCGCACACGCCTTGATACAGAGTAAGAGATCTATTGATGAGCAAGTTAAGCCATATTGACGAGCAAAACCGACCGACGATGGTTGATGTCAGCCACAAGACCGCAAGCGCCCGACAAGCACATGCGCGGGCCCTGGTCGAGTTTCCCGCGGAGGTCGCTGCCCGGTTTGCCGATGGCGATATTCAGACGGCCAAGGGGCCGGTATTCGCAACGGCAATCATCGCCGGTGTGATGGGCGCAAAACGCACGCACGAGCTGATACCGTTTTGCCACCCGTTGGGCCTTGATAATTGCGCGATCGAAATACACCTGGATGAGGAACGTCGCGCTGTTATTGATTGCCATTGCAAGGTCAATCACCGTACGGGCGTGGAAATGGAAGCGCTGACGGGCGCAACCGTGGCTGCGTTGACGGTATACGACATGTGCAAAGCGCTGTCGCATGAGATTCGCATTACGGAAACTCGCTTGATCGCGAAAACCGGCGGCAAAAAGGACTATCACAGTGAATGACGCGCCGGTACTCAAAGGGTTAGTGCTTGCCGGTGGACAAAGCCGCAGGATGGGTAGCGACAAAGCGCTATTGCTGCATGACGGGCGCAGCCAGCTGGCTTACACGATGGCGTTGCTTGGTCAATTCACGTCGGCAGCCTACGTGTCGACGAGCAAGGCGTTGCGGGACGAAACCGAACGCGCGAGCTTTCCGCAGATTGTCGATCGATATGACGACCTTGGACCGGTCGCAGGTATCTTGTCGGCGATGGATACGGACCCTCAGGCAGCCTGGCTGGTGGTGGCGGTTGATCTGCCGAACATCGATGACCGTACACTCGGCTTTCTTGTTGAATCGCGTAACGCTGCGCAGCCGTTTAGCGCATTTCGCAGCAGTCACAATGAGCTTCCGGAACCTCTGTGCGCGGTCTACGAACCGTCTGCGCGCGCGATAATTGACGATTTCGTGGCGCAGGGAATCGTTTGCCCACGCAAGATCATGATTCGATCCGATACCTGTTTGCTAAACCAGCCGAATGCCAATGCACTGGATAACATGAATACACCCGATGACCTCGCACGCAGTGATCTGCAGGTAGCGCAATGAGCAAAGAACTTACAGTTCGGTATTTCGCCATGTTTCGCGAGAACGCCGGCAAGACCGAGGAGCGTGTTACGACAAGCGCCGCGACCGCCGCCGATCTGTTTCGCGAGTTGCATGACAGGCACGGTTCGGCCGAACCGTTGGCGCATTGCAAAGTGGCGATTAATGATGAAATGGCGAGCTGGGACAGCGTTTTGACGGACGGTGACACCGTTTTACTGTTCCCACCGGTTGCAGGTGGCTGACATGATGACGATGGTTGAATCGACGATAGACCCGGAACAGCTGCGAACAGCATTGCTGGATCAGGCGGCGGGCGCATACGCCGGCTTCGAAGGCTGGATACGCAATCACAATGACGGGCAGTCTGTGCTGCGTCTCGAATACGAGGCCTACGCACCGTTGGCCGTAAAGGAAGGTGAGCGCGTTATACAGGAAGCGATGGCAAAGTTCGACGTACTGCACGCGCGTTGCGTACACCGCTCCGGATTGCTGGAGATCGGCGATTGCGCCGTCTGGGTCGGAGTCTCAGCCGCACATCGCGATGCCGCTTTCGATGCCTGTCGCTACATCATTGACCAGGTTAAGGTCCGACTGCCGATCTGGAAGAAAGAGCACTACACCAACGGCGATAGCGGCTGGGTCAACTGCGAACGCTGCGCGGCACACGCCTGATCTAGCGGCCAGGGCTACGGGTAAGATCAGCAAGGTCAGATGGCTGGTCGATGTCCACAGCGGCGGCTGCGCAATCGATGGCAATGACATGCTCACCTTGAGCGGATATCAGCGCCCGTGCGCCCTGGTCGCCGCGCAACGCGAGTAAATCGTCAAACAGTTCGGCTGGAATGATCGCCGGTACACCCAGGGTTCCGGAATAACGGCTGGCTACCACGCGCCGCGGTTCCCGACACCAACGTTGTTTGAGGCGTGTCAGATGGTCACGACCAACCAGTGGCTGGTCTGCGAGCACTAGTAAAACGCCTGCCGCGATGCCCTGTACCGCTGCGACAGCGGTGCAGATTGAGCTCGCAATGCCGTCGCGGTAACGATCATTGCAAACCAGGAACCCAGCGAGTGGGGCGGCGGCCCTGTGCACGGCCTCGGCAGCATTGCCAACAACAAGCATAGTGTGTTCGCCACAAACCGCTTCTGCTTCACGCACAGCGTGCTCAACAAGCGTTTGCTCGCCAATGGTCGCCAGTTGTTTCGGCGTACCGAAGCGCTGTGACTGCCCGGCAGCGAGCACCAGTGCGAATAGCGGCAGTGATTTGTCACGCATGCACATGCCCGCGCCAGCAAAGACAGGGTGCTGCAAGCATCAGATAGAAAGAGAAAGCTGCGTCAGGCACATCCGGGCAGTATAGTTGCCTCGGGATACACGGCCAATACGGACGTAGCGATTGTTCGGCACTTGCCCTGTTGTCTGCATGTGTGTATTCCTGTCAACCTGATTGCCGATGTAACCGGCAACGTCTTGCGACAAACCGGGGATTTGAGTTTGCATACGATTAGATCATTTGAAGATGCCAAGGCACTGGAAGGCCAGGAGATCGGCTTGTCGGACTGGTCCGTTGTTGATCAGAAGTGCATTGATCAATTCGCCGAAGCGACCGGCGATTTTCAATGGATACACGTTGATACAGCGCGCGCAGCAAAAGAGCTGCCGGAAGGCAAGACTATCGCGCATGGTTACCTCACCTTGTCTCTGATTCCCGCATTGACACAGCAGTTTGTCAGTTTCGAGAATCTTGCACGTGCCATCAATTTCGGCTGCAACAAGGTGCGCTTCTATACCATGGTTCCGGTGGGCAGCCGGGTGCGCGCAAGAGCAACTATCGTGCAGGCGCGACAACGTGCTGGCGCATTGCACCTGTCGTCCGAGGTTCGCGTTGAAGTTGAAGGCGAACGCAAGCCTGCCTGTGTTGCAGAGACGTTGGGAATGTACTTTTTCGATTCGCCTGAAGGCGAGCAAACAACGCCAGAATCATAAGGGAGATTTTCATGCAGGTTCAAATATCTTCTTTTTTCGGTTTGCTGATTCTGCTCGCCGATATCTACGCTGTACTGCAAATCGCGCAATCAGGCGCGAGTGACGCCCGCAAGGTTATATGGATTGCCGTTGTCATCTTGCTGCCAGTGTTGGGTTTGCTGCTCTGGTATCTGGCCGGGCCGAAGAAACCCTGACTAGAGCGTTTCGTCGCCGTTGAATTCGGCCGTCGTCTGGCGTTTTCGTTCTACAGTCAGGCGGGTAACGTCTGGTCGGGAATAGTGGCCGGCAGGGTCCATGTTGTGACGTTCTTCAAGTACCCGCCGGTGATCCAGTGTGGCGATACGCAGAGCCTCGCTGCCGGTTTCGGGCGCTAACAGCCATGCGCCGTCCGGGGCCGCAATACAGGAACCGCCGTCCGCCAGATTGCCTCGGCATGCTGTTTTGAGCGTGTCAAAATGCGGCAATGCCGGATCGATGTCTTCTGCACGCATCAAGCCGCTGACAGAAACCACGAATGACCGGCCTTCCTTAGCGATGAAGCGGGTGATGTCCTCAGTATTGCGTTGACTGCCGGGCCAGATTGCGACATGCAGGTCCTCTCCTTGAGCGTAGAGAGCCGCGCGCGCGAGCGGTAACCAGTTCTCCCAGCAATTCAGGCCGCCAACGGTAAATGCACCCAGCGGGTGGGTACGCAGGCCGTGACCATCGCCGCAAGACCACACGAGGCGCTCCTCGTACGTCGGCATCAGTTTGCGGTGTACAGATGCGATCTTGCCATTCGCATTGATGTACACCACAGAGCAATACAGGCTATGGCCGCGGTCCGCGGCTTTCTCAATAACCCCGAGGTAAACGGCAATTCCCCGTTTCGCGGCCAGCGCCGCCAACGGCTCGAGATGCCCTGCGGCTATGTCCACCGCCTCGTTAACGTAGTGCGCGTACAGTTCCTTTTGCAGGCGGGAATCGAAGCGAGCGCCGTCCGTGCGTTCAACCCAGAACGGGTAGCCAGGGACCAGTGCTTCACCAAATACAACAAGCTCGCAGCCTTCTGCCGCTGCCTGTTCGAGCCAGACGCCGACCTTGTCGAGGGTTGCGTCCCGGCGCAGCCAGCAGGGCGCAATTTGTGCCAGGCCGACAGTCAGTGTGTGGGGATGGCGGGCGACCATTGATACTCCTTGGCAGCAGGCGAGCGGATCGGGAACTTGCTGTCAGCATAGCATCCGCCGTTGCCGACAATGCTTGCAGTCACAGCGCATTGGCCTGTTAAATGTCCATTGTTGCCACAGAAAACGGAAACCAAAGGGGTGGGTATGCAAGGTCTGATGATGAATACACCGTTGTTGGTGTCTTCGATTTTGCGCCATGCGGAGCGCAATTTTCCTGAACGCGAGATTGTGTCGATTACGGCTGACGATCCGACTCATCGTTATTCCTACCGGGACTGCTGCCGCCGTACCCGCCAGCTGGCCAATGCGCTGGACAAACTGGGAATTGCGAAAGGCGATCGAATCGCCACCCTGGCCTGGAATGATTACCGGCACCTTGAGGCTTATTACGCCATCGGTGGCGCGGGTTATGTTTGTCATACGCTGAATCCGCGACTGTTTCCCGAGCAACTGGTTTTTATCATCAATCATGCCGAAGATCAGTGGATAATCACTGACCCGATGTTTCTGCCGTTGCTGGAAAAGCTTGCGCCGCAAACACCTGGCGTGAAGGGTTATATCGTCCTGTCGGATGAGGCGCACATGCCGGAAACAACACTGGCAAACACCGTTTGCTATGAAGCGCTTATCGCGGATTGTGATGACAAATATGATTGGCCGGAGCTCGATGAAAACGAGGCGGTTGGTCTTTGCTACACCTCCGGTACGACGGGAAATCCGAAAGGTGTGCTCTACAGCCATCGTTCTACGCTGTTGCATGCCTATGCCTGCAATACCCCGGACGCGCTGGGCCTTTCGAACCGTGACTCGATGCTGCCGGTAGTGCCGTTGTTTCATGTCAATGCCTGGGGCACGCCGTTTTCGGCACTGATGGTGGGTGCCAAGATTGTTTTCCCGGGACCCAAGATGGGTGATGGCGAAGCCCTGTACCAGCTGATGGAAGCCGAGAAAGTTACCGTCGCACTGGGCGTACCAACTGTGTGGTTGGCTCTGCTGCAATACGCTGAGAAAGCCGGCAAGAAACTCAACAGTCTGCAACGTACCGTGATAGGCGGTGCCGCGCTGCCGCGTTCAATGATCCGCGCATTTCGCGACAAGCACGATGTCGTCACCTGTCAGGGTTGGGGGATGACTGAAATGAGTCCGGTTGGGACAGTCAACACGCTGAAAGCGGGCATGGAAGATCTCGCCGGCGAAGAACTTGTCAAGCTGAAGGCGAAAGCGGGTCGCGGCCTGTTCGGTGTCGAGATGCGGATCGTTGACGATGCCGGAACCGAGCTGCCGTGGGACGGCGTCGCATTCGGTGCTTTGCAGGTCCGTGGCCCATGGGTCTGCAGCGGCTATTTCAAGTTGGATGACTGCGGCGAATCACACAGTGATGACGGCTGGTTCAATACAGGCGATGTCGCGACCATCGATGCCGAAGGTTATCTGAACATTACCGACAGGACCAAGGACGTCATCAAGTCGGGTGGCGAATGGATCAGTTCGATAGAAATCGAGAACGTGGCAGTCGGCCACCCGGATATTGCCGAGGCTGCGGTCATCGGCGTCAAACACCCAAAGTGGTCCGAGCGGCCGTTGCTGATCGTCGTGAAATCGGAAGGTCGAAATCCAGAGCGTGACGAGATACTGAAATACCTGGATGGCAAGATTGCCAGTTGGTGGGTGCCGGACGATGTCGTCTTCGTGGACGAAATTCCGCACACAGCAACGGGCAAAATCCTGAAAACCAAGTTGCGCGAACAGTTTGCAGAGTTTACTTTCGCGGACGCAACAAACTAGCTTCGGAGCCGCTTATGAGGGCTTTACGGAGCAGGAGATCAAACAATGGCGGATAGCGGCCGATTATTCGGCGTTCGTGCGATGCTGTGTGGTGGTGCCAACGGCATTGGCGAAGCCATAGCACGTACGCTGGTACGCCATGATGCGAGCGTGGTCGCGGTGGACCGGGCGGACAGTGATATAGAGACCCGGTACCGTGATGTCAGTGGTGCGACCGGACTGGCGGCGCGGTTTGACGGTGACGAGCATGCGGCTGCAGCTGTAGCCGCGGCGGAAAAGCAGCTGGGTGGGCTGGATGCCATCGTAATCAGCACAGGTCTGCAGGTACAACCGCCATTGCAGGATGCCGAGACCCATGCTGGAGTGTTGCAGGGGCGGCTGACAGGAATACGGCAGTTATTTGCTGCCGCTTTGCCACGAATGAAACGCAGCCCGGCCGGGCGCTTCATTGTGGTCGGCATGTTACGCAGCGCCTTCGGTCGCGATGCCGAATTGCTGGTTCAGGAAGCGGAAGAGTCACTTGCCGGATTGCTTCGCGAGCTGGCCGTCGATGCCGGACCGTTCGGGATCACCGTAAACTACGTGCAGCCGGGGGCATTGATGACCCCTGAGAGCCGCCGGGTTTTCAGTGATGACAAGTCATTGCGGGACTTTTGTATTGAGCGATCAGCGGCGCGCCGGCTGGGCGAAGCGCTTGATGTCGCCAAGGCGGTTCTGTTCCTGGCCAGTGACGACGCGACTTTCGTGAGCGGCAGTGGTATTGCTGTTGACGGCGGTCGAATACGTTGATGGCACGATAGTCGCGAAAGGTCTTTGCGACTTCGCTAGACTAAGCGAAACTTTCCACGGACCTTGTTCGATGCATTCAGTACTTGAAGACCTGCTGCACCTGTTGCAGCTCGAGCGAATAGAGGACAACATTTTTCGCGGCGAAAGCCGCGATATAGGCAGCGCGCAGGTCTTCGGTGGCCAGGTCCTTGGCCAGGCATTGTCAGCCGCGCAGTTCACTGTCGAAGGCCGCGTAGCCCATTCGCTGCACGCGTATTTTTTGCGTCGCGGTGATGTTGAAGCACCGATTATTTACGAAGTCGATCGGTCACGTGATGGCGGCAGTTTTTCAGTACGGCGCGTGGTCGCGATTCAACATGGTCGGCCAATATTCAATTTCGCGGCGTCTTTTCACGTGCCTGAAGATGGACTGGAGCATCAGGCCGGCATGCCGGACGTTCCGGCGCCGGACGGGTTGCCGGACTTAAGTGACATTCCGCCGGAAACGCTCGCCAAGTTGCCGCAGAAAATGCGCCGGTTCCTGACGGATCAGCGACCATTCCAGTTCCGCCCAGTGCAGCCCATCAGGTTCGACGTTCCAGAAGTCCTGGATCCCGTTCGGCAAGTCTGGATTCGTGCGGTGGACACGTTGTCGGATGAGCTCGCCTTGCATCAGAATTTGCTGGCCTACGTGTCGGATTACGAATTGCTGGGCACCTCGACATTGCCACACGGACTGCGCTTCGGTCGTGGCAACGTGATGATGGCGAGTCTCGATCACGCACTCTGGTTCCACCGTCCGTTCAGAGTTGACGAATGGCTGTTGTATTCGATGGACAGCCCCAACGCGGCCGGTGCACGCGGCTACGCGCGAGGACAGTTCTTCGATACCAACGGTGTTTTGGTGGCTTCCTCAGCGCAAGAGGGCCTGGTCCGGGTCGTGAACGATGATTCGGGCAACAAGCGATCGAACCCGCGCACCCAGGTATGACGGTTAATTTGGCAATGGCTGCGCACGTGTTACCAGCTTGAACTCGAGCGCCTCGGACTCGGTTAACAAGCGGATATCGTCGAACGGCACAGCAAACATTTCATCGACCAGTTGGCTGCTGACACCTACGCTTGCAAAATAGTCGGTCAGCTGTTTGCGGACCCCCTGTATATAGCGATTGTTATCGCTGCTGTCGTAACGACCACGTGCCGGGTTGTATTGCCCAGGTCGATGGATCCCCAGCCTGGATGGCAATGCCGGGTCGTCATATTCATCGAAGACAGCGTAGCGTTCGAAGCCGGCCGCAAACACGATCAGGCAAGCGCTGAAACAAACAGCTGTTTCAGACTCATCCAGCGCGGTTGTGACTCCGGGCAATTGACGACGATAAACATCGTGCTCGCGGATAATGCGCGCGATCTGGAATGCTGCTGTGGAATCACCGCCGCGGGAATTCAGGACTATTCGGCTTACTTCGGCTGGCCAGTCGGCGAGACGCTGGGTGACTTGGGAAAACAGCAAGGCACCCTGGCGACTCAGTATGCCGCGCAACCGGACTACGACGGGGCAGGGCCGGTCGCTGACAATGGCGGTTTCCCGCAGAAAATCTTTTGCGGTGTAGTACCAGTCGCAGTGTGCACTGTCGGGATGACGGTAGTCAGTCTCGATGTAAATGCCTGTCGGTGGCGCCGTGCGCAGAATATCCACCTCGGCGGCATGGCCGGCGCCAGCGAGAAAAACGAGTGCGGGTAACAGTCGGCAGCGCATCCGGGTTGCGCCGCGGTCAGTGGTCAGTGGGCCGTTGGGTATCCGCCAGTTGCTCCAGGAAGCGGCGACTGTTCGCCGTGTAACTGGCGGCGGAAGCGGTCAACAGCGCTAACTCATCGTCATCGAGTTCACGGACCACGCGCGCGGGTGAGCCCAGTATCAGGACACCGTCGGGAAACTGTTTGCCCTCGGTGACCAGCGAATGCGCGCCGACGAGGCAATGCTTGCCTATGTTCGCCCGGTTCAGTACCGAACTGCCTATTCCTATCAGACTGCCGTCGCCAACAGTGCAGCCGTGCAACATGACCCGGTGACCAACGGTAACGCCGGTTCCGATTTGTACGGGCAAACCCGGGTCCGTGTGGACGACGGACGCGTCCTGGATATTGCTGTCAGCGCCTATGTTGATCCAGTCGTTGTCGCCGCGAATCGTTGCGCCGAACCAGACACTGCAGCGGGCGCCCAACCGGACTTTACCGATAACATTTGCGTCCGGGGCCACGAAGTGGCCGTCACCCTCGAATACCGGTGATGATTCTCCAAGACGGTAGATCACTAGCCTTTGGCCTGGTTTGCGACGGCAGCGGCAGCGGCGGCAACGGCGTCCGGGTCGCCAAGAAAGCGCCGTGACAATGGCTGCAGATCGTCGTCGAGTTCGTACAGGATGGGGATCCCTGTTGGAATATTGAAACCGGTGATTTCTTCTTCAGAGACGTTGTCCAGCATTTTGACCAGCGCACGCAGACTGTTGCCGTGTGCGGCGATCAGGACGTTACGCCCGGCTTTCAGTTCCGGCACGATGCACTCGTTCCAGAAGGGTTTGACTCGCTCGAGCGTCGTTGCCAGTGATTCGGTGGCCGGCAGGCCTTCAATACCCGCGTAACGGGGATCGTGCGCAGGGTGCCTGTCGTCGTCAGCCTCCAGCGGCGGCGGCGGAGTGGCGTAACTGCGGCGCCAGACATGTACCTGTTCGTCACCGTACTTTGCGGCAGTTTCTGCCTTGTTCAGTCCCTGCAGCGCACCGTAGTGGCGTTCATTCAGTCGCCAGTCGCGAATGACTGGAATCCACATGCGATCCATCTCATCGAGCATCAACCACAACGTGCGTATGGCCCGTTTCAGCAACGACGTATAGGCAACATCAATGGTGAAGTCGAGCTCTCGGACGGCGACGCCTGCCGCCTTCGCCTCGCTCCTGCCCAAATCCGTCAGGTCAACGTCGGTCCAGCCCGTAAACAGGTTTTTGAGGTTCCAGTCGCTTTGTCCGTGGCGACACAATATGAGTTTGCCGGGCATATCTACTCCGTAGTGAAATGTTTTGGCAGTTTTATTCTGCAACGAGTTTGCGCAATTCCTGGGCAGCTACCGATAACGTGGCGAAATCGACTTCTGCACGCAGCTTCATTTCCGCGAGGATCGATTCGAACTTCTTCACGCCGTTGGCATTGGCGGCTAGCCAACTCTCGTATTCCTCTGCGGGTGTCTTGTCACCAACGTTTTGCAAGATGCGTGCTGCCAGGTCGCGGCGGCAACGATAAAACTCATCGCGCAAATTGCTGCGCGCCATCGCTTGCCATCGACCTTCGACGGTCAGGTTCTCGACCCGGCGATGCAGCCAGACGATACCCAGGTGCTCGCTCAGGCGCGCATACATACTTGCTGTCGCCATGACGTCCGCGTTCATCTCGGTGGCCAGATCGGCGATATCCAGACCGCCGCGCGTGAGCAACAGGGCTGCCATCTTCTTGGCCAGCTTGTCCGGCACGCCCATCGAGCTGAGTTCGGCCGCTGTGGTTTTCTGCCGATTCTTGCCGGAACCTACAACAATGCTGTTGGCCCGTGAGTATACCGTTTGCATCGGAGCCTTGAGGCGTTCGACGGCTTCGACGATGTCGAGATCCTCGCCGAAACGCTCGATCAGCCAATAACAGGCATGACGCAAGGTACGGCTGATATCAAACAACATGGTTTGTTGCACTGTTGCGGATACTTGATTATCGAGGCCTTCGATGGTCCGCCAGACGACCGTGGCCGCACAGATCTCTCTGGCCACGATGTAAGCCCGCGCGATCGTCATTGCGGAGGCACCGGTGTCCTGCTGCACTCGTTTGACGAATACCGGGCCCATGCGGTTGACAATATTATTGGCGATCAAGGTTGCCAGTATTTCGCGGCTGAGACGGTGCGTCGGAATCAGGTCCTTATAACGTCGACGCAACAGCGGCGGGAAGTAACGTTGCGGATCGGTAGTCAGGAAGTCTTCCAAGGAGGATGTCGAGGCAACCAGACCGTTGTACAGATCAATCTTGGCGTAGCTGAGGACAACGGCAAGTTCCGGGCGAGTGAGGCCCTGTTTACGCTGACGGCGTTCGTCAATCTCAACTTCGTTGGGCAGGAACTCAAGCTCACGATCCAGCAGACCGGTCTTCTCCAGGTTACTGATCAAGCGTGCAGATTCGTCGAGGCGTTCGCGGGCGCGTGCTTCCATCATGCTTATTGCCTGCGTTTGCAGGTAATTGCTGCGCAGGACGAATGCGGCTACGTCGTCAGTCATTTCGACCAGCAGCTTGTTGCGGGCAGCTCGAGTGAGGCCTTTTTCCTGCTCTGCAGCACGTAGCAGTATCTTGATGTTCACTTCGCGGTCAGAACTGTCGACACCCGCGGAGTTGTCAATAAAGTCGGTATTGACTCTGCCACCTTTGAGGCTGTATTCGATTCGCGCCCGTTGGGTCATGCCGAGGTTACCGCCTTCGCCGATTACGCGGCAGCGCAGCTGGTCAGCATTGACCCGCACAGCATCATTATTGCGATCGCCCACGTCCGAGTGACTCTCGCTGCTTGCCTTGACGTAGGTGCCAATGCCGCCATTCCATAGCAGATCAACCGGCATCTTCAGGATCGTGCGAATCAGTTCAAGTGGCTGCATGCTGGTCGCTTTGGTGTCCAGCAGTTTGCGGATTTCGGGTGACAGACGAATTTGTTTTGCCTGGCGCGAAAAGATGCCGCCGCCTTTCGATATCAGGCGTTCGCTGTAGTCTGCCCAGCTGGAACGCGGCAGTTTGAACAGCCGTTGCCGTTCACGGTAACTGGCTGCCATGTCCGGTGTTGGATCGAGGAATATGTGCTCGTGGTTGAATGCCGCCACCAGCTTGATCTTGCGTGACAGCAACATGCCGTTGCCGAAAACGTCGCCGCTCATGTCGCCAATACCGGCGACGGTGAACGGATCGGTTTGCGTGTTAATGCCTTTTTCCCGGAAGTGCCGTTTCACGGCTTCCCACGCACCACGCGCGGTGATGCCCATTTTCTTGTGGTCATAGCCTGCGGAACCGCCGGAGGCGAAGGCATCGTCCATCCAGAAGCCGTACTCAATCGATATCGCGTTGGCGATGTCAGAGAACGTCGCAGTGCCTTTGTCCGCGGCAACCACAAGGTAGGGATCGTCGCCATCGCGGCGCACCACGGCCGGTGGTGGTACGACTTTGCCGTCGACGACATTATCCGTGACGTCCAGCAGGCCGCGTATGAACGTCTGGTAGCAGGAGATAACCTCTTTCATTACCGTATCGCGGTCGCCGGCGGGCAGCCGTTTCGGCACAAAGCCGCCTTTGGCGCCGGTTGGCACGATGACCGTGTTCTTGACAACCTGCGCTTTCATCAGGCCGAGCACTTCGGTACGGAAATCTTCGCGGCGGTCAGACCAGCGGAGTCCGCCGCGGGCCACCGCGCCACCGCGGAGGTGGACACCTTCCACGGCCGGCGAATAAACAAAAATTTCAAACCGCGGTTTGGGCAACGGCGCTTCGGGCAGCTGGCTGGGATCCAGCTTGATGGACAGGCATTTTTTCATCTGTCCTTCAGCATCGCGTTGATAGTAGTTGGTGCGCAACGTTGCGCTCATCGCGCCGGCAAAGGCGGTGAGAATACGGTCCTCGTCAAGATTGCGCGCGCGAGAAACTGCTCTCTGGATTGTGCCGATAACCGTCTGCAATTTTTCTTCACGGCTGGATGACTTGATCGCCGGGTCGAACTGCAATTCAAACTGCTCGACCAGGCTGCGTGCGACACCGGCGTAGTCAGCAAGCACACTTTCCATGTAATTCTGGCTGAATGGCATGCCGAGCTGCTGCAGGTATTTCGCGTAACAACGAACCAGTGATGTTTGCCGCCAGTCGAGCCCGGCGAGCAGGATCAGCTTGTTAAAGCCGTCATTCTCGGTTTCGCCTTGCAGCGCCTTGTGAAAGCCATCCTGAAAGCGTGCTGCCGCGTCATCGAGGTTGAGCTCGTCAATCCTGGGGTAGTGCAGGGCGAATTCCTGTATCCAGAAATGCGCGCCGCTGCGAAGCTTGATCCGGTAGGGGCGTTCGCTGTAAACGTCAGTGCCCATGTCTTCCAGGATGGGCAGAACGTTGGAGAGCAGTAATGGCTGATCAGGGCAGAACGTGCGGAAATTAAGTTGTCCTTCCACCGCATCTTGCGGGCGATACAGCAGCAGATAATTGTTGTGCTCGCCTTTTAACAGCCCATCGACTCGCTTTACGTCGAGGCAAGCAGTGGCGGGGTCGAGATCGGCTTCGTAGGCGGCAGGGAAACTTTCCCCATACTCCCGAAACAGGATGGGGCCTTCTTCCTGACCGTACTTCAAAATCAATTCATTACGCAGGCGATCGCGCCAGGTTACGACAGCATTGGCTATCTGATCTTCGATACGTCGAATGCTGATTCGTGGCCTGTCGCCTTCGTTGGTTCGAACAATAAGGTGCACGCGCGCGAGCGGTGAGTCAGAAAGTTGCACGCTGGTGTCGACCGAATGACCGTCAAACGCAGTCAGCAGTATCTGTTCGATACGGCGTCGTACCGCCGTGGTGTATTTTTCGCGGGGTGCGTAGACGATGCACGAGAAAAATCGCCGAAAGGCATCCCGGCGCAGGAAGAACTTGACCTTGTGGCGGTCCTGTAAATTCAGGATGCCGATAGTGGTGCGGACCAGGTCATGCACGGTACCCTGGAACAACTCGTCACGCGGGAAGGTATCGAGGATATGTAGCAGTGACTTTCCCCGATGCCCGGACGGATCGACATGCAACCGTTCGAGCACACGTTGTACCTTGAGCCGAAGCAACGGAATATTGCGGGGACTCTCACTGTAAGCGACCGACGTGAACAGGCCTATGAAGCGAAGTTCACCAACAGGGTTGCCTTTCTTGTCAAATTTCTTGACGCCGACGTAGTCAAGGTAGCTTGAACGATGCACGGTGGAGCGGGAATTGGCCTTGGTGATGATCAGCCAATTTTTCGAGTTCGCGTGTCGTCGCATGACATTGCTGAGTTCGACGGTGCGACCACCTCTTTCTTCGTTGGTGAGGAGCCCAAGACCGCTGCCCTTGACAGCCTTTAACAGCAACTTGCCGCTACGCTTCTGCAGCTCATATTCACGGTAGCCAAGGAACGTAAAGTGGTCGTCGGCCATCCATTCGAGTAACTCGCGGCTTTCTTGCCGGACTTCTTCGTCGAATCCCGCCGGTCCGTTGTCGAGTGATGACTGCGCATCGCGCATCTTGTCGCGCATTGCCCGCCAGTCCCGAACGGCTGCGCGGACGTCAGCCAGTACCTTCAGGATTTCGTGTTCAAGTATGCGCAAGTGTTGCGGATCAGGTTCACGATCAATGACGAAGCGGATAAAGGATTCTTCCTTGCCGGCATCCGACTTCAGGTCGTGGACGGTTTTCAGCCGTCCACCGGGGGTTCGGCTGATGCGCATGACCGGGTGCACGGTCATATGTATGGTCAGATCGGAGCGCGAGATCGCGGCGGAAACGGAATCCACCAGGAACGGCATGTTGTCATTGACCATCTCAATGATCGTGAATGCCGAGTCGTAGCCATGATCGTCGCTGTTCGGATTGAAAATGCGCAACAACGGTTTGCCTGGCTTGCGCTGCATCGCAAAATCGAGATGTGACATTGCAGCCTGAGCGACAATTTCTGCCGTTCGGTTCTGCAGATCCTCGACGGGCACGTTGCCAAAATACTGACGCAACCAGGCATTGATCTGTTTACGTTCGGCAAGGGCTTTGGACTTCGGTTTTGACGCAATAATCTGGTCGAGCAATTGATCCGTCAGATCGCTCACGCGACGTTGTTGCCTATTGGACACTTTATGGCACTCCGGACAGAGGCTAAGAGGGTAGGGAATATCCGATCTGGCGTGACTCTATACCGGATCGACGCCCGATTTCCACAGGTACAAGGCACTGTTTTTGCTGTGCCGGAAAATAGCAAGATCTAGCGTGGGTTTTGCCGCAGAAAGTGCCTACAATGCGTGCTCATTGTGCGAGTACAGTCATGAAACGGCGAAAGTTAGAACCTTCTATTCACACCAATCTTGATCGCGAAAGCGATTATACGGCCTATTTGCAGCTCGATAAGTTGCTCGATGCGCAAATTCCGCTCAGCAGCCCAGCGCATCACGATGAAATGCTGTTTATCGTGCAGCACCAGGTTGCCGAACTTTGGATCAAGCTGGCGATTCACGAAATCGAGGCGGCAATGGATGATTTGCGCGCCGATGATTTGCCGATGGCGGTGAAAAAGCTGGCCCGTGTAAAGCACATCCAGAATCAGATGTATAACCAGTGGACTGTGCTCGACACACTCACGCCAAGCGAATATGCGCAGTTTCGCCATGTATTCGGTCGCGCGTCCGGGTTTCAGTCACCTCAGTACCGATTGCTCGAGTTTCTCATGGGAAACAAGAGCCGCTCAATACTCAAAGTCTACGAGCAACAGCCGGAATGGCATGAGCGCCTGGAAGACGCTTTGCAGATGCCGGCGTTGTTTGACGAGTTTCTGGCATATCTGAGCCGTCAGGGTCGCGCGGTGCCGGCCGCCGTTCTCAAACGTGACTTCAGCCAGGCACGTAATGACCATCCGGATGTTGTCGCTGTTCTGCGCGAGATCTACGAAAATCCGCGCGATGACTGGGCGAGCTATGAAATGTGCGAAGCCCTGATGGATATGGCGAACAATTTCCAGTTCTGGCGGTTTCACCACATGAAGACGGTTGAGCGCATCATCGGCCACAAGACAGGCTCGGGCGGCTCATCAGGGGTCTCCTTCCTGAAGAAGGCGTTGGAGATCGAATTATTCGCCGAGCTGATTCAGGTGCGCACGGAGATTGGCAGCTAGCTGACGACGCTTCTCCAATTGCGGCTCAGTTTTGCGTTTCGCCGATGTCGCGCGCCTTTTCCAGCAGCCTGTCCATCATTCTGTTCAGGGTGCTGATCTCATCATCGCTGAGGCCTTCGAGCAGCTTGTCCTCAATGCCGAGGGCCAGCGGCGAAATCTGCTCCAGGACTTCAAGGCCTTTTTCCGACAGATTCAGTATTGAGCGGCGGCGGTCGGCATCGGCAAATTGACGGTCGATCCGGCCGGTTTTGATCAGTTTGGTGACCGCCCGGCTGACGGCGACCTTGTCCATCAAGGTACGTTCCGCGACTTCCACCGCCGACAGCCCGGGGCTGCGACCGAGTATAACGACGACCCGCCATTCCGGAATGGTCAGACCAAAACGGTGATCGTAAACGGTCGCAATCGAGTTGCTGACGGAATGCGACAGAATCGACAGCCGGTAGGGAAGGAACTTATCAAGTGACAATTCACGCTCGTACTCGGGCTTTTGCAGGGCTTGTGTATTCACGTCTGGCGCCATCCGTTCGTTATCACGTTTTGGAAGTATATTATCAATCATACCGGATGGCCCGTGAATTCCAACCATGGCCACCGGGCAAAGTGTCAAGAAGCGTTAACATTTCAAGCCCGATGGGCGGCGTGGAGGTACTCCATTGACTGCATTTCTGTCAGGCGGCTGACGGTCCGCTGAAACTCAAAGGCAAGGCGCTCGCCCTGGTAGAGCTCGAGCGCCGGCCGCTCGGCGGAGACCACCAGCTTTACGCGACGATCGTAGAATTCGTCGACCAAGGCGATGAATCGCCGGGCGGCGTCGTCGTTGCGCCGGTCCAGCGCCGGAATCGAAGACACGATCACAGTGTGGTACCAGCGCGCGATCTCGATATAGTCGGCCTGGCTGCGCGGGCCGAGGCAGAGTTCGGCAAAGTCGAACCAGGCCACGCCTTTGGCGCAACGCAGTGTTTCCAACGGTCGACCATTGATGTCCAGAATTCGCCCTTCCTCCGTGCGGCCGGCCGCGGCACTGGAAAAAAAGCGCTGCAGGCGATCCATCGCGCTGCTGTCCGCGGGGGTCAAATAGGTACCGGCCTGGTGAAGCAGTTCAAAACGGTAGTCCGTGCCGCCGTCGAGCTGCAGAATTTCGGTGTGTGTCTCCAGCAACTTGATTGCGGGCAGGAAACGCTGGCGCTGCAATCCGTTGGCATAGAGGCCGGACGGCGGGACGTTGCTGGTGGTGACCAGTGTGACTCCGCGCTGAAACAGCGCCTCGAGCAGGCGTCCCAGGATCATCGCGTCGCCGATGTCGCTGACAAAGAACTCGTCGAAGCACAGCACCGTTGCTTCTTTTGCCAGCGCTGCTGCGACGATATCGAGCGGGTCACGTTCATTGTTAAGTCCAGCCAGGCGTTGGTGGACCTCCTGCATCATGCGATGAAAGTGGATGCGCTTTTTGGCCGGATGATCGAGATGCTCGAAGAACAGGTCCATCAGGAAGGTCTTGCCGCGCCCTACATCGCCCCATATATAGAGGCCCTTTACGACGTCGGGCTTGCGGGACCAGGCGAATCGTCGGCGCAGTGCGTTGCGGATGTTGCGGGATTGCTGAAGGTCTTGTTGAAGTAGCTGCAAACGGTCGATGACCGCGAGCTGGCCAGGGTCATGGCTAAGTCCGGCGGTATCCAGATAAGCCTGTTTGAGAGTGGGAGCGGTCATGAGCCTCGCTTTGAATAGGCCGACGACCGGCCGCCGCAAGGTTACCGCGCAGTGCCAGGCGCCGCCAGCGACAGACCCGGATTTCGCGCTCTGTTAGAATTGCCGTCTTTGCCAGCCTGGGATCATTTCGAATGACGGAATCGGCCGAACGCGAAGCCATGGAATTTGATGTAGTCATCGTCGGCGGCGGGCCTGCCGGCCTGGCCACTGCCTGCAAACTCATGCAACTCGCAGGCGAGAAGGGGGAAGAACTGAATGTCGTCGTCGTCGAAAAGGGCTCGGAGATCGGCGCGCACATTTTGTCCGGGAACGTGTTTGATCCGCGTGGATTGTCGGAGTTGTTTCCTGACTGGCAAGAACGCGGTGCGCCGTTGTCAGCCGCCGTAACCGGCGACGATATCCATTATCTGACCAGCGCAACCGGCGGCCAGAAGGTCCCCGGGTTCCTCGTGCCCGCACCGATGCGCAACCACGGGAATTACATTGTCAGCCTCGGCCGCGTCTGCCAATGGTTGGGCGAACAGGCAGAAGCACTCGGCGTCAACGTATTTCCCGGATTTGCGGCTTCCGAAGTGCTTTACGACGATGCCGGCCGGGTACGGGGTATTGCGACCAGCGACATGGGCATTGGCAAGGACGGCAAGCGCAAGAGCAGCTGGCAGGCTGGCTATGAATTGTTGGGCAAGTACACGGTGTTCGCGGAAGGTTGCCGTGGCAACCTGGGTGAACAGTTGGTGGAAAAATTTGATTTGCGGCGGGATTCGGATCCGCAGCACTACGGCATCGGCTTGAAGGAAATCTGGGAAATTGACCCGGCATTGCACGAGCAGGGCAAAGTTGTGCACACGCTGGGTTGGCCGCTGGACAATCACACTGAAGGCGGCGGCTTTCTCTACCATGCGGCGGGCAACAAAGTGTTCCTCGGTATGATCATCGCGCTGAACTACCGCAATCCCCATTTGTCGCCGTTTCACGAGTTTCAGCGCTGGAAGCAACACCCGCGCATTCGGCAATACCTCGAGGGTGGCAAGCGAGTGGCCTACGGTGCACGTGCTGTGAACAAAGGCGGTTTGCAGTCGTTGCCCAAGCTCAGCTTTCCGGGTGGCGTGCTGACGGGTTGCGATGCCGGCTTTTTGAACGGCGCCAAAATTAAGGGAGCCCACACGGCGATCAAGAGCGGCATTCTGGCCGCCGAGAGTGTTTGGCAGTCGCTGCTGCGCAATGCCGGCGGGCAGAAAGACCTGCAGGATTACGAGAGTGCGGTGCGTTCGTCGTGGATATACGAAGAATTGCATCGTGCCCGAAACTTTTCGCCGGCATTACACAAGTTCGGTACCTTTTTCGGTTCAGCTTTTGTGTGGCTGGATCAGAATATTTTCCGCGGTCGATTGCCGTTCACGTTGCATAACCGGGAGCCTGATCACGCATCGTTGCAGGAAGCCAGCAACGCTAAAAAGATTGACTACCCGAAACCAGATGGTGTGATCAGTTTCGACCGGCTTTCATCCGTTTTCCTGTCGAGTACTAATCATGAAGAGGACCAGCCTTCTCATCTTCGGTTGAAAGACCCGGACGTGCCTATCAACTACAACTTGCCGCACTATGACGAACCCGCTCAACGTTATTGCCCGGCGGGCGTTTACGAAGTGGTTGAAGAAGAGGGCAAGCCGCGATTTCAAATCAATGCGCAGAATTGCGTGCATTGCAAAACCTGCGATATCAAAGACCCCACGCAGAACATCGTATGGACGGTACCGGAAGGTGGCGGCGGGCCCAACTACCCCGGAATGTAGCTTGAATCGCGCGCCGCCTGCGAGTTACTTCGGTTGCATCCTTATGGCGCCGTCGAGCCGTATGGTCTCGCCATTGATCATGGTATTGCCGTAGATCGCGACCACCAGGTCAGCGTATTCGTCAGGTCGGCCCATGCGCGGCGGAAACGGCACCTGCGCGCCGAGTGATTGTTGCACCTCGTCCGGCAGTCCGGCCATCATGGGAGTCAGAAAAATACCCGGCGCAATCGTGTTTACGCGGATACCGAGGCGTGCGAACTCGCGGGCCAGTGGCAGCATCATGCCGACCACGCCACCTTTGGATGCTGAGTAGCCTGCCTGGCCGATCTGGCCTTCGAAGGCAGCAACCGATGCTGTATTGACGATCAGCCCGCGTTCGCCATCCGCGGTTGGTTCGTTGTGTTGCATGATATTGGCCGCTTCCTTGGCAAGGATGAACGAGCCAACCAGATTGATGGTAACCGAGCGCGCAAAGCTTTCCGCCGGCAATGGGCCGTCACGCCCCAGAACTCGCGCAGGCAGCAGTATGCCCGCACAATTCACGGCCAGCGTAATGCCGCCCATCAACTTGGCCGCCTGGCTCATGGCGTCTTGCACCGACGCTTCATCGGCAACGTCTGTGCGAATGAAATGGGCGCGTTCGCCCAGCGCGGCAGCACTGTCCGGGCCAAGTTTGTCATTGATGTCCAGCAGTACCACCTGGCCACCGGCTGCAATCACTCTCTCTGCCGTGGCCAGTCCAAGGCCGGATGCACCACCCGAAACGATGGCCTTTGCTGACGATAATTCCATGTACTAGCTCCGTTTTTCTGTTTATTTGGTGACTAATAATCCGAGATCAGGCTTCAATGCCGATGGCTACAGCCTCGCCACCACCGATGCACAGTGACGCAATACCGCGCCCACCACCACGCTTTTGCAATGCGTGTATCAACGTCACTATGAGTCGTGCACCCGAAGCGCCGATTGGATGACCTAATGCGCATGCACCGCCATGAACGTTGACCTTTTCATGGGGGATGCCGACGTCATGCATCGCGGCCATGGTAACGCAGGCAAAGGCCTCATTGATTTCGTAAAGATCAACCGATTCTGGTGACCAGCCCAGTTTCTTGTGGAGTGCCTTGATGGCGAAGACCGGTGAGGTCGTAAACCACTCGGGTTCCTGTGCGTAAGACGAGTGTCCGACAATACGGACCAGTGGTTTGATGCCGGCCTTTTCGGCGTCACTGTCGCGCATCAGTATCAGGCTGGCGGCACCGTCAGAAATAGAGGACGAGCTGGCGGCAGTGACGGTTCCATCGGCAGCGAACGCAGGTCGCAATGTGGGAATCTTGTCCACGTTGATTGCGCCGGGGCCCTCGTCGCTGCTGACAACCGTTTCGCCTTTGCGGCTCTTGACTGTAACGGCGGCAATTTCGTTGGCGAAGGCTCCGGTATTCGCCGCATTGGCTGCACGGGTAACGGATTCCACGGCAAAAGCATCTTGCTGCTTGCGGGTAAAGCCGTACTTACTCGCCGTCTGCTCGGCAAAATGCCCCATCATCTGGCCGTCAAACGGGCTTTGCAGGCCGTCGTAGAACATGTGGTCGAGCACTTCCTGATGCCCCATGCGGTAGCCACTGCGGGCTTTGGGCATCAAATACGGCGCGTTGCTCATGGATTCCATGCCGCCGGCCAGGACAACGCGGGCGCTGTCAGCCCGAATCAGATCGGCACCCAACATCACCGTTTTCATGCCGGAGCCACAGACTTTATTGACGGTCGTACACGGTACGCCGAGGGGCAAACCCGCGGCAAGCGCCGCTTGACGAGCAGGAGCCTGGCCGAGCCCAGCCGGTAGTACGCAGCCCATCAGGACTTCGTCGATTGATGCGCTGTCCACGCCACAGTCGGCCAATGCTGCGCGAGTGGCAGTAGCCGACAGGTCAGTGGCTTTGACCGCACTGAGTGAGCCCTGAAAAGTGCCGATCGGTGTACGGCGAGCCGCAACGATTACGATGGAGTCCTGTTTCATGATGTCCCGTCTTGATTGGATTGGCGATGACTATGCGAGCGTCTGTAATGCTTGTCGCGGCAATTTCCCGCAACGAGCGAACGGACGCAATATATAAGAATGGGTAGTCAAGCGCATGCAAACTTCTGTCAAGCGGCTGGCGTTTCCGCCAGCAAGTCCGGTTCGTCAAGAACAGACAATATGCGTTGCCGAGCCGCTTCAGCCAGGGCTTTGCTGTTGCTGAACGATTGCGGATCCAACGTTGCGAGTATGTCGATCGTCAGTGCCGCCCGTCGCGGCAGCATTCGCTCTGCGGGCAATATCCGCCGTGCGCCACGAATGACCACCGGGACTACCGGTACTTCCGCGCGAATTGCGGCAGCAAAAGCGCCCGGGCGAAAGGCGGCAAGCCCGGGGTGCGCGGAAAAGGTCCCTTCCGGAAAAAACGCGAGAGATTGGCCGTTGTTGGCCGAGCGCAGCAAAGTGCGTGCATCGCGTGCACTGGCACCGGGTGAGTAGCGATCGACAAAATGTGCGCCGATACGTCGCAACAGGAAGTGCACGATCGGCACCTTGCGCACCTCTCCTTTAATTACGTAGGAGAACCGCGGTGGCAGAAACGCCTGTAAAATTACGCCATCAAGATAACTGGCATGGTTAGCTACGACGACGCTGTGAGTTTCGGGCAAGTGTTCAAGTCCGCTGATCTCGGTCGGAATAAACGCGAGGCGAAATGGCAGCCGTGCAAACCGCGTCACCCAGCGGCGACGGCGTAGTAAACCGGGCAGGCAGCACGCACAGACAAGCGCCGCCAATGCGCAAACGATGAATACCAGCCAGGCGTATACACCGTAAGTGGCCGCTATCAATGACTGCAGCAGAGTGGATTTTTCTGTAGTGGCCAATGCTTCTGTTGCTTTGTCGTTGCTGTTCACGGCTGGTGGTGGGCGGTTGTGTATTCCGATGCGTTCTGCATTCTATGTCGCGCTTGCTTATGTGACGCAGATCACCTTATGTTAACGCGGTCACTAATCTGTGACAGCCATCACGCCGTGTTCAGAGTAGCGTCACCATACTCAAATGCTTGAATTTTCCGTTGCTTGGTGATGGCGACATTCGACTATCGGCCAGCAGGCTGCAGCGATCCGACCGACACATGGATCGCGAGTTATGCTAACAGCCGCGATGTCAGGAATGTAAGGGCAATTACCGCGCATACGGCTGGCTCCCGCAATCGATGGCAGACATGGCAAGTACTCAGCAAGACAAAAATGCAGGTGATACCCACGATCGTTCGGAGAAACTGGTTGACCGGTTTCTTGATGCGATCTGGATGGAACGCGGCCTGTCGTCGAACACGCTGGGTGCGTACCGCGCAGACCTGATGACCTTGGAGCGCGGGCTCTCGGAACGCAACATACTTATCGAAAAGGCTCAGAAGGCTGACTTGCTGGAATTCATTGCCCAGCGTGTCGAAAGTGGTGCGAAGCCGCGCTCGACGGCACGGCAACTCTCCAGTTTCCGACGCTTTTTCCGTTACATCATGCGTGAGGGCATGCGCGATTCTGATCCCACAGCGGATATAGAAATGCCGCGTATCGGCCGGTCGCTCCCCAAGTCGCTGACCGAAGATGAAGTCGACGCTTTGTTACACGCGCCGAACACGGATGAGCCGCTGGGCCACCGTGACCGCGCGATGCTTGAACTGCTGTACGCAACGGGTTTGCGGGTATCGGAACTGATCAACCTCAAACAGTCCGAAGTGAACTTCAACCAGGGCGTCATCCGAATAGTGGGCAAGGGCGATCGCGAACGATTGATTCCTCTCGGTGACGAAGCGCAACGCTGGATGCGGGACTTTATCGATGGTCCGCGTATGGAAATTTTGCTTGAACGGCAGACCGACTACCTGTTTCCCACCCGTCGGGGTGACCGTATGACCCGGCAGGCGTTCTGGCACATCATCAAACGCTATGCCACGAAGGCCGGGGTCGAAAAGAAGCTGTCACCACACAGTTTGCGGCACGCTTTCGCGACCCACCTGCTTAATCGCGGTGCAGATTTGCGGGTTGTGCAACTCTTACTGGGTCACAGTGACCTGTCCACTACCCAGATCTATACGCATGTAGCCCGCGAACGCCTCAAAGACCTGCACGGTCGTCACCATCCTCGCGGCTGAGTCAGGCGGATAGGGTATCCGGCTAGCTACTTAAGCGGCGCTCTTTGCTACACTTGGCAGATTGAACTGCCGGTTAATGCCGGTGTCGAAACGCAAAGAAATTCCGCCCCTGTGCCTGCTGGCACCCGATTCTGGACCTATCGAATGAAACTATTATTACTGCAGTTGACCCTGGCCTTCGCGCTACAGGCAACGACCGTGCACGCGGACGAGGCTGGCGATGAAGTGGCCGCTGTCCGGGAAAAGGTGTCGAGCCTGTTTGCCGAAATTCAGCCGGAACACGTGTTTTCCGGTCCAATTGATGGCTGGTACACGATCAGAAAGGGCGCAATCGTGGCCTATATTTCGGCCGATGGCCGCTACCTGCTGCAAGGCGACATGATCGATCTCGACGAGCAGGTAAACCTGACTGAGAACGAACGCGACAATGCCCGCCGGGACATGATGTCCGCTGTGCCGGATGCCAACACCATTCTTTTTTCGCCAGAGAAGGTGACCCACCGCGTATCGGTTTTCACCGACGTGGATTGCACGTACTGTCGGCGCCTGCACAGCCAGATTGCTGACTACATGGCGAAAGGCATTGAAATCCGGTATTTCCTGTATCCCCGCAACGGGCCCGCATCAGCGTCGTGGACCAAGGCCGAACAAGTCTGGTGTGCCGATAACCGGAATGTCGCGTTGACAGCGGCGAAAGCGGACCAGAAATTCGAAACGCATAGCTGCGATGCCAGCATCGTCAGCAATCACTACGCTATCGGCCAGGACGTGGGCTTGCGCGGTACGCCCGCCATTGTCTTCGAAGATGGCACTCTGGTGAGCGGTTACCTGCCGCCCGAGCAACTTGCGCAGCGGCTGGATGCGGCTGACCGCTAAGGTTTAGCGCTTATTCGCGGTGACGTGTGATGGCGTGCATATGCACGCCATTATTCGTTCCGCCGTCAGCAAAATACTTTTCAAGCGCAAACGTTCCGCTGCGAAAGGCGATGTCGTCCCAGGGGATTTCCGCTTCGCTGAACAGTGCAACTTCAAGACTCTCCTGACCCACACCGTAGCCACCGATGAGTTCGGCGGTGAAAAACATATGTACCTGACCGGCTTCCGCGACATCTACAGACGCGAACAGATGGCCTATCCGGACTTCTGCGCAGGCTTCCTCGAGGGTTTCCCGGGCCGCGCCTTCCGCCACGGTTTCGCCAAGCTCCATGAAGCCAGCCGGCACTGTCCAGTACCCACGGCGCGGTTCAATGGCCCGGCGACACAATAGAATTTTGCCGTCACGGGCGGGTACGCAGCCAACGACGATGCGAGGATTCTGGTAATGAATGGTGCTGCAGGATTCGCAGACCCAGCGTTGGCGGTTGTCGCCATCAGGCGTTTTTCGCGTGACGGTGGCGCCACAGCTCGAGCAGTACTTCATGGCATCCGTCGCAATACGCCTGGCTGGGAGCGAGCTTATAAGTGTGTTGGTGCCGGGGGGGGGAATCGAACCCCCACTCTGTTTCCAGAACCGGATTTTGAATCCGGCGCGTCTACCAGTTCCGCCACCCCGGCAGCGGTGGCGCCAAGTATAAGGGCGAGTTTCAATGATCGCTACCGTTGTGCGACCTTCTTTTGAATTCGGGCATCTAGACTGTCAGACATGAGCCGATTTACCGACATAGACATCGATGCCGCTATCGTGAAGCGAGCCGCGCAAGGCGACGTGCGCGCTCACGAGATCATCTATCGCGCATTTTCCGCGCCGGTGTACTCGATTTGCCTGCGGTTTACCCGGGTGCCGGCGCATGCAGAAGACCTTACTCAGGACACGTTTATAGAAATCATGCGCAGTATCGGTTCGTTTCGCGGCGATGCGCCGCTCGGCAGCTGGGTTCGGCGTGTAGCAGTCAGCAAAGCGCTTATGTTTTTGCGTTCTGCGTGGCAGCGTCGAGGCCAAAGCCTGGATGACGACTGGGAAGAATATCTGCCGGCCCCGGATGCCAGACGCGCGCAGGCGGAGCGTCCGGAGCAGGCTTTGGACCTGGATGCCGCATTGGCCAGCCTGCCCGACGTTGGTCGCGCCGTGGTCTGGTTGCACGACGTAGAGGGCTTCACGCACAAGGAAATCGCCGGGTTGATGGGAAAGACCGAAAGCTTCTCGAAATCCCAGCTGTCGCGCGCGTACCAGCGATTGCGGCCAATGTTGGAGCAGGGAGTCGCCGAGGCGACTGGCACCATGAATTCAACGATGCCGGAACTCTGTTGAGTGCCGGATGAGGACAGCAAGATGAATGGCAATGTAGATGAGCAGGAGGACGCCGTGAACAGCGGATTGGGCGTCGCAGAACGCGACCTGTTACTGCGTGGCTTGCACCAGCTGCCGGATGCACCACCTCCGCGGCAGGTGTGGCAGCGACTGGCGGAACAGGCGGCAGCAGAGGGCTTGTTGCAACCGACCCGTAAATCGCACCGGACGCACTGGTTTCTGGGTGCCGGTCTGGCGGCAGCAGTGCTGCTGGCGGCCTTGCGTTTGCCGCTCTGGCAGTCGCCGGAAGTGGAGTCGGGTCCATTCCCGACCGAACCCGCCTATGTCGAAAACAGTTCTGACGCGGTTCTCGATGCACTCATGGTGCGCTCGCAAATTCTGGAACAGAACCTGCGTGCATTGCCGGGCAAGCCGAGCATGATGCGAGTGGGCACAGCCGCCACGATCGGTGATCTGGAAGAGCGGATTGCCGCAATTGACCAGGCGTTGAGTGACCTGGGTGCCAGCCATAGTCCGGCACAGATCGAAACTTACTGGCGGGAGCGGGTCCGCCTGATGGATTCATTACTGCAGTTGCGGTATGCGCAGGCACGCCGCAGCTCAATGTAGGGAACAGGCCAATATTGTCGTCGGCATCCGTGTCGATGAATCAGGAGTAACACATGAAACACACATTCTCTCTTGCTGCGCTACTGCTGGTGACCGCTATGCACAGCGCAGCTATGGCACAAACAGCCGAAAAGCAGGAATTGGAGCGCAGTATTGAGGTCGAACAGCGTGCGTCTGAATCGGCGCAGGAGGCACACAGTTTCGAAGCGCAAATGCGCGCGGCTGAAGCGCGCCTTGAGGAAGCTGCGCGCCACATCGCCGAGCTCAGCACGCGGCAATTGCCACGTTTGAATGGGGAGGGCTGGGAATTCAGTTTCGGCAATCGTCCCGTGTTGGGAATTTCAATCGATGCCGGCGAGCAGGATGGCCCGGTTGACGGCGTTACCGTTCTCGCCGTATCGCCGGGTGGCGCCGCATTTGCAGCGGGCATGCGGGCGGGCGATGTCATTACCTCGGTTAATGGCGAATCGCTGCAGGCAGCGAGCAACGAAAGGGCAAACGAGAAGCTTCTCGATTTCATGAAAGGCGTCGAAGAGGGCGATGCGCTGGATGTTCAGTACAAGCGTGGCGGCAAACTCGCCAACGTTGAGGTCAAGCTCCAGGTCGCAACCGAGCAGCTGTTTGCGTTCCAACTACCGGGCTCAGGCGTCGCGCCGCACGCCCCGGCGGCACCGCGAGCGCCTGCGGCGGCCATCGATCTGCGGGAGTTTGCGTTCTGGCGCGGCAACGGTGGCTGGAGCGACATGGAAGTTGTGCCGCTTAGCGCCGATCTCGGCCGTTACTTTGGTGCGGACAAGGGCCTGTTGGTGATCCGGGCGCCGAGTGACAAGACTCTGCAGCTACGCGATGGCGACGTCATCCGCGCGATCGACGGTCGCGAACCAACCTCAATCGGGCACGTGGTACGGATACTGGATTCCTACCAGCCTGGCGAGTCACTGAACATTGAGATCATGCGCGACAAACGCAAACAGACGTTGACCGTGGATATTCCCGACAACCGTCAAAGCGGCATTATGGAACCGGGCTCATGGGCCAAGGTATCGTCATGGCCGGCGGTACAGAAATAGGCCGGCGGAGGTCTGCCGTGCCGAGGTGCAAGATACGTTCATACCGCGGGTGTGCCTCTGCTAACATGCGCGCCCATGCAGCTGGCCGACTTCAATTACGACCTACCTGACGCGCTGATTGCCCGGTACCCGGAGGCGGAGCGGCGCGCCAGCCGTCTGTTGCTGGTTGATCCGGCTTCGAACAGTTTGAGCGATCGCCGCTTCGCAGAGTTGCCGACGCTGCTGCACGCGAACGACTTGCTGGTGTTCAATGACACCCGGGTCATCAAGGCTCGCCTCGTGGGCAGCAAAGCAAGCGGTGGCCGGGTCGAGATACTGGTCGAGCGGCAGCTGGATGAAACCGACGTGCTCGCTCATGTGCGCGCGAGTAAATCACCGAAAGCCGGCGGTCGCCTGCTGTTCGCTGACAACGGTCAGGCGGAAGTGCTTGACCGGGACGGCGCGCTGTTTCATTTGCGCTTCGACAGGCCGGTGGCACCGTATCTGGACGCGTTCGGCGAGATGCCGTTGCCGCCCTATCTGGAACGCCGGGCCGAGGCCAGCGACACCGAGCGCTACCAGACCGTCTATGCGCGGCAGCCCGGCGCTGTTGCGGCACCTACAGCAGGCTTGCATTTCGACCAAGCCATGCTTGCCGAAACAGCCGCCAAAGGCGTGCAACAAACCTACGTTACCTTGCACGTCGGTGCCGGCACTTTTCAGAACCTGCGTGCAGAACAAGTGGCCGAGAATCGCCTGCACAGCGAACGCGTGGAGCTGAGCGAACAGGTGGTTCGCGCGGTGGCTGAAACCCGCGAACGGCAAGGTCGGGTGATCGCTGTGGGGACCACCTCGGTCCGCGCACTGGAGTTCGCCGCCCGTGACGGGCAGCTAAAGCCGTGCAGTGGCGAAACCGATCTTTTCATTCGGCCCGGGTACCGCTGGCATGTTGTCGATGCCATGCTGACCAATTTCCATTTGCCGCAATCATCGTTGCTGATGCTGGTCGCCGCATTCGCCGGAACCCGGCGGGTACTGGGCGCCTATCAGCACGCGATCGAACAACGCTATCGCTTCTTCAGTTACGGTGACGCGATGCTGCTGACCGGGCGCGGGGCTGACCAATGAAGCTGCGAATCGACGCACGCTGTGGGGCGGCACGTACCGGAGTACTGGAATTCCGTCGCGGTACCGTCCGCACGCCAGCTTTTATGCCGGTTGGTACTTACGGCAGCGTGAAAAGCGTGACCCCGGAAGAGGTCCGCGCAAGCGGTGCCGATATCCTGCTCGGCAATACTTTCCACCTGATGTTGCGTCCCGGCGCCGAAATTGTGCGCGCGCACGGCGGCTTGCACGAGTTCATCCACTGGGACCGGCCTATCCTGACGGATTCCGGGGGCTTCCAGGTTTTTTCGCTGGCGGCCATGCGCAAGCTGTCTCCAGAGGGTGTGAGTTTCCGCTCGCCGGTCAATGGCGACGAGGTGTTCCTGACGCCGGAGCGCTCCATGGAAGTCCAGCACGCCCTGAACGCTGACGTGACTATGATTTTCGACGAGTGCACGCCGTACCCGGCAACAGAACGCGAGGCGGCAACCTCGATGCGCTTGTCGCTCGACTGGGCAAGGCGTAGCCGGCAACGATTCGACGAGCTGCGCGCGGCAAACCCGGAGCGAGGTGAGGCGCTGTTCGGCATCGTGCAGGGCGGCATATACGACGAACTGCGGCAGGAGTCGCTGCAGGGCCTGCAAGGGATCGGTTTCGATGGCTACGCAATCGGCGGTCTGGCGGTTGGTGAACCGGAAGACGAGCGGCTGGCGGTCATGGACGCGCTCTGCCCGACACTGCCAGACGACCGGCCCCGCTACCTGATGGGCGTTGGCACACCGCTCGATATTGCCGAGGCCGTCAGCCGCGGCGTCGACATGTTTGATTGTGTGATGCCGACCCGTCATGCCCGCAACGGCCACCTGTTCACGTCTGAAGGCGTGATCCGCATCCGCAACGCTCGGCACACGAGCGACACCGGCCCGCTGGATCCGGCCTGCGATTGTTATACCTGCCAGAATTACAGTCGCGCGTACCTGCGCCACCTGGAAAAGTGCGGAGAAATGCTTGGACCGCGCCTTTGCACGATTCACAATCTGCACTACTACCAGCGACTGATGACTGACCTGCGGGCCGCAATCACGGCGGGTGAACTCCCCGCTGCAGTGGCCCGCCTGAAATCGGTTTACCAACAGTCACGGGGCTGAGACCGCAGGCAGGCTGTTGCTTGAATCTGCGAGCTTCGGCCCAAGATCTCGCGTCGTATGCCATAATGGCGCGCAATTTTGACCCCGGACCGCCTGAAGGTTCTCTGAAGGTACTGAAATATCATGGAATTTTTTATATCTAATGCCTACGCGCAAGGTGCGCAACAAGGCGATGCGTTTAGTTTCCTGCTGCCGATGCTCATCATTTTCGGCGCGTTCTACTTTCTCCTGATCCGGCCGCAGCAAAAACGCCAGAAAGCGCACGCTGCGCTGGTTGGCGCGCTAAAGACCGGCGACGAAGTGATGACAGCCGGCGGCATACTTGGCCTCGTGACCGGCGTCAGTGATCACTACGCGACCTTGAAGATTGCGGATAACGTTGAAATCAAGGTGCAGAAGTCCACGGTGTCAGCCGTGGTGCCGAAGGGCACGATCGATGCGGCATAGTATCCAGCCAGTGAGCAAGTAATGAATCGATACCCTGTCTGGCTCAATCTACTGCTGCTCGGCATCTTGTTGCTGGGTTCCGTACTGGCTTTGCCGAACATTTACGGCAGTGCTCCGGCGGTGCAGCTCGCCAATCTTGATGGCAGCGGCTACAACGAATCACGCCTGCCGGAAATCGTGCGGATTCTCGAGGCCGATCAGTTGGGTCCGGAGGCATCCTACGTTGAGGACGGCCGTGCCGTGTTGCGCTTTCATTCTGTCGAAGAACAGCAGAAGGCGAGCGTCGTACTCGGCGAAAGACTGCAACGGGAGGCCAGCGTAGCGTTGACGTTGGCGCCGAAACTGCCAGCCTGGCTGCGCGAATTCGGTCTGCAGCCGATGAGTCTCGGTCTCGACCTGCGGGGTGGTGTCCACTTCCTGCTGGAAGTGGACATGGATGCGGCATTGACCACGCGGCTCGAATCCTACCGGGAATCATTGAGCGACTTGTTGCGTGATGCCGAAATGCGTAATCGCGTGGACCTGAGTGGTCAGACCATCACAGTCCGGTTGACGGCGGAAGACGATGCCGAGCGGGCTCGCGATCTGATACGTGATTCCGACCCGGAATTGCTGGTGATCGACGGCTCTGACGCACGCACGTTCCGGGTACGGATGAGCGAACAGCAGATTCGCGAACGCCAGGATTTTGCGATCGAGCAGAACATCACCACGTTGCGAAATCGCGTTAACCAACTGGGCGTTTCCGAACCTCTGGTACAAAGACAGGGCGTTGACCGTATCGTTGTACAGTTACCTGGTGTGCAGGATCCCAATCGCCTCGACGACATTCTGACCGCGACGGCGACGCTGGAATTTCGGCTGGTAGATACCTCGGGTGACAGCCCGGGTTCACGCCGCTATCCAGGGCGCACCGGTGAGGCATCGCAGATACTCAAGCGCGAAGTCATCGCTTCAGGTGATCAGATAATTGATGCCGAAGCCGGGTTCAGTGAAGGCAGTCCCGCGGTATTTATCGGTCTCGATGCATCCGGCGGCGAAAAAATGCTGGCGACGACGCAAGCGAACCTGAAAAAGCCGATGTCGACGGTGTTCATCGAGTCGCGACGCATCGCGGAAGAGCGCGATGGCGAGACGGTTTACCGTACCGAGCGCAGCGAAGAGATCATCAACACCGCGACCATTCAGGGCATTTTCAAAGACCGTTTTCAGATTACCGGACTGACTCCCGGCGAAGCCCGCGACCTGTCGTTGCTGTTACGTGCCGGCGCGCTGGCGGCACCGGTCTACAAGGTTGAAGAACGAACTATCGGTCCGAGCCTCGGGCGCGACAACATTGAACGAGGTTTCAATGCGGTAAAAATCGGCTTCCTTGCCGTGGTCGTCTTCATGGCGATCTACTATCGCGGCTTCGGTCTTATCGCCAACGTCGCATTGCTGGCCAATCTTGTGTTCATCGTTTCCCTGCTGTCTTTGCTGCAGGCATCGTTAACCCTGCCGGGCATCGCCGGAATCGTGCTGACGGTGGGTATGGCGGTGGATGCCAACGTGCTCATCTTTGAACGAATACGTGAAGAGCTGTCGGCAGGCTCATCGCCGCAGAACGCGATCAATGCCGGCTATGAAAAGGCCTTGTCGTCTATCGCTGACGCCAACGTTACTACGTTGATTGCCGCGATTGTGCTGTTTGCTCTCGGCACCGGACCCATCAAAGGATTCGCCATTACTCTGTCGCTCGGCATCATTACCTCGATGTTCACGGCGATCATCGGCACGCGCGCAGTTGTCAATTTGGTATTCGGCGGTCGCAAATTGACCAGCTTGCCGGTCTAGGATTCTCATGAGATTAGTTAAAGAAAATACAAAGATCGATTTCCTGAGTGACACTCGGCGGAAAGTTGCAGTTGGGTTCTCGGTGTTACTCGTTCTTGCTTCACTGGTGTCCCTTGCGACCCGCGGGCTGGATTTCGGCATCGATTTTACCGGCGGTGTTTTGCTGGAAGTCGGCTACCCACAAGACGCCGATCTTGATCGAATACGCGCATTGATTACTGATGCCGGCTTTGAGGAAGCGCAGGTGCAGACGTTCGGTGCGACGACGGATGTGATGATTCGTTTGCCGCCACAGGAAAACGAGAATCCAAATGAAATTCGGGAAACCCTGCGCAGTGTGTTGTCCAGTGACGAACCGAATGTCGACTTGCGCCGGGTCGACTTTGTCGGTCCGCAGGTTGGCCAGGAGCTGACCGAGCAGGGCGGCCTGGCGATGATCTTTACGTTGTTGATGATTTTCGCCTACATCATGTTTCGCTTTCAGTGGAAGTTCGCGGCTGGTGCTGTCGCGGCACTGGCCCATGACATCATCGTGACGCTGGGATTCTTTTCGTTTTTCCACTGGCCATTTGATCTCACTGTTGTCGCGGCGGTGCTGGCGGTGGTCGGCTACTCGTTGAACGACACCGTCGTGGTATTTGATCGCATCAGGGAGAACTTCTTCCGGCTGCGCGGTACCTCGGCAGAAGAGGTCATGAATATTTCGATCAATGAAACCCTGGCGCGAACGGTCATAACCGGGCTGACGACACTGGTCGTGCTGGCGGCGTTGTTGTTTCTTGGTGGCGAATCCGTTGGTCCGTTTTCACTGGCGCTGATCGTCGGCATTCTTGTCGGTACCTACTCGTCGATTTACATGGCGAGTGCGACGGCGCTGATGCTGGAGGTAACGGCGGTCGACCTGATGCCACCGCAGGACGACGGCGGCGAACTGGTGGACGACCTGCCTTAGCCCTGTCAGGCGCGGCCTGCCGGGTCAGCTCGTAGCAAACATCGTCTTGATGTCATTGCTGAACAGGCGCGCCATGCCGCTGTAGATCTTGGGCGTGGCGGCCAGTACGTGGCCGGACTCAAGGAAGTTTTCGCTGCCATCAAGGCCGGAGATAATGCCGCCCGCTTCGCGAATCAATAATGCGCCGGCGGCAATATCCCAGGACTTCAGCCCGGTTTCCCAGAAGCCGTCCAGCCGCCCGGCGGCGACGTAGCACAGATCGAGCGCGGCAGAACCGGCGCGGCGCACACCGGAAGTGGCTTGCAGCGATTTCTGCAGCATCTTCAGGTACGGCTCAAGTGCCAGATTGGAGTCACGATAGGGAAAGCCGGTGCCGAGCAATGCGCGTTCCATGTTGCTTTGACGGCTGACCCGGATGCGGCGTCCGTCAAGCTGCGCACCGGCTCCGCGGGAGGCCGTAAACAGCTCCTGGCGCAACGGATCGTAGACGGCGGCGTGCTCCGGCCGACCGTTGTGCAGGACGGCAATGGAGACACAAAAGACCGGAAAGCCGTGCAGAAAATTCGTTGTGCCGTCGAGCGGGTCGATCACCCAGACATACTCCGACTCGCCGTGTTGCCCGCTTTCTTCGGCAAGTATGGCGTGGTCCGGGTAGTGCTTTTGGATGGTCTCGATCACGGCCCGCTCGGCGGTGCGATCGGCTTCACTGACGAAATCGTTGCGGCCTTTTTGTTCGACCTTTATTTTGTCGAGCTTGTTCAGACTGCGTACCAGGGTATCGCCGCCGCGACGTGCCGCCATGATCGCGACATTAAGCAATGCGTGCATCGTTAGATTCCGTCAGATTAGAAAAGAGCGTGGTATTGCTGGCGAGTCGCCAGCACAGGCGCGATAGAATAACAGACACCGGCCTCCGGCCATATCAGGAATTGTCCTGCCAGCAGGGACATCAAAAGGCATCAGCAATGGACGTGCGCATAATCTTGGTTGGAACTACCCATCCGGGGAACATCGGAGCCTGCGCCAGGGCGATGAAAAATATGGGCTTGTCGGACCTCATGCTGGTTCGTCCGCGGCATTTTCCGCACGAGGATGCGACCGCCAGGGCATCCGGCGCCACCGATATTCTGGATGCCGTTCGGGTCGTCGAAAATCTCGATGAGGCATTGCTGGACTGCGTATACGTTGCGGGGGCGAGTGCCCGCTCGCGAACCATAGGCTGGCCAAGTTTCACGCCGCGTGACTGCGCTGCAAGGTTGTTGAAAGAAGCGCAGACCGGCAAGGTTGCCGCCGTTTTCGGGCCGGAAAAGTCCGGGTTGACCAACGAAGATCTTGACCGTTGTCACGCATTGCTGACGATCCCGACCGACCCCGGCTTCAGTTCGCTCAACCTGGCGATGGCCGTGCAGATCCTGACCTACGAATTGCGGGTGGCCACACTGGACGGTCCGCCGCCGGTCTACGAGCCGGAAGCCCCGCTCGCCTCCGGAGAGGACCTTGAACACTTCTACAGTCACCTGGAGCAGGTATTGATCGACAGTGGTTTCATGGACCCGGAAAATCCACGTCACCTCATGCGGCGGCTGCGACGCTTGTTCATCCGCGCAGAACCAGATCGTAATGAAATCAATATATTACGGGGTATATTTGCGTCTTTGGATCCACGCAAGCCGGGCCAGAAGTCGTGACAAATGAGCTTGGAGTGATGCCGGTTTACCTTGATCACGCCGCCACCACGCGGGTGGCGCCAGAGGTTGTGGCGGCCATGAATGATTGCCTCCGTGACCCGCTGGCATTCGCGAATCCGTCGTCGCTGCACATTGCCGGACGCACTGCCGCGGCCAAGGAGCGGGAGGCCAGGACCACTGTGGCCGGGCTCCTGAATGTTGCCCCGCGCGACCTGATCTGGACCTCGGGTGCCACGGAGTCGGACAATCTGGCCATCATCGGCGGCGCGCGCTTTCGCGCACACCGCGGTCGGCATCTCATTACCATGCGCACGGAGCACAAAGCCGTCGTTGACGCCTTTAGGGCGCTGGAGAAAGAAGCGTTCGAGGTGAGCTGGCTGAGCCCGGGTCCTGACGGGATGCTGGATCTCGCTGAGCTCGTCGATGCGTTCCGTGAGGACACGCAGCTGGTTTCGGTCATGCACGTCAACAACGAGACCGGGGTCGTGCAGGATATCGCCGCGATTGGTCAGCTGTGCCGCGAGCGCGACGTATTGTTTCATTGCGATGCCGCACAATCGGTTGGCAAGTTGCCGCTGGATCTGGCGGAACTGCCGATCGATCTGTTGTCGATGACGGCACACAAATTCCATGGCCCGCCCGGCATCGGTGCGCTGTATATTGCGCCGCGCACCGGCTGCAGCGTGCAACCTCTGCTGTTTGGGGGCGGCCAGCAACGCCGTTTGCGGCCGGGCACACTGCCGATTCCGCTCATTGTGGGCTGCGGGGCGGCGGCCGGGCTGGCAGCCGAACGTCACGATGACGACTTGCGCCACGTGCGGGGCCTCTACCAGCAATTGTGGTCTGAACTCCAGGGCGTGCCGGGGCTGCACCTGAACGGCAATGCTCACAGCCATTATCCGGGGATCCTGAACGTCAGCGCGGATGGCGTGGAGGGCGAGAGTCTGCGGTTGCTGCTTGAACCGCTGTGCGTTGCCAGCGGCTCGGCATGCAATTCGCAAAGTGCGGAGCCCTCGTACGTGCTGCGTGCTCTGGGCCGGTCGGCCGAACTCGCTGAAAGCGCCATTCGCTTCAGTTTCGGCCGCGAAACCCGCCCGGCAGACATCGAATTCGCCAGCCTGACGTATCGCCAGGCGATCGGGCGTTTGCGCGCCTTGCTACCTGCGGCGTGCAAGCGGTGACAGTGGATCCCTATCATTACAGCGAGCGAGTGCGGACACTGTTCGGCCGTCTGGCGCATGCGGGCTGCGTGCCGGGCACCTACATTGAAATAGCGCGCGGTGGCATGCATATCGAACTAAGCGCTCAGGTATCGGGTACCCGGCTACGCGCATTACGCTTCCGGGCATTCGCCTGCCCGCACCTGCTGGCGGCGGCTGAGGCCTTCTGTGAGGAATTCGAAGGCCGAACGGTCGAGGATCTGCGACAATACTCGGCCAGCCAGGCAATTGCCCGGCTGGGGATTCCGCTTGAAAAGACCGGGCGAATTCTGCTACTTGAAGACGCAATTGCGGCGCTACGGGACAGGCTTCCGGGGCCGCCGGAACAGGCAAACTGACAGAAGGCATATGGCACTATCACTGACTCAACCCGCTGCAGAGCGGGTAAAAAACTACCTCAATCAGCGCGGTAAGGGCTTTGGATTGCGCGTCGGCGTGAAAAAGACCGGCTGCAATGGTTTCGCCTACATCGTGAATTACGCGGATGCGGCGGACGAGGGCGACGAGGTCTTCGAGGACCGCGGCGTCAAGCTGGTCGTGGATCACAAGAGCCTGGCGCTCATCGACGGCACCGAAATCGACTTCGTCAAAGACGGTCTCAACGAGGCATTTCGCTTCAGAAACCCGAATGTCACTGGCGAATGTGGCTGCGGCGAGAGCTTCAGCGTCTAAGGCGCGTTGCCTGCCACCATTAATCCAAGTAAAATTCAAGGCTTACGTTCGGCGGCCAGACCGGCTCGCCGGACTATTGCGCGGCACGCGCATTCGTCCCTCATTACCCAGACCATGTAAGGAATCCCAGTATGTCCGTTGAGCAAACGCTCTCGATTATCAAACCCGATGGTGTTCAGAAAAACCTGATCGGCGAAATTTACTCACGCTTTGAAAAAGCGGGACTGCGAATCGTCGCTGCCAAGATGATGCATTTGAGCAAAGAACAGGCTGGTGAGTTCTACGCTGTGCACAAGGAGCGTCCGTTCTTCAATGACCTCGTCAACTACATGACGTCAGGTCCGGTCATGGTGCAGGCGCTGGAAGGTGAGTTGGCCGTCAATGTGAATCGCGATCTGATGGGCGCGACCAATCCGGCTGATGCGGATGACGGCACGATTCGCTCGGACTTCGCGGACAGTATTGAAGAAAATATCGTGCACGGTTCGGACGCCGTCGAAACTGCTGCGGCAGAGATACGCTTTTTCTTCGGTAGCGACGGCATCTGCCCGAGGACCCGCTAGGGTTTCCTGCCTGTCCCGTGATGAACGCCAACCCGCAAAAAACCAATTTGCTCGGACTGCCGCAAAGCAGTCTTGAGGCGTTCATTGCGGACATGGGCGAGAAACCGTTTCGCACGCGCCAGTTGATGCAGTGGATGTACCAGCGTGGCGCGCGCGATTTCGCGGACATGACCGACTTGTCGAAAAAGTTGCGTGAGCGGCTGGAATCGACAGCTGTCATAGAAGGCCCGACCGTGATGAGCGAGCAGGCGTCGTCCGATGGTACGGTCAAATGGCTGTTTGTTTCCGGTGCGGGGCAGGCCGTCGAAACTGTTTTCATTCCGGAACCGACCCGCGGCACGCTTTGCATCTCGTCGCAGGTAGGTTGTGCGCTGGATTGTGCGTTTTGCGCGACCGGCGCGCAGGGCTTTAATCGCAATCTGACCACCGCAGAAATTCTGGGCCAGGTCAGTCACGCGAACAGTGTGTTGCCGCCGCGCCCCAACGGCGATCCGGCGGTCAGCAATGTCGTCTTCATGGGCATGGGCGAGCCACTGGCGAATTACCGAAACGTGTTGCCGGCCATCAAGTTGCTGGTGTCAGACAATGCCTACGGGTTGTCACGCCGACGCGTCACGCTGAGTACTTCGGGTATCGTGCCGCATATCGAACGGCTGGGGGATGATTGCAACGTCGCGCTGGCGGTTTCCCTGCATGCACCGAATGACGCATTGCGCGACAAGTTGGTGCCCATCAATCGTGTACACCCGATCGCCGAGTTACTGGAAGCCTGCTGGCGTTACGCTGACAAGCATTCCCGGCGGTTTATTACTTTCGAATACGTCATGCTGCGCGATGTCAATGACAGCGTGCAGCACGCAGAAGAATTATCAGCGCTGTTGCGGGGCAAGCCGGCCAAGGTCAATTTGATTCCGTTCAATCCGTTCGAAGGCAGCGAGTTCCGCCGGTCTGGTCGGGATACCATCGAAGCGTTTCAGAATCGACTACGAAAACATGGCATCGTGGCGACTACCCGCAAGACCCGCGGTGATGATATCGATGCCGCCTGTGGTCAACTTGCCGGCAAGGTCAAAGATCGAATCCGGGTTCGGCTCGGCGATAAAAACATCAGGGTGGCTACTGCATGACAATTCGGATTGGAGTTCTTCTCGCGCTCGTGTTGCTGCTGAACGCGTGTGTCTCCACCACGACGGGCAGACCGCGCGCGGAGCCCAAATCGTCCGCGGAAGCGGCTGCACAGTACTATCAACTCGGCGCACGTTATTACCGCAACGGTACTTACGAGCTGGCCCGTGACCGTCTGCTGCGTGCGATCGAACTCGACCCGAAACTGGCTGTCGCGCAATCGACGCTGGCATTGACCTATGTCGGTCTCGAGAATCCGCGGCTTGCTGAGCAGCACTTCGATCGTGCCGTTCGTCTGGCACCGGACGATGTCGATGTGCGGAATTCCTATGCTGTGTTTCTTTGCCAGCAGAAGCGCTATGACGATGCTCACGAGCAGTTTCAACGCTTGCGACGGGCAACGATAAATGATCGCCCCGAGGTCATGCTGACCAACGGTGGGGTCTGCATGGCGCAAAAACCCGACTATGCACTGGCAGAAAGCTATTTTCGCGATGCCCTGGAATTCAAGCCGGGCTACGCCGAAGCTTTGTTGCAGATGACCTTGTTGAAGAGAGCGCAAGGTGAAGATCTTGCGTCCCGTGCCTTCTTGCAGCGTTATCTCGCAAGCAACCCGCCAACGCCGACCATCTTGTGGCTGGGTGTAGAGATCGAGCGCACGATTGGCGATGAGCGCGCCCGCAGCGAATTCGAGACACGCCTGTTGCGTGAGTTTCCGGATTCAGCGCAGGCCAAGCGCGTTTTGGCTGACCGCTAGTCGGCTGCGGCATTCATGAGCGAAGAACAGCAACCTTCGGCTGACGAGCCAGCAAGCGGTCCGGTGGCCGGCGAGCGGCTGGCGGAAGCGCGGCGCCTGAAAAAGATATCACTGCCGGATATCGCCCGCGAACTGCACATTGACGAAGCGAAAGTGCAGGCGCTGGAAGAGAACCGTTTCGAAGTGCTGGGTGCACCGGTATTCGCCAAAGGCCATTTACGCAAGTATGCGGAAATGGTGGGTGTGCCGATTGATGACGTAATTGCGGATTACTACCTGCTTAACAAATCCACTGGTGCGCCGCCGATCGTCGGCCGACCGCGCAAGCGGCAGCGCGATCTGAATCTGCTGCCCTGGTTACTATTGATTCCTTTGTTGCTGATTTTGGGCGGCGGTTATTACTGGTGGCAAAGTCGCCCGCAAAGTGCGCCGACGCCCGCGTCCGCGCCGGTCAGCTCGCAAGGCCGCAGTCCGGTCTCGTTGCCGGCGCGCGAGCCTGCCGCTCAGGCAGAGTCAGCCGCTGCCGTTACGGAGACAGAGCCGCCACTCACGGAGCCCGCGGCACCCGCAGCAGAGCAGGGCGCTGCGCTTGCGGAGTCGCCACCGGTCACGGAAAATGCCGCGCGCACTGCGCCGTCGGTATTGGCGAGCGGCGAGCTGACACTGCAGCTTCAGTTCAGCGGTGATTGCTGGACCGAGGTGACTGACGGCGACGGCGAACGCCTGTTCTTTGATCTCGGTACGTCTGGCCGTACGGTGAATCTGCGCGGCAGCGCGCCGCTGCGTGTGCTGCTGGGGAACAGCAACAATGTCAGTGTCAGCGTGAACGGCGAGCCCTACAGTATTGCTGCTGCTGACAAACGCGGCGACACCGCACGGATGTCGATTAGTCGCTGATTGCGGTCGGTCTGCGCCGGCTGCCACGATGCACCTGAACTACGGAATGACACAGTGAAGACCAAAGCAATTCGCGGCATGAATGACGTACTTCCAGAGGACGCGGTACTGTGGCGCCACCTGGAGACGATTGTCCGCGAACTGGTTGAATCTTACGGGTATCGTGAGATTCGGCTGCCTGTCGTCGAGTTCACCGAACTGTTCAAACGGTCGATCGGCGAAGTGACGGATATCGTCGAAAAAGAGATGTACACCTTCCTGGACCGCAACGGCGAGAGTCTCACGTTGCGACCCGAAGGCACGGCCGGGATGGTGCGCGCGGGTATCACCAACAGCCTGCTGCACAATCAACGGCAGAAACTGTGGATGACCGGACCGATGTTCCGATACGAGAAGCCGCAGAAAGGCCGCTACCGGCAATTTCACCAGATGGACGTTGAAGCGCTGGGGTACGCGGGGCCGGATGTCGATGCCGAGCTGATTATCATGTGCGCGCGGATGTGGCAGCGGCTGGGCATTTCGCAGATTCGCCTCGAGATCAACTCGCTGGGCAACCCCGAATCACGGGCCTTGTACCGGGAAGAACTGGTCAGCTACTTTTCAGCGGTGAAAAACAGGCTGGATGAGGATAGTATCCGCCGGCTTGAGCAGAATCCGCTGCGGATCCTGGATAGCAAAAACCCGGATATGCAGGAAATCGTCGCCGGTGCGCCGGTGATGGTCGATTATCTGGACGACGAGTCAGCGCAACATTTCGCGACTTTGAAAACGCTGATCGCGGCGGCTGGCGTCGAGTTCACGGTAAACCCGCGCCTGGTTCGCGGTCTGGATTACTACAATCGCACGGTATTCGAATGGGTAACCGACGTATTGGGTTCGCAGGGCGCGGTTTGCTCCGGCGGCCGTTACGACGGTCTGGTGGAAAAACTGGGTGGCAAGCCGACGCCGGCCATCGGCTGGGCCATGGGCATTGAACGACTGGTGGCATTGTACGCGGCGTGTGGCGGCGAGGTGCCGGAAGTTGCGCCGGACGTTTACGTTGTGACCGTCGGCGAACAGGCAGCGACAGCCGGTTTCCAACTGGTTGAGGGCTTGCGAGATGCCCTGCCGGCGTGCGCTATCGAGCTCAACATGGGGGGCGGCAGTTTCAAGTCGCAGCTCAAGCGGGCGGACAAGAGCGGTGCGGCGTACGCGGTTATCCTTGGCGACGACGAAGTCAGCGCCGGGCAAGCTGGATTGAAACCTTTACGCAGCGATGAGGACCAAACGAAGGTCCCGCAGACGCAATTGGCAGGTATTCTGGCGCAGCGCTTAGGCTGACGACCAATTTCGACGGGTCCCGCAAAGCGGGCCGATAACAGAAAGGCAGAATTAGTGAACGATCTAACTGAAAAAGAACAATTAGACGAACTGCGCGCCTGGTGGACCGAGAATCGCTGGATGGTCATTGGCGGCATCGCGCTGGGCATCGCCATCATTGTTGGCATAAGAATGCGTGGAAGTTTCGAGACGGAAGCCGCGTTAAGTGCCTCCTCGCAGTACGAGGCATTGCTGGAAGAAGTCGCGGCGGAAAGAAGTGATCCGGCGCGCACAATTGCCGACACCTTGTTCAATGAGTACGAAGACACCGTCTACGCGGACCAGGCGCGGCTCGCCATGGCGCGTTTGTACATGGACAGTGGCCGCGACGCTGATGCCGCTGATGTCTTGCGGCCGCTGGCAACCGCACGCGGCGATGAACCGATGCAACTCGTTGCCCGCTTGCGCCTGGCCAAGATCCTGCTTTATCAGGAAAAACCGGAAGAAGTTCTGGAACTTGTCAAAACGCCGAAAGACAGCGCCTTTGCCGCACGTTACAACGAAGTTCTCGGCGATGCCCATTTTGCACTGGGCAACTTTGAAAAAGCGGCTGAGTCCTACAATGCGGTACTCGCTGATGAGCGCGGTCAACAAACGGTTGATCTTGCGCTGGTCCGCATGAAGCTCAATGATCTGCCGGGCGGTGATGATGCCGACACGATCAGTTTGCCAGCAGCAGCTGCAATGCCTGAACCAGCCGATGTTGAACCGTCGGCCGAGGTTGAAGAGTGAGCAAGCTGGGACGAATCAGCGCGTTGTTTGCCGTCAGCGTTTTGTTGTCGGCGTGCAGTCTGTTTGGCGGCGGCAAAGACAAAGAGCTGCAACCGGCGGAACTGCTTGAATTCGACGAAACACTGCAGGTTCGGAAAGTTTGGGACGCCAAGGTCGGTGGCGGTTCCGAGGCGTTGCGCCTCGCACTGCAGCCTGCCGGTGACGGCAGCCGAATTTACGCGGCCAGCTATGACGGCAATATCACGGCGTTCGATCCGGCGTCCGGCAAACGTGTCTGGCGTGTCGATAGCAAATTGCCGTTGTCGGCAGGACCCGCGGTTGGCAGCAACCTCGTAATCGTCGGTGGCAGTGGTGGCGAGTTAATTTGCCTGTCGGCAACTGACGGCACCGAGCGCTGGAGAATCAAGCTCAGTGGCGAAGTGCTGGCGACCCCCGTAATCAAAGACGATTCCGTTGCTGTCTATACCATTGACGGCACACTGCGCGTTCTGTCCACTTTCGACGGCGCCGAGCGCTGGTCGCTAGATCAAAGCCTGCCGCCGTTGACGCTGCGGGGTTCGGCTGCACCGGTCATCGTGGGTACCACCGTTATTGCCGGCTTCGACAATGGTCGGCTGGTCGCATCTAATCTGTTAACCGGCAATGGCGAGTGGGAAGCTGTGCTGTCGCCGCCAAGTGGTCGCTCCGACCTCGAACGCCTCGCCGATATTGACGGCAACATCACCGCCGTCGGTCAGGATATATATGCGAGCGGCTACAACGGCCGCCTGGCCTCACTCGCGGCCGAGTCCGGTCAGGTCTTGTGGGCGCGTGAAATTTCCACGTACACCGGTGTCAGCGCCGACTGGAACAATCTTTACGTTGCGGTCGACACGGGCGAGATCGTCGCGCTGGGTCGCCGCAACGGCAGTGAGGTCTGGCGCAACGACGCTTTGCTGCGCCGTGAGCCGACGTTGCCAGTGCCGTTTGATACCGCCGTGGTTGTCGGTGACTTTGACGGCTATGTGCATTTCTTCAGCAACCTGGATGGCGAGCCCGTGGCCCGCAAACGGGTCGGCAAAGGCATGGTTTCCGGGGCGCCCGTGGTGATCGGCGGCACGCTGTATGTACAGAGCGAGTCGGGTGTTCTGGCCGCATTCGCCGTGCCTGACCGCGACACCAAAGCGGTAAGCGGTGGGACAGACTGAGCCGTGACTGGCAGTCATTATCATGCTTCCTGTAATCGCACTCATTGGTCGACCCAACGTCGGGAAGTCGACGCTCTTTAATCGGCTGACCCGTTCCCGCGATGCACTCGTGGCGGATTTCCCGGGTCTGACGCGCGATCGGCAGTACGGTTTCGGCAAGCAAGGCCCTGTGCCTTACCTGATCATCGATACCGGTGGTGTCGCTGGTGGTGAGGAAGGCATCAGCGAACTCATGGCTGAGCAAACCGTCACCGCGCTCAAAGAGGCAGACGTTGCCATCGTTATGGTGGATGGGCGCAGTGGTCGTACGGCGGCCGATGAATACGTAGCATCACTTGCACGGCAACACGCGAAACAGACCTGGCTCGTCGCCAACAAGGCGGAAGGTCTGGACCCGGATATCGTCGGCAGCGAATTCCACGCACTCGGCATCGGCGAGCCAGTATCCATTTCAGCGGCACACGGTGACCGTGTGGCGGCGCTGATGGACGAAGTGCTGGCACCGTTTGTAGCAACGGCGGATGGCGACAGCGACAAGGACGATGCGGAAGAAAAGGCGACGCGTATCGCCATCATTGGCCGGCCGAACGTCGGCAAGTCGACGCTGGTCAATCGCTTGCTGGGCGAAGAACGCGTTGTTGTCTACGATCAGCCGGGTACGACGCGAGACAGTGTTGCCATACCGTTTGAACGCAATGGCAAGCATTACGTACTGATCGACACAGCCGGCGTACGGCGTCGCTCACGCGTCCACGAAACCATTGAAAAATTCAGTATAGTCAAAGCTTTGCAGGCGATGGAGAAAGCGCAGGTCGTGCTTGCCGTCATCGACGCGCAAGAGGGTGTAACCGAGCAGGACGTCAGCTTGATGGGCTTGTGCACCGAGCGCGGTCGCGCACTCGTGGTGGTAACCAACAAGTGGGACGGACTGGACAGCGATCAACGCCGACATGTTCGTGAGGCGCTGGAGCGACGCTTGCCGTTCCTCGATTTTGCGGAACGCATGACGATCTCCGCATTGCACGGAACCGGCGTTGGTGATCTGCTGCCTGCTGTGGAACGGGCTTACCGGGCGGCGACTCGCGACATGTCCACTGTCGAACTGAACAAAGCATTGGCTGACGCCATTACCGCGCATCCACCGCCGATGGTCAGAGGTCGTCGCATACGTTTGCGATATGCGCATCAGGGCGGACGCAATCCGCCGGTTATCGTGATTCACGGGAACCAGACGGAAAAACTGCCGGATGCGTACCAACGATACCTGATCAACTATTTCCGCAAAGTGTTCAAACTGAAAGGCACGCCAGTACGAATGGCGTTCAAGACCAGCGACAATCCGTTCGCGGGTCGCCGCAACAAGTTGACGCCGCGTCAGGAGCAGCGCCGTAAGCGGCTGATGAAACACGTGAAACGCTAGAAACGTTGGGTCGGCAGACGGGGCATTTCAATGAGCAGCAGGATCGCAAAAGTAGCGGGCGATTTTCGCATGCACCGGGGCGGCAGTTTGCGCGAGCCGGTGATCGCGTACGAAACCTGGGGCGAACTGAACGCGGCGAAAGACAATGCGTTGTTGTTGTTCACCGGGTTGTCCCCTTCCGCACACGCGGCTTCGTCGCAAGAAAATCGTGCCAGCGGCTGGTGGGAAGACATGATCGGTTCCGGTTTGCCGCTCGATACCGACCGCTATTTCGTCATCTGCATTAATTCACTCGGCAGCTGTTTCGGCTCGACCGGGCCCGCATCCATTGACCCGAGAACCGGGCAGCGCTACGGACTGAGTTTTCCGATACTCACATTGGAGGATGTTGCCGAAGGCGGTTTCGAGGTTGTCCGTCAGCTGGGCCTGCAGCGCCTGCATACCGTCATCGGCTGCTCGATGGGTGGCATGAGTGCTCTCGCATTTTGCGTGCGGCACCCGGGTATCAGTGATGGTTTTGTGTCGGTTTCTTCAGCGGCACGTGCGTTGCCATTCTCCATCGCGGTACGCTCGCTGCAGCGCGAGATGATCGTCAAGGATCCCAAATGGTGCGGTGGCGACTACGACCCCTCCGATCCGCCATTGCTGGGGCAGCGGCTTGCACGCAAGCTCGGCATGATCACCTACCGTTCGGCCGCGGAATGGGAGCAACGGTTTGGCCGCGAACGCATCACGGGCGAGGGCGACCCGGACAGTCCGTTCCACGGTGATTTCGCCGTCGAGTCTTACCTCGAGGCGCAGGCGAACAAATTCACCGGGCAGTTCGATCCGAACTGTTACCTGTACCTTTCCCGTGCCTCCGACCTGTTTGACCTTGCCGAGCACGGCGGCTCGCTGCGGGCCGGCTTCGAACGTCTGCAACTCAAGCGGGCAATGGTCGTGGGGGTGACGACCGATATCCTGTTCCCGTTGCAGCAGCAGCGCGAACTGGCGGCCGGTCTGCAAAAGGTGGTTCCGGAAGTCTTGTTTGAGTCTCTGGACTGTCTGAAAGGGCACGATTCGTTTCTGGTTGAAATGGACGCTTTCAGGCCGGTCATGTGCCGCTATTTCGATACCTGATGCCACCAGCAGACAACGGTGTAAGGCCTGGCCTATCCGCGTTATGATGCGGCCATAACCTTTAGTGGAGCAGGCAAGTATGAGCAGTAATGGCACAGCGGAATTAATCAGACTCGTTGAAGAAGCGGTTGACCAAGACAGCGTGGCTGCCACGGTTGAAGCCATCAAAGCCGATCTTTGCAAGCTGATTCGCTCCTCGCAAATCGACCTGCCACCCGAATTCATAACGCCGGTTGACGGTCACTACGCGCGCCGACTGCTGCACAAGAACGAAGAGAAGGGCTATTCCATCGTCGTCATGACCTGGGGACCCGGACAGAATGCGCCGATACACGATCATTCCGGTATGTGGTGTGTCGAAGGTGTGTGGGGTGGCAGTATTGATGTACAGCAATACGAACTGGTGTCCCGCGACAACGAAAATTACCGTTTCGAGGCGCGCAATTCTTACGAAGCGGGCGTTGGCAGCGCAGGCTGTTTGATTCCACCCTACGAGTATCACAGCATCGGCAATCCCTGTGATCAGACGTCGGCCATTTCTCTGCACATTTACGGCGGGGAAATGAAACAGTGCAGTGTGTTTGAACGTCAGGCTGACGGCAGCTACACGCGTACCCAGCACCCACTCGGTTACGATAACTAGCTTGCTACGGCGAGGGTTCCAGCAGTAATGCGGGGTCCACAGCCGTTCCGTTCAAATAGGTCGCGAAGTGCAGGTGGGCGCCGGTTACCCGGCCGGTAGCCCCAACCGTCCCCAGTACCGCGCCCGTATTCAGCCGATCGCCAATTTCCACGCCGATACTGTCGAGGTGCGCGTACAGCGTGACCAAACCCTGACCGTGGTCGAGAAACACCGCATTGCCGGTGAAATAGAAATCGCCTGTCAGCAACACAGTGCCGGCCAACGGCGCCTTGATCTCTGTGCCGGTACTGCCCTTGATGTCCATGCCGCGATGCGGTGAATGCGGTTCTTTGTTGAAGAACCGCCGGGAGCCAAAACTGTCACTGCGTGCGCCAGGTATGGGGGGCTGCAATGCGCGGAGTGTGACCGGACTGCGTCGGTAGTGGGTCATCGCCGCCGCGATTTCTCGTTGTTCGTCGGCGATACGCTCTTGTGCCGATGGATCCGGATTGACGAATTTCGGTGCGACAGTGAGGTGCTGCTCCCGGTAACTGTGCGGCACTACGGTGAATGACAGACGTTGATCACCGACAACGAGGTTCGCTGTCCCCGTCGCCTGATCGAGCGGAATACCCACGATGGCAAGCCATTCATCGCCGGCGCGGGTAACCAGAACCGGTTTGCCGTCGAACCTCGCGTCGGGTGCCTGCTCGCTGACTCCTAACGGTACGATGGCGATGCCGCCCGGGTGCGGCGCGTGCGTTGGCTGCGCCGCGGCGAACAGCGGCAAGAGCAAGAACGCCAACAATCGCTTCATGATTTCTTGTTGTCCGCGGTACTGACCCGCCCGGTTACCGTGGCCAACAGATCGCCGTTAGCGAGTCTTGCGCGCACCGACGCGCCGATTTCAACGTCATCCGCGTCGTGCAAGACCGCGCCGCTCTGCCTGTCCGTGACGATGGCATAGCCACGTTCCAGGGTCGCCAGCGGGCTCACAGAATCCAGCGCGCGAGCCGTAATGGCCAGCGATTGCTGCAAGTCCTTCAGTCGCCCCAAAGCGGCGCGCCCCAGGCGTTCGCGTAGTGCCTGCAATTGCCAGGCGTTTTTGTCCACTCGGGCGCTGGGGGTCACGCGCAGCAATCGGGATTGCCATTGTTCGGCGCGGCGTTCGTGCAGGTTGAGGTTGTGGCGCACAGCGAGCATGAGACGCTGGCGGGCGTTTTGCAGGCGTTCGGTTTGCCGGGTGACCGTTGCTGCCGGGCTGCTTTGCGCCAATCGTCGCGCCAGCCAGTCCACTGCCTGCGCGTGATCGTCCAGGCGCCGCTGCATGAGCTTTTTGAGCTGCAGTGTCGTCGCCTGCAACCCGCGCAGCCATTCAGCCTGATCGGGAACGGTGAGCTCTGCAGCGCCGGAGGGCGTCGGCGCGCGCAGGTCGGCGACAAAGTCGGCGATCGTGAAATCGACTTCGTGGCCAACGGCGCTGATGACGGGGATCGGGCAGGCGCGGATAGCGCGCGCGAGCTCTTCATTGTTGAAGGCCCACAGGTCCTCGAGTGAACCGCCACCGCGACCGACAATCAGCAGGTCGCACTCGGCGCGCTCGGCGGCTGCATTCAATGCCGCGATCAGCTCGAACGGTGCGCCATCACCCTGCACAGCGGCAGGATAGATTACAACTGGAACGGCCGGAAAGCGCCGCCGCAAGACGCTCAGCACGTCGCGCACCGCGGCACCGGACGGAGAGGTAACCACGCCAATTCGGCGCGGCAGCGCGGGCAGAGGCCGCTTCAACGACTCATCGAACAGGCCCTCGTCGGCGAGGCGTTTCTTCAGAAGTTCGAATCTTCGGCGCAATTCGCCTTCGCCAGCGGCTTCCAGGCGATCGACAATCAATTGATAGTCGCCGCGCGGCTCGTAGAGACTGACCCGGCCGAACGCGAGCATCTGGTCGCCATCTCTGAAGCCGATGGTCGGGCCACGCTGGCGCTGGCGGAAAAAGGCACAGCGAATCTGTGCACCCGAGTCTTTCAGTGTGAAATACAGGTGTCCGGATGCCGGACGCGCCAGATTCGACAGCTCGCCTTCGACGCAAACACGGGCAAGGCCCCGTTCCAACAGGGTTTTTGCCTGCCGGTTCAGGTTGGAAACGGAGATGGCCGGGGACTCGCCCGAGGCTGAAAACAAATCGTTCATGCGGGCAGTATAGAACGAGTGGGGAGGGAAGCGCTTGGCGGTGGCGCGGGAAATTAATTCGCAATTGGCGTTTACCGTCATATGCCTGCCGCGTAGAATCGCCGGCTAATCCTCATCAGCCAGCCGGAATTCTATGCGCATTGCCAGCGAAGCCCTGACATTCGACGATGTCCTACTGCAGCCGGCCTTTTCGGACGTGCTGCCACGCGAGGTCGACATGACCACGCAACTTACCCGCGAAATCCGCCTCAACATTCCGTTGCTGTCGGCGGCCATGGATACCGTGACCGAGTCCAGGCTGGCGATTACGCTGGCCCAGGAAGGCGGTCTCGGCATCATTCACAAAAACATGACGCCGGATGAACAGGCGCGGCAGGTGCTGCAGGTCAAGAAGTTCGAGAGCGGAATCGTGCGTGACCCGATCACCGTGCCGCCGAACATGACGATTCGTGAAGTGATTGAGCTGACCCGGTCACTGGGTATTTCGGGTGTGCCTGTGGTTGAGAACCGGGAAACCCTCGGTATCGTCACCCACCGCGATCTGCGCTTTGAAACGCAGCTCGATGCGCCGGTGTCGACAGTAATGACACCGAAAGAAAAGCTGGTGACGGTCGGCGAAGATGCCGGCTCGGAAGAAGTGCTGTCTCTGCTGCACCGCCACCGCATTGAGAAAGTTCTGGTCGTGAACGACCGCTTTGAGTTGCGCGGCATGATTACCGCCAAGGACTTTCAGAAAGCATCCGACTTCCCGCGTGCCTGCAAGGATTCACACGGTGCTCTGCGGGTTGGCGCTGCTGTTGGTACAGGCGCGGAAACCGATGAGCGTGTTGCCGGCCTGGTCAAGGCCGGTGTCGATGTCATCGTGGTTGACACCTCGCACGGCCATTCGAAGGGCGTCATCGAGCGTGTGCGGCGCATCAAGCATGAGTACCCGGAGCTGCAGATCATAGCGGGCAATATCGTAACCGCCGACGCCGCGCTGGCACTGACCGAAGCTGGTGCCGATGCCGTCAAAGTGGGTATCGGTCCGGGTTCCATTTGCACGACGCGCGTGGTCGCTGGCGTCGGGGTGCCGCAAATTTCGGCGGTTGCCGAAGTCGCCGGAGCTTTGCGCAAGAGCGGTATTCCGTTGATATCGGATGGCGGTATTCGCTACTCCGGTGACATAGCCAAAGCAATTGTCGCTGGCGCGCATTCCATCATGATCGGCAGCCTGTTCGCCGGTACTGAAGAATCACCGGGTGAAGTCGAGCTGTACCAGGGCCGTTCCTACAAGTCGTATCGTGGTATGGGGTCTGTTGGCGCAATGAGCCAGGCGCACGGCTCCAAAGACCGCTATTTTCAGGACGCCACAGAGGAGCTTGAAAAGCTGGTGCCGGAAGGCGTGGAAGGCCGGGTGGCTTATAAGGGCAGCGTTATCGCCATCGTGCATCAATTGATGGGTGGCCTGCGTGCAGCGATGGGCTATACCGGCAGTCACGACATTGAACAAATGCGGTCACGGCCGAAATTTGTCCGAATTACCGGGGCAGGTATGCGCGAGAGCCATGTGCATGACGTCTCTATCACTAAAGAAGCGCCGAACTATCGCGCCAACTCCTGAGTACGATGACTTCCGGATCAACAGTGACCTCAGCACAAGCTGACATACACGCGCACCGCATTCTTATCCTCGATTTCGGCAGCCAGTACACGCAGCTCATTGCGCGCCGCGTGCGCGAGTGCGGTGTGTATTCCGAGATTTATCCCTGGGACGTGGATGAGGCAAAGATTGCCGGGTTTGCGCCAGCGGGCATTATTCTCTCAGGCAGTCCCGAATCCGTGAACCTGGAAAGCCCGCCGAGTGTGGCACCGACGGTCTTTAGTCTCGGCGTGCCGGTGTTTGGTATTTGCTACGGCATGCAGGCAATGGTCAAAGCGCTGGGCGGCAAGGTAGAGGCCTCCGCGCATCGCGAATTCGGCTATGCGGAAATCACGCCGGGCGATTCGGAATTGTTGCACGGACTGAATGATGCTGGCGACAACGAGCCCGCACTGTTGAAAGTCTGGATGAGTCACGGTGACCGCGTCGAGTCGTTGCCCGACGGGTTCGTGGCTACCGGTACCAGCAAAAACTCGCCGCTCGCGGCAATGGAAGATCCAGCGCGCCGCTACTACGGCGTGCAGTTTCACCCTGAAGTCACGCACACGCTGCAAGGCGAGCGAATGCTCGAACGGTTTGTCCGCGAGATTTGCGGCTGTGCCGGCGACTGGACGCCCGGCAACATCGTCGCAGATGCGATAGCACGCGTTCGTGAACAGGTAGGCGATGGCAAAGTGTTGCTGGCGCTGTCCGGCGGAGTTGATTCATCGGTAGTTGCTGCGTTACTGCACGAGGCAATCGGTGACCGGTTAACCTGTGTGTTCGTCGATCACGGCCTGTTGCGTTACCGCGAAGGCGACCAGGTCATGGAAACCTTCGCGCAGCACCTCGGTGTGAACGTCATCCGTGTCAATGCGGCTGATCGATTCTTCGCGGCACTTAAAGGCGTCAGCGACCCTGAGCAGAAGCGCAAAGTCATAGGCGGCTTGTTCATCGATGTATTCGATGAGGAAGCAACGCGGCTGGAGGGTATCGACTGGCTCGCGCAGGGCACGATCTATCCTGATGTTATCGAATCAGCAGGCGCGTCTACGGGCAAAGCGCACGTTATCAAGTCGCATCACAATGTGGGCGGTTTGCCGGAACACATGCGCATGAAGCTTGTTGAGCCGCTGCGCGAGTTGTTCAAGGATGAAGTCCGCAAGATCGGCGTTCAGTTGGGCTTGCCGCCGGCGATGGTCTACCGGCATCCGTTTCCAGGGCCCGGTCTCGGCGTGCGCGTACTTGGCGAAGTGAAACCCGAATACGTTGAAACATTGCAGCTCGCTGACGACATCTTCATCGACGAACTCAGAAAGCACGGCCTGTACGACAAGACCAGCCAGGCGTTCGCCGTGTTCCTGCCGGTCAAATCGGTAGGTGTCATGGGTGACGGTCGACGTTACGACTATGTGGTTGCATTGCGCGCTGTCGAAACGATCGACTTCATGACCGCCCGCTGGGCCCGCTTGCCGTACGAGTTCCTGGAACTCGTCAGCCTCCGCATCATTAACGAAGTCGATGGCATATCACGCGTGACCTACGACATCTCTGGAAAGCCTCCCGCTACTATTGAGTGGGAGTGATTCGTTCTGAACTTCGATAGGACTATCTGAAATCTAACTTCTTAAGAACAGAATCAAATCTTTCCCAAAAGTGGCAACGATCTGCTTGTCATAGCATCCAGCGCTAAATGACTCAGGTATGCAGCCCCGCCTATCAACAGTAGTGCGCGTAACAGCTTCTTTGAATCATCTTGTGGATGCCAGCGATAGAGCTTGTGCATGCCGACTCCCAGAAAACCTAGGACGGCGACACTGTGGAAAAACTGCCGGTGGTTCGGATTCCTGAACGAGGGCTCAAGCATATCCGGTAGTTTGCCGAGGAATGCACCAATAGGTGCCGCAGCGGCTGGATGATGTAGCGCCGTACAATTTTTCTCCGAATCAAACTGTGTAGTCAGCATAGCCGCAACCGTGCCGGCAAACTGGTGTGCAGGTCCGTTCATTATTCCTCCGATGATTATTCCAGTCTCTTATTTGCGGTATCGATCAGCCGGTCACAGCAACCGGAAACTTCGAAGCTCAACGAGTTCAGTTTGCGGCCCATAACTTTGATCTTTGGCCTCTGGCCATATTCGGGGCATCGTGCTGTACCAACGGACTTGTGAAGAGTGGGGGATCAAACCCAATCTTTGATCATAAGAGAAGGTTATTATAATCAAAATGATGATGTCAACAGATCAAAAACAGTTTGGTAGCTAAAAGTATTACCACGTGATGTCAATTTGATGCAAAAATGCTCGGCACCTTGAACAGGGGAGCGAGACCAGAGTGGAGCTGTCAGACATCAGTCAGGCGCAGAAGGAGCGCCTGTCGCATATCGACTTTCGAACCTACTTTTTGGGTGAGGTCGGCCGAAGTGATTTGGTTGCCCGCTTCGGAATCGGCGAGGCGGCGGCCACGCGCGATATCACTTTGTATCGTGAGCTGGCATCCGCCAATCTGGACTACGACACCAAGTTGAAGTCCTATGTGAAATCGGAGTCCTTCAAACCGCTGTTCAAGTACTCCCCGCCACAAGTGCTTGCGGCACTTTCACAAGGTTTCGGTGAGGATTTCATCGGTAGTCATAAACCTATGGTGCGCTGTGAGACACCTGCGGAGCTCAACCGACCGATATTGCCGGTGCTGGCCGTGCTCACCCGAGCGATCTACCACAACAAAGTGGTGAAGATTCAGTATCGTTCCATGCAGTCGGGATTGAGTGAGCGCGAAATTGCACCTTTTGTGCTGGTAGATAACGGCCTTCGCTGGCATGTGCGAGCCTTCGATCGCAATCGTCAGGACTTCATTGATTTTGTGGTCACGCGAATCGCAAATCCTGTCATCGTCGATGACAAACCTGAAGAGCATGAGTCGAGGGAGGCGGACATACAATGGAACCGAATTGTTGAAATGAATTTGGTGCCACATCCAAACGTTCCCCATCCTGAAACCGTCGAGATGGATTACGCGATGCAAGATGGCGCGTTAAAAGTAAATGTCCGTGCAGCCGTAGCCGGCTATGTACTGAGACGGTGGAATGTAGACTGCACAAAAGACCACAAGCTTAAAGGGGCAGAGCACCACCTTTGGCTGTCAAACTCACAGGCGCTATACGGCGTTACGAATCTGGTTCTGGCTCCTGGCTACGAAGGTACTGCGTAACTTGATTTGCGAACGTCTGACCGACGATGGAAGTTCAAAAAAAGAATAGGTCGAAGATTGGATTTACGCTCGCGGTGCGGGTACCCCTCGAAGCGGCGATAACAACGGATAGACACATTGAAAATGGAAATTGATATCGATGGCGATCAAGAAATCTGAGCTTTACTCATCACTTTGGGCGAGTTGCGATGAATTGCGCGGCGGGATGGATGCCAGCCAGTACAAGGACTATGTCCTGTTCATGCTGTTCATCAAGTACATCTCCGACAAATACGCCGATTCCGATGACTTTGCGCCGCCGGTCACCATACCGGCAGGGGCCAGCTTCAAGGACATGGTCAGGCTCAAGGGCAAGAGCGATATCGGCGACAAGATTAATACGCAGATTATTCAGCCATTGATCGACAACAATGCCCGCCTGGCCCGCAGTGACTTTCCCGATTTTAACGATCCGAACAAACTCGGTGAGGGTAAGGCGATGGTGGACAGACTCACCAATCTGGTGAGCATCTTCCAAAAGCCTGAGCTGAATTTCTCAAAAAACCGTGCCGATCACGACGATATTCTGGGCGATGCCTACGAATACCTGATGCGGCACTTTGCTTCTGAAAGCGGCAAAAGCAAAGGTCAATTCTATACGCCTTCCGAGGTCAGCCGCATCATCGCGAAGGTCATCGGTATTTCACCGCAGAATGCGGTTGCGTCCACCACGGCTTATGACCCGACCTGTGGATCGGGATCGTTGCTCTTGAAGGTGGCTGCCGAGGCAGGCAAACACATCACCCTTGAGGGGCAGGAAAAGGACGTGACCACTGCTGGTCTTGCCCGCATGAACATGATCCTGCACGACTTCCCGACGGCCAACATCCTCAATGGCAACACGCTCGCCTCTCCCAAGTTCAAAGATGGCGAGAGCTTACGGACCTACGACTTCGTCGTCGCCAATCCACCGTTTTCGGACAAAACCTGGAGCACCGGACTCACGCCCTCGGCTGATCCATACCAGCGCTTTGAATGGGGCGAGCCGCCAGCCAAGCAAGGCGATTATGCGTACTTGCTGCACATCATCCGCTCGATGAAGAGTGCTGGCAAGGCAGCCTGCATTCTGCCGCACGGCGTGCTGTTTCGTGGCAATGCCGAGGCGGTTATCCGTAAGCGTCTGGTGCGTTCCGGGTATCTGAAAGGAATTATCGGGCTGCCTGCCAACCTGTTTTATGGCACCGGTATCCCCGCCTGCATCCTGGTGCTCGACAAGGAAAATGCTCCGGCTCGCAAGGGCGTATTCATGATCGACGCCTCCAAAGGCTTCATCAAGGATGGCAACAAGAACCGTCTGCGCGAGCAGGATATCCATAAAATTGTCGATACCTTTACCAAGCAGACCGACACACCTCGTTATGCCCGCATGGTGCCCTTCGACGAGATCGCCGATCCCAGGAACGCCTACAACCTCAATCTGCCGCGCTACATTGACAGCACTGAACCCGAAGACATTCAGGATATTGACGGCCACCTGCGCGGTGGTATCCCGGATCGGGATATCGATGCGCTGGACAAATATTGGCAGGTGATTCCCGGCGTTCGGCAGGCACTCTTCGAAAGTGCGGGCCGCCCCGGTTATTCCAGGCTGAGGTTACCCATTGCGAAAGTGAAGTCAGGCATTCTTGACCACAGCGAATTTGCCACTTTCAAGGCCACGGTTTCCCAAATCTTTGAGCAGTGGCGCACCACCAACACGCCAGCCCTGAAAGGCTTTAACAAAGAAGGACACCCCAAGGCGCTGATTGAGACCATTGCCGAAGACTTGCTGACGAGTTTCCGTAATGCCCCGCTGCTCGACGCCTATGACATCTACCAGCACCTCATGGACTACTGGGCTGAAGCCATGCAGGACGATTGCTACCTGATCGCCGCCGACGGCTGGGTGGCTAAGACCCACCGCGTTATGGAAGAGGTCAAGAGCGGTAAGAAAAAGGGCGAGATGAAAGACAAGGGCTGGGCCTGCGACCTGATCCCCAAGCCTTATATGGTCGCTCGCTATTTTGCTAAGGAGCAGGCCGAGCTGGATGCTCTTCAAGCCGAACTGGATGCTGTTAGCGCCAGCCTCACCGAATTAGCCGAAGAGTACGGCGGAGAAGAAGGTGCGCTGAAAGATGTTTCCAACAAGGGTGACGCCCTGGAGGCTTACACCCAGGTGCTCGTCGCTGTATGGAATGAGGAAGACAAAACCGCAAGTCGCGCTTACAGCGCCCTCATGGATCAAGCCGAGGAACACGCTGCGCAGATCCGCATTCTCACCGATCACCACTTTATTTCTGCGCTGAAGAACAACAAAGGCAACCTGACCCTCAAGGCGGTCAAGGATCGACTGGCCGCGACCAGCGATCCGAAGGAGAGCGCGACACTGACGAGTTATCTCGAAGCGGATAAATCCCAGAAGGCTGCAACCAAACAAGCGTCTGAGCTTCTCGCCAAGGTAGAGAAGCAATACCAGAAGAGACTCAAGGCCGACCCTCTGCCGGAGAATCTTGTCGATCTGCATGCCACGGTTCGTTACCTGAACCTGCTCGACGAGCAAAGCGCACTCAAGCGCAAGGTCAAGGAAGCGGATGCTGCGTTGGACCAGCTTGCCTATGACAAATACCCGCAGCTCAGCGTGGACGAGATCAAGACCCTGGTCGTGGATGACAAGTGGCTGGCCACGATTGCCATTGCCCTACAGAGTGAACTGGATCGCGTCTCACAGACACTCACCACCCGCATTCGTCAGCTTGCTGAGCGATACGACACGCCGCTACCGAAATTGGTGGACGAAGTGACGGACTTGTCGGCCCGCGTCGATGAGCACCTCAAGCGGATGGGGGCGGTATGGAACTAAAGCCGGGATATAAACAGACCGAGGTTGGTTTGATTCCGGATGATTGGGGGGTGAGATCTCTTGGTTCTGTCATCAGCAAAGGACGGCTGGGAGGAAATTACGCGAACCAAGACGCGGAGGCAGAACTTCCGTTGATGAAGATGGGCAATCTTGCACGTGGATACTTTGATCTTTCAAAAGTGCAGTTCATTGAAGCCGGCGTCACACCGGAACCAGTACACCGCCTCGTTTATGGCGATGTTCTGTTTAATACTCGGAATACGCTGGACCTGGTTGGCAAGGTTGCCATTTGGAGGGATGAGCTTCCTGTCGCCTACTACAACTCAAACCTCTTGCGGCTGGAATTCGATCCCGAACAAATTTGTTCAAATGAGTACGCAAGCTACTCACTAAACACCAAGAGCGCTGTTTCCCGCCTCCGTGGGCTGGCCACCGGAACAACGAGTGTCGCTGCCATATACACTCGTGATTTATTGAAGTTGCATATCCTTGTTCCACCGCTCCCCGAACAACGAGCCATCGCTACTGTCTTGAGTGATGTGGATGCCCTACTGGATGGCCTGGACCGGCTGATCGCCAAGAAGCGCGACCTCAAACAGGCCGCCATGCAGCAACTCATCACTGGCGAGACCCGTCTGCCGGGGTTTGAGGAGGCCTGGGAGGTGAAGCGGTTGGCTGAGCTTGGCGTGACCTACGGCGGCTTAACGGGAAAGACCAAGGCGGACTTTGGCGTTGGATCAGCCTACTACGTGACGTTTCTCAACGTTATGACCAATGTGGTCATCGATTGCAGCACCTTCGACCGGGTCAAGGTTGCACAAAGTGAACTGCAAAATCGAATTAAGTGTGGCGATCTATTATTCAACGGTTCATCGGAAACCCCTGAAGAAGTCGCCATGTGTGCATTAATGGATGTTGATATTCCCAATCTTTATTTGAACAGCTTTTGCTTCGGCTTTCGATTTTATGAAGGTACGCAAGCTAACGGCCTATTTATGGCTTACTACATTCGAAGCTATGAAGGGCGTGAAATAATGAAGTCGCTCGCTCAAGGATCGACACGCTATAACTTGTCAAAAAGCGCGTTGCTCAAGGCCACGTTGCACCTTCCATCCCTCCCCGAGCAAACTGCCATCGCCACCGTCCTCTCGGACATGGACGCCGAAATTGCCGCACTTGAACAGCGCCGCAACAAAACCAGAGACATCAAACAAGCGATGATGCAGGAACTGCTGACCGGCAAGACGAGGTTGATATGAACGATCAGCTGATAGATCTCAGGGCGGTAGACGAGCTCCGTGTCGATGATTCCGGCGAGGCCCGGCGTTTTTTCATCCCTGACTACCAGCGTGGCTTCCGGTGGTCGCCGCTGCAGGTCAGACAGCTCCTGGATGACATCCGGGAGTTCACCCAGCGCCGCAACCCGCAGCCGGAAGAGTTCTACTGCCTGCAGCCACTTGTCATCAAGGCGCGCTCGGATGAAGGCGACTTCGAGGTTGTTGATGGCCAGCAACGGCTGACCACACTGCTTCTGATCATGCGGCACTTCAACGAACGCCTTGCGGAGCGATATCGCCAGCCACTCTTTCGGCTGGACTACAAGACGCGTCCAAGCCTGGATGCGTTTCTGGATGAGCCAAGCGAAGAAGCCGCCAACGTCAATGTGGACTTCTATCACCTCTACCACGCCATCGATACCATCGAAGACTGGTTCGAGGAACGGGACAGCGAGGTGGAGAAGATCAAGGATGCCCTGCTCAACCAGACCAAAGTCATCTGGTTTCAGTTGGCGGACTCGGACAACCCGGTGGAGGCCTTCACCCGCCTGAACGTCGGCAAGATACCGCTGACTAACGACGAGCTGATCCGGGCGCTCTTCCTGCGCCGTTCTGGTCCGGACGACAAGGACGCCACAAGCCTGCAACTGCGTATTGCCTACGAGTGGGACCATTTGGAGAAGACGCTCCAGTCCGACGCGTTCTGGTACTTCCTGAGCAACCAGCCCGGGAAGAGCGAGAACCGCATCGGCTTCCTTTTCGACCTTGTGGCGCGGGCGGACGGACTGCTGCCGGGGGCGGAGGGCGACGCCTACGGAATCTTCTATACCTTCAACGAGAAATTGAATACGCCCGGGACGACAGCAGAGGATAAACGGCGAGAGGACGAATGGCGCAAGATCAAGCAGCTGTATCTGCTGTTGGAAGAGTGGTTCGAGGATCGCGTGCTCTACCACATGGTCGGCTTCCTGGTGAGCCAGGGAATGTCCATCATTGATATCCAGTCCCTCTCGGTGGACTGCACCAAGAGCGCGTTCGTGCAGCATCTGCGCGAGGAGATCTTCGAACGCGCTATCGGTGAAGAGATGCCCGATCCGCCGGGTCGCGAGGCCATTCGTGAGTGCGTCGCAAACCGCCTGGAGGAACTCACGTATCTGTCGCACCGGGACAAGATCAGGGCACTGCTGCTCCTCTTCAATCTTGCGACGTTGCTGCAGAACCGGCGATCGAACCTGCGCTTTCAGTTCGACAGCTTCAAGAGCGAGCGTTGGGACATTGAGCATATCCGCTCCGTAACCGATGATCGGCCTGAGCGTCACCATGACCGCAGACGCTGGCTGGAGAACTCCCTGGGCTACCTGGAGTCGAAAGACGCCGAGGAGGAACTGCGGGAAGACATTCGCGGGTTCCTGAACCTCTCACAGGTCGAGGCCACCAATCAGGTCTTCGACCCTCTCTACGAGCGCGTGCTCGAGTTTTTCGGCGAGACCAATGGCGGCGAAGCCGAACACGGCATCCCGAACCTGACGCTGCTCGACGAATCCACGAACCGCAGCTACAAGAACGCCGTCTTTGCCGTGAAGCGACAACGCCTGCTGGACCTGGATCAGTCGGGCATCTTCGTTCCTCTGTGTACCCGGAATGTGTTTCTAAAGTGCTACAACCCTCAGGTAGACAATGTGATGTTTTGGGGTGAGGATGACCGCAACGGCTACCTCTCGGCCATCGCCGACGTGTTGGCGGACTTCTTCTGCGGAATCATGGAGGGAGCCCAATGAGCTTTGGCAGCCAGATCAACTACAAGCAGTTGCTGGAACGTCACCAGCAAATCCGGGTGCCTATGATCCAGCGCGATTACGCGCAGGGGCGTCCGGCGGAAATCGAGGTACGCGAGGAATTTCTCAGAACCTTGAAGGATGCCCTGAACAAGCCAAATGATGACGTGAGCCTGCCGCTCAATCTCGACTTCATCTATGGCAGCGTCGAGGGCGACGAGCAAACCCGTTTCCTGCCACTGGATGGTCAGCAGCGTCTCACAACGCTCTTCCTTCTGCACTGGTACCTGGCGTGGAAAGACGACCAGTGGACGGCCTTTGAGGAGCTGTTTCTTTCAGAAGGACACTCCCGTTTCGCATACAGTGTGCGCCCCAGCAGCAACGAGTTCTTCGATGGACTGGTGGCCTACCGTCCCGATGCCAGCCCCCAGAACATCACGAGCCTGGCGGACATGATCGCCGACCAGCCATGGTATTTCCGCAGTTGGCGGCTTGATCCGACGATCCAGGCTGTCCTCCACATGTTGGACGCCATCCATACCAAGTTTGGCGGATCGAGCGGCCTATTTGAGAGACTGCTGGATGAAGAGCAACCCGCGATCACCTTTCAGCTTCTCGACCTGGAGAACTTCGGTCTATCGGACGATCTGTACATAAAAATGAACGCGCGCGGAAAGCCTCTTACCGCGTTCGAGACGTTCAAGGCACGTTACGAGCAGGAGGTGGTGAACCATTTGCAAGGGGAAGCGTTCTCGATAGGCGATCAAACTTTCGACGGAGCCGACTATGTCGCCCGTCGCATGGACACCACCTGGGCTGACCTTTTCTGGAAACAGCGCAACCCGGGCAGCGACCTGTACGACGACGCATTCATGAATGTGTTTCGTGCCGTTGCACTGATCACCCGCAGCCCTGAGTCGCCGCAGAACTTGCGTGATTTTGCCATGCTGCGGACGGGTGACAATCCCCCTTCGTACACCGACTTCCACTCGTGCAGTTGGCTCGATGAAGAATTCACACGGACCCTGGTGTGCCTGCTCGACTCGTGGTGCGGCAACGGCGGTGAACTATGCCGACTGCTTCCCAATGGTCGCTATCTGAGTGAAAAGGCTCTCTTCAAAAAGATCGTGACCAACGGTGCGAACCTCTCCTACACCGATCTTGTTCAATTCACGGCCTATGCGCAATTCATCGTCGAGCACCGGGACAGCATCGATGAGGGGGCCTTCCAGGAATGGATGCGCGTCATCCAGAACCTGGCCGTGAACACCGGCTACAACCGTCCCGCCGACTTCCAGCGCAGTGCGCGTGGACTGGCGGGACTGCTTGAACACTCCGACGACATACTGCCCCATTTTTCTCTGGCCGACAAACCCGCGACAGGGTTCAGTGAAACGCAGATTGCAGAAGAGAAGCTGAAGGCACAACTCATTCTATCCAACGATAAATGGCGGGCACTATTGGACCGCGCTGAAGTTCATGGGTATTTTCGTGGCCAGATTGGCTTCTTGTTGGACTTCTCAGGCATCGCCGCCAGGAGTGCCGAATCGGAACCGGACAATTGGAAAACCTCGGAGCATGCCGCCTTTCAGGAGGCTCTTGCACAGTGCATTGAATTGGCGGAGCAAATGTTCTCGGCAGACGGCCTCAACGACTCAAACGAACACCGTTGGCAGAGAGCCATGCTCTGTCTCGGTGACTACCTTCTCCCAAGCGGCCGAAACCGTTCCTTTCTGGTGAATTCCGTGACGGAAGAGGCGAGCTGGAAACGGCTGCTCAGCGGTTCCGGCCACGCCACTGCCGCGCGCAACATTCTCAAGAGCCTCTTCAGCAGGCTGTCGCCGGAGAAGCCCATAGCGGACCAGCTCGACGAGATCATCGAGGGGGCTGAGCATCTGGATCTTTGGCGGGAGGCGATAGTTCGTTGCCCAGCGGTTTTTGACTACTGCAAGCGCAGTTCGATTCGTGTGGATGAATTTGGGACCACCTACCTACTAAAGCGCTCGCAGATGAACGGCGCTCATGCCGAGCTGTTCACATTTTGCCTCTACGAGGAGCTTCGGACTGAAGCGCCAATGGACGGCCTGAGTCCGCTTAAGCTGGCGGAATACTATTTCGCAACTGAAACGGCGATTGAGCCAGGTATCCGCTTTGTTTGGTCGGGTGACACGGCGACCTACTTCGAGCTGGAAAGTGGCACTGACGGCTTTGTCCTGTATTGCAGTCTGGACTGCGATGAGATCCGGCTCCCTTTCGTTGACTTTCTCGCCGGGAAACCTGGGTTCTCGCTCACGGAGCTACGTCTGGAGAGAAAGTGCGCATATTCCGATATCAGAAGCGTCATTGACGAATTACGAAAATACCTTACCGAGTTCACCGAAGGGGAGGGCCACAATGCCTGAGAACCCTCGCCCTGAGCGGATGACCCAGAATAGAGTGGTTGCCCTGTTTACCGATACGTCTCGGCCGGACTGTCTTGCCTATCAGTATCTGGGCGATTGGAGTAAACGAGACAACAATCGACCCATCGAGACGGACTATCTCAGGGCAAACCTCAAGAAGCGCGGTTATTCAGATGCCCACATCTCCGCCGCCCTGCAAAAGCTGGAAACCGCCGCCGACACCACTGGCGTCACCCTCTACCAGGCCAACATGCGCACCTATAACCTGTTGCGCTACCCGGTAAAGGTGCTGCTGGCACCGGGGCAGCAGCATGAGGATGTACACCTTATCGACTGGGAGCATCCGGAGGAAAACGATTTTGCCCTGGCCGAGGAAGTCACCCTGAAGGGCGGCTATGAACGACGCCCCGATCTGGTTTTGTACATCAACGGTATCGCCATCGGCGTAATCGAACTCAAGCGCAGCTCGGTGGAAGTGGCCGATGGCGTTCGTCAGTTGATCACCAACCAGGAAGAGATCTTTAACATTGGCTTCTTCAGCACGGTGCAGCTCGTCTTTGCGGGCAGCGATTCCCAGGGGCTGCGTTATGGCACCACCGGCACCCCCGAGCAGTTCTTCGTCCAGTGGAAAGATGAGGAAGGCGGCAGCGCAATGGAGCCCGGCACATTACTCGACAAGCCGTTGGCTCAGATGTGCGGCAAAGAGCGGCTGCTGGACCTGATCCGCAACTTCATCATCTATGATGCAGGCCAGAAGAAGGTGCCCAGGCCCCACCAGTATTTCGGCGTGAAAGCCGCCCAGGAAAGAGTCAGGCAGCGCGAGGGTGGCGTCATCTGGCATACGCAAGGCAGCGGCAAAAGCATCCTCATGGTGCTGATCGCCAAGTGGTTGATGGAGCACGATCCCGATGCGCGAATCCTGGTCATCACCGATCGCGACGAGTTGGATAAGCAGATTGTGGGCGTGATGCGCAACGCCGGGGTGATCGGCGAAGAGGCACCGTCGCCGCGCATTACCTCGCGGGCACAATTTGTCGAGAAACTCGGAGCTACCACTCCGCGCCTGCTCTGTGCGCTGATCCATAAATTTGACCTAGACCTCAAGAGCGACCCGCCGCCGATTCATGGGCGTTTTTACATCTTTGTCGATGAATGCCACAGGACCCAGGGTGGCGATATGAACAAACAGATGAAGCGGTGGATGCAAGACGCCATCTTCATCGGCTTCACCGGTACCCCGCTGCTGCGCAAAGACAGGAAGACCACCCGCGAGGTGTTCGGTACCTACATTCATACCTACAAGTTTCACCAAGGTGTAGCTGATGGCGTAATTCTTGACCTTAAGTACGAGGCCCGCAATGTGCCGCAGCGCCTGACCTCACAGATAGCCATCGACGCCTGGTTTGAGCAAAAAACCAAGAACCTGAATAACTTTCAGAAGGCGGTGCTGCGCAAACGCTGGGCAACCATGGAAGAATTGATGAGCGCGGGAGAGCGCAAGCAACGCATCATTGCCAGCATCATCGAAGATTTCGGCCTCAAACCGCGCCTGAACAATGATCGGGGAACGGCCATTCTGGTGGCAGCTTCCATCTATGACGCCTGCCACTTTTTCCGGCTGTTTCGAAATACTTCTTTCGGCCAGTACTGCGGCATCATCACCTCTTACGAGCCGAACCATAACGCAATCTCAAGAGAGCCCGCCAACAGCGATGAGCGCTACAAGTTCGATACCTACACCCAGCATGTGCTGAAGAACGGCCAGACGACCAAGCAGTATGAGGATGAAACCAAGCGGCGATTTATTGAAGAGCCTGCCAACTGCAAATTGCTGATCGTGGTCAGCAAGCTGCTCACCGGTTTTGACGCCCCCTCATGCTCCTATATCTATCTCGATAACGAACTGCACGATCACAACCTCTTTCAGGCCATTTGTCGCACCAACCGTCTCGATGGAGACGATAAGGATTATGGACATATCGTCGATTTCAAGGAGCTCTTTGGGGACGTGCAGCAGGCCATTGCGGTTTACAGTTCAGACGAGTTGGATATCGATCGGGGGAACGGCGGCGACAACAATGTTCATCTCAAGGATTGGTTGAAAGAGGGAAAGGCGAAGCTAGACGCTGCGCGCGAAGCATTGAAATATCTCTGCGAGCCGGTTCCTGCGCCGCGTGAGGTAGAGCAATATCTGCATTACTTCTGCGGCGACGCCAATGACCCAAATGCGCTGAATGACACCGAAGCTCTGCGTATTTCGTTCTACAAATCGGTGGCCACGTTTGTTCGGGCGTTCGCCGCCATTTCTCAGGATCTAGACGAAGCCGGGTATTCCGCCGCCGAGATTACCTCGCTGAACAGTGAGGTCGAATACTTCAGCGAGATTCGCGCTGCGATCAAGAAGCACTCCGGTGAAGAGCTTGACATCAAGCCTTATGAGGCGGACATGCGTCACCTCATCAACACCTATATCCAGGCCGACCCTGCCGACCCTCTGGGAGCGGTGGACAACTATTCGCTGGTTGAGTTGATCATCGAGACCGGTATCCATGACGCCATCGCCAAGAAGCTCAACGAGAAAGGAAAACTCTCAAAGAATGCTGTTGCCGAGGGCATCATCAACAACGTTCGCAAGACTATCATTCGTGATCAGTTGACCGACCCCAGATTCTACGAGGAATTGTCGAAACTGCTTGATGATCTCATCAAGCAAAAGCGCGATGACACGGAATCCTATGAAGAGTTTCTCCGCAAAGCTGAAGCATTGGTAAAAAAGATGGCCAAGGGACAAGCTGAAGAGGGTATCCCGGCTGAACTGATTGGCAAACGTGAAGCGATCGTAATCTATAACAATTTGCCTTCGATTCTTGGCGCGGCGGCTGGCGTCAATCAGGTAATGGAACCTCCACCGGAGGAAATTCAGAAACGGGTCGCACTCGCATTGAAAATCGACCAGGCCATGCGCGAAAAGGCGCCTGCGGGTTGGCGGGGTGACGAAACTCGTGAGAAGCAGGTTCTGAATGCGTTGTATCCCATTTTAGAACGGGATCGTGAGGCAACACGGGCGATATTTGAAATTATCAAGAACCAACCGGGCTACACGTGACTGAGACTATACAAATAGGGGACATTTCCATTGCGGTGACGCGAAAGGACATCAAAAACGTCCATCTTTCCGTTCACCCACCAGAAGGTCGGGTCACGTTAGCCGCCCCCACAGAGACACGACTTGAAGTGGCCCGTGCCTATGCCATCACAAGGCTCACCTGGATACGTGAACAGCAGGCCAAGCTGCACAGCCAGGCTCGCGAAACACCAAGGGAATTCATCGAACGGGAAAGTCATTATCTATGGGGCCGCCGGCATCTGCTGACAGTGACCGAACGCGACACCAAACCTTCCGTAACAGTCGACCATAAACGGATCACGCTGAGTGTGCGTCCGGGCAGTGATCATGCTAAACGGGCCTCAATTATCCACGAATGGCACAAGTCGCTCTTGCATGAGTTTATTCCTACCCTGATCAGCAAATGGGAACCGAAGCTCGGCGTACAGGTAACGGCCTATTTCCTCCAGCGGATGAAGACCAAATGGGGGAGCTGCAATCACAAGGTTGGGCATATCAGGTTAAACACCGAACTCGTGAAGAAGCCCAAGGATCTGGTCGAATACGTTGTCGTCCATGAGATGCTCCACCTGACAGAGCCAACGCATAGTGATCGGTTTATTTCGCTACTTACTGAGCACATCCCAACATGGCGGGAAGCCCGCGCGGAACTTAATGACCTGCCTTTGGCTGCAGAAGAATGGAGGGAGTAGGTCATGAAGTTTCCTAATATACTTCTGCCAACGTCGGCTGTATGTGACACTTTGCAGTTCGTTACTGTTTCAGATGACCAAGCGAGCGTATTGCGGTGAATTTTCGTTTGCAAGACAGGTTGAGCGTGATGACCTGGCAAAGGGGGTTACACACAAATGGATATTCTCAGGGCACTTCAGCGTTGCTCTGGCTTCTTGGGTGAACAAGACACTTGAAGGACGGACTCGCCTCACTTTTGAAGCACCGGCCAATACCAGCGCTTGCAACACGTGGTGCGACGTGATTTTCATAGTATTGGCAATAGTCAGGAACATGAGCGTTCGACAAAAATAGAGAGACTTATTTCCAATCTATTGGAAGCAGAATTACTGCAGGAAGCACGGTGTTAGTCGTGTTTAATCATGGCAGTCGGAATTGTGTTCCGGTGTTATGTACTGTTCTACAAAGAGAAAGCAAAGGCAGCACAAGATCGGTCATACTAAGAACCAATGACCAACAGGCGCGTGAATCTGAAGAAGCTAACGCCAGTCTGTTGTCGATGCCGGTTGAGTTTCTACCCGCTCTGCTTGTGAAAGTCGGCCGTCGTCACGTAGTCAGACTGCTATTGCGGTCGAATCAAAGGGATGCAAATGAATTATAAGAAACGCTCAATGGCTGATTACTTGATGCTTCAGCAAAGCTGGGTTTACGCGATACTCATCGTGGCAGGATTAGGGCTGGCCGCTATTAAGATGTCCAGTTACAGCACCTTCTCGCGCGTTTCGGTGGAAGGCGTTGAAGCGGTCGGGCTCGTGACAAATAAATCGGAACAACGGTCTGGCCGCGATAACAAAGGTAAGACCTACCGGTTGAGTTATAGCTTTGAAACGGCAGATGGTTCCTACATCCAGGGAATTCAGAGTGTGACTGAGGCGTTTTTTGACGCGCAGGCCGTAGACGGAGAAATTGCGGTGCTGTACCTGCCCTCTGATCCGCAAACGAATTTCGTCGAACCCAGCAAACTGACCAAAGGATTCTGGGTAGCTGTATTCGCTTCCATCGGCCTGATCCTCGGCGGTATCGCTGGTGGCTTCTTTGCGGTGTCCCGCGCCCGTGAGTGCATCTCTTTGCGTGAGACCGGAGAGGTGCGCACGGCCACGGTGACGAGTCACGAAATTGAAGGTCAAAAGAAGGAAAAAGGCCATATGGTCTGGCGCGATGAGTCGGGAGATGAGGGCCGGAGTCTTGTTTCTCCGCTGGAAAAACTGTTACCGGTTGGTGCTTCAATTACGGTGTTTGCCGACCGGCAAGGCCACCTCAAGAGTGTATGGGAAGGGGATATCGGCAGTCGCTAGCGGCGTGCCCGCAATCCGATGCGTTGTAGGACGGGTAAATCGCCGATACCACGGTTACCTGAGCTTCGGCTGCCGCATTGGGGATTGCAGCAAACGCCAGAGATGAGCAAAAACTCTTACAGCGTTCGCTGCAGTCAAAATCGGTATTCCACGTACGCTCTCAACTGGCGCGGCTCGAAAACCTTGTAGTGCATATCTTCGATGCCATCAGCGGGCTCACCGGGCAGGCGTGAGGCATAGTAGTAATCGATGTCGTGGTCGTTTGAATCAAATACGTTCAGAACGTCGAGCTGAACTTTCCATGTCTCGTTGCGCCAACCGATTGCCAGGCTGGTGATTGTCGAGCCATCGGATTCTTCCCGGCTGTCTTCGCTCAGTGGGTAGCTCGAGAAATGGCGAACCCGGATGGATCCGAACCAGCCACTGAGATCGTGCGCAGTCAGAGATGCGGTGGCAACAAAGGGAATGGCACCGGGTATTTCCTTGCCATCAGGTATATCGTCATCGAACTCCGCGTCCGTCCAGGCGAAATCGGCTTCGGCTGTCCAGATATCGTTGAGCGTCCAGTGGTTATTCAGTTCAATTCCCCAACGCGTACTGGGGCGACTGGCTTCGGTAGTGCCGGCATCACCGACGAACAACAGTTCCGAATCAAGTTTGAGATGCCAAAGTGCCAATGAACTGTTCCAGCTATCCTGCCAGACGGTCTTGAAACCTATTTCCGCGCCGGTGGAACGTACGAGCGGATCAACCTGAGCGGCCGGGTCACCCGTTGCCGGGTCCACGGTGATGGTCGTGCCACGTGCGTCATTGGAATGAAAACCCTGGCCAACACTCAGGTAGGTTTCGGTTGAATCAGATAGCGCGTAAATCAGGCTGCCTTTTGGGCTAAGCATGAAATCGGTTTCTGTACCTGAGTTGGTGGGGTTGTTTGCGGCTACGTCGAAATCATAAAAGTCGCCGCGCATGCCGATGACAGTTCGCCATCTTTCCGCGAAATGCCAGGTCTGTTCGTAGAACAAGCCAATGCTCTTTTCCTGCACGCTGTCTTCCCGGGTGGTTGCGAGGCGTTCACGCTCTCGGGTATGGAACAGGCCCACGGCATCGATGTCGTCGTAACGCAGTTCGATGCCGATGCGGTGATCCAGCTGATCGAGATCACCGCTAAACCACTGGAACTGGCCGCTGCCACCCCACACCGTGCGGTCATCGAGTTGTTCGAACTGGTCGCCACTCACAGGATCGTCAAGGAGGTAGGTGAAGTTGGACCATAGCTGCATGCGGTAGTCGATGACATAGGCACTGAATGATGCAGTGCCGATGTCCCAATTCGTCCTGTACTGGCCGGATAGACTGGCTCTTCGAGATTCTCCGCCAAGGGTGTCATCGAGCGAGCCACGTTCGTCGGTAAGACCCTGCAACACCGCCCGGGCCGGAATCTGGTCTGCCGAATTCCAGTTGTTGTCGTAATACATGGCGGTGAGTTCCCATTGACTCGCCGGGCCAGCGTCGCTGAGCTTCACGAGCCCGCTGATCTTGCGCACGTCTTCTGCAATATCCGTCCATGCACCGTCGAATACATGGGCGTCTATGGCAGCAAACAGGTTCACTTCATTGGCATTGAGTCCGCCCATTCCCAACACGCGACGGTAGCCGTCGTCGCCGACTCCCAGCTTCAGGCGACTACCCTGCAGGTTATCGAATGTTTCCACGTGAGTGCCGCCGGCGGACGAGAAGTCGCCAAGCTCTGCGTGGTAGGGGCCTTTGACGAATCGAAGGGTTTTGATGGTTTCCGGTATCAGGAAGTTGACGTCGGTGTACCCTTGGCCGTGACCGTGGGTCCGCATGTTCACCGGCATGCCGTCGATCCATGTGGCAAAGTCGGTGCCGTGATCGAGATTGAAGCCGCGCAGGAACATCTGATTGGATTTACCCGAGCCGCTGTGTTGCGTCACTATCATGCCGGGTATGGACTCCAGGATATCGCCAGGCCGCAACAAGGCGCGTAGCTCGAGATCCACTTGTCCTACAATACCCTCCGACGCGGTACGTGCCTCGCCAACCAGAGTTTCGCTCCGTCCCTCGACAATGACTTCGTCTATCGCATCGTTCTGCGCCAGTGCGACGTTTGTACTCAAGGTGAGCAGAACGACAGGAATGCGGAATGTGGGTCGGGCTATCATCGCTTCAACTCTCGGGCAATTGTTGATCGGGGGGCCATCGCGTTCCTGCGGCTGGCGTGCGAGTCGTCTTTTACCACCCGCGGCAAACACCGATAAGGCATCGGTATTCGCTGCACCTGCTGTTCAGCGGAGGGGTGTTTGGGCAGACCGGGCAAAGCGGATATGATCGTGCGGTGATCGATAAAATTCCCGGATTGATGCGCGGATTTGAACTCCGCAAGAGCCAACGCCTGCCCGATCTGGGCGAGCGTGAATTGCTGGTGCTCGAGGTGCTTTGGAAGGGCGGAGACGCTTCCGCCAAACGGGTGCGGCAGCAGATGCCCGACAACGAAATATCGCTGTCGACGGTACAAAGCACGCTGGAACGACTGCATCGGAAGGGCCTTGTTGACAGAGACAAGGACGGTAGGGCCTACCGCTATCGGGCCACTTTGGACAAGTCGCAGTTCATCGGGCATTTGATGCGGGATATGGCGCAAAGCGTGACGGCCGGTGAAATGGCACCGATGATTTCCGGCTTCCTGAGGTACGTTACCGATGAGGGGCCGGAGATGTTGCAGGACCTGTCAACGTCTCTGGAGTCGATGACCGCCGGCGACAAGGGCGCAGACGATCATGACTGAGCTGCCATTCGGGATTCTGGGGTGGTGGCTCATTGCGACGATGGCCGGCGGTCTGTTGACCGCGCTGGCTTACCCGTTGGTTCGTGGTTGGATTGGGCATCTGGGCCCTTCTTTGCGTTCTGTCGTCCGCCTGCTGTATGCGGCGACTGCACCACTGGCAGCACTATTGTCAGTCGCGATAGTTTCACATCCCACAATTGCTGACTTGCTGGTGGCGGCGCATTGCCACGGCAGTCAATGCACCGCGCACGCGCCGGTCTATGCGGCAAACTCTTCGTTACTTTTCGCGGTTTCTTTAATCGGCAGTCTCATCGTCTTGTTGTTGTTGACGACATTGCTGTGGACATTGCGGATTGGTCAACGCCGGTTGCGTGTGCTCAGTGCGCTGGCACACCGTTCTGTACAGGGTTTTCATACGCTCGACAGCGCGGAAGAACTGGTGTTTTGCACAGGCCTCCTGCGTCCACAAATACTGTTGTCTCAGGGCCTGGTTGATCGTCTGCAACCTGGCGAATTGGCGGTGGTTCTGGCGCATGAGCAAGCGCATGCCGAGCGGCTGGATAATTTGCGCGCGTTTCTGTTGTATTGGTTGACGGTGTTCTGGCCCGGTACTTTGCGGCGACGTGCACAGCGGGACGGTCGGGCCGATGCCGAACAGGCATGCGATCTGGCGGCGGCCCGTGCATTCTCCGGAGCCGATCAGGTGGTGTCGGTGATACGCAAGCTGTCGCAGAAATCGACCGCGATACCGGGCGGCATGTTCGGCCGCAGTGTGGTACTGGACAGCAATGATGCCGTAGCCCGCGTGTCTGTTCTGGAAGACGGCAATAAGTATGATGAAGCGACGCCTGGCGATTGGTGTAAGGCATTCGTGAGCCTGACCTTAGGTCTCGGCATGCTAATTTACGTACTCGCAGCCGCATCTCATCAGGCGATCGAGTGGCTGGGCTCCTTTGTCGTTTAATTATCAAAGAATATGTCAGCTATGCATGGATCTGCGTGCTATTCGATGTTGCCGAGGTGTCGGCGTAAACGGGATTCCAATGGTTACAATGTACGCAGAACTTGCAATGCAACTGCGCGAAAGTGGTAACGGCATGTCGATTGAAAGTGAGCATCGTGTGTTGCTGGCCGGGTGGGAGCGGTAATGCGTTGGCCAGGAAATGAAATCTCATACATGCAGGAAGCGTTGCGACTAGCCGCGCTGGCGGCAGAGCAGGGCGAGGTGCCGGTGGGTGCGGTAGTCGTCCGCCGTGGCGAGATTATCGGTCGTGGCTACAACCGGCCTATTGCAAATCACGACCCGACAGCGCATGCGGAAATCATGGCGCTGCGTGAGGCGGCGGCGGCAATTGGCAATTACCGGCTGACCGGTTGTGAATTGGTCGTGACACTGGAGCCGTGCGTCATGTGTCTTGGCGCGATGTTGCACGCGCGTGTCTCGCGTTTGCTGTTCGGAGCATACGATGAGAAGGCGGGCGCGGCGGGCAGCGTTCTCGATCTCAGCTCCGAACGTGCGTTGAACCACCGCATTGAAGTGAGCGGCGGGTTGCTCGCCGACGAGTCGCGGGAATTACTGCAAAGTTTCTTCGTCAGCCGCCGCTGATTCCGGGCTGCTGTCACTCTGTGCTACTTCGAAGGTGTTGGTGTCGCCGTCCAGCGAATCTTCATTGCTTTCAGTTTCGGTTAGCCAGCGGATAATGTTGTAGTAGCGACGAATATTGTTCACGTACAGCACCGGTTCCCAACCGCGTGCATAACCGTAGTCAACGAGCGAATACCACTTCTTACGTGCCAGCAACGGCAACGCTTTGCTGACATCAACCCAGGTATTCGGATCGCCACCTTGCCATTCAACAATTTGTCGCGCGTCTTTCACGTGATTGAAGCCAACGTTGTACGAGGCGAGGGCGAGCCAGGTTCGGTCGGGTTCGCCGATTTCATCCGGCAGACGTTCTGATTGCCGCGCGAAATACCGGGCACCACCGACGATGCTGCTTTCCGGGTCCTGGCGATCATCGATATCGAGGTAGTCGGCGGTGGCCTGGGTCAGCATCATGATGCCGCGAACACCCGTGGGTGAAACGGCCTTCGAGCGCCAGTGTGACTCCTGGTAGCCGATCGCAGCCAGCAGTCGCCAGTCCGTACCGGTCTCAGCGGCCGCCTGCTCGAACAGTGGGCGGAAACGTGGCAGGCGGCTCTCAAAATGGCGTATGAAGGCCCGGGTGCCGACGTAGTCAAACTTCTCGGCATGGCCGTAGTAGCGGTCGTTAACCTGCGCGAGCCGGCCGCTGCGCTGCGCTCCGATCAGAAATTCGTCGGCTCGTGCCAGCAGGCTGTGACCGTCATCCTTGCGGTAGGCCCACGCCAGCGGGTCGTCCAGTTCAAGGTCAAGCGCAACCCGCAGGTCAGGGTAGAAGTGACGCTGAATATTGAAGGCCGTGCTGTCGGCGATGGTCAGGTCGATTTCGCCCAGCGCGACTTTTTCCAGCAAGTCACGCACTTCGAGATCAGCGTTTTCTGCCCATTCTATGTCAGGATAAGCGGCCTCCAGCGACGCCATCAGATCGGAGTGACTGCTGTTGGCAACGACCTCGACTTTGCGACCGATAATGTCCTGAATCTCGCGGGGCCTGACTGTGCCAAGGCGATAAACCAGGTGTACGTCGACCGTATTGTAGGGATGCCCGAAATCGGCGAAGCGGCGCCGCGAATCCGTAACGGACAAACCGGCGGCAGCCATGTGCGCTTTGCCTGACAGCAGGTACGGCATGACCTCAGCAACGCTGTCGACGGTGTCGATGCGCAACTCGACGCCCAGTTCATCGGCGAAATCCTGCACGAGATCAAACTCAGGGCCGGCCGGACCTTCCTGCCCAATGTAATAGGTGGTGGGTGCGTTTCGAGTCACGACGCGCAGCTCGCCCAGGTGCAATACCTGGTCAAGCAGGGGCGGAGGGGATGAGCAGGTCCCGACCAGCAAAGCGACAAGTACATAGGAAATCAGGCGCAAATCCACTCCTTGTATTCCACAGCACGCCGCTCCGTATCGAAAAGTAATGTGACCGGAAACGCGATTGCGAATTCCTCCGCGATAGACGTTTTGGCGCAGTGACACCCGTCGGCTTGGGACCCGTCTGGCGGTGGAACAGCCTGCCTAGGCTACCTTAGCGGCGGCTAAAAAGCAGTGCCGTCTAACCTTGATTTACCGCGTGGAATCGGCTAGCAAGGGGCGCGCGAATTGCCCTCCCAGCCGCGCATTTCGCCGCAGCTTGCGGATAGAATGCGCCGCCCCGCAGGTTGCGCGAGACCGGTTGCGTAACAGTGGTCGCGTGTTGCACGACAAAATCGCCGGTGAGCTGCCTTTGTGGTCGAACGAGCCCGATTACAACCGAGACTGGTCGTTGCAGCCGATTGCCGGTGTGAAAGCGATCCCGTACGCCAGTTGCTGCATGAATGTCAGCGTTCTGCCTTTGCGCTGGCACGTTGTGGATGAGTATGCGGGACTCTGGCCAGGGCAAATCCATTCGCCGCCAGAAGCTTGGCCGACCGTGCTCAATGTGCGGCTGACCTATCCCGTCTTGATTAAAGCCTTCGGCAGACATCAATCGGCCAGCACTGCGAAAGTGGCCGGCTCGGCGGAATTTAGCGAAGACAAGCGCGCGTCAGGTATGGTTTACAGAATGGTGCAAACACCGGCAAATGGATACTCAAGAGAGGGCGTAGTTCTGCAGTAAAACAGGCCACACTCGAAGGTCGCTGGACGATCGCGACCACGTGCAAATGAATGCAGGTTTCGGTTGGTGAAATGAAGAAATTGACTATTGGCAGGTTCTGGTCGATCGGATTGCTGTCTGCGGCCGGCACGGTCATGGCCGATGGCTACGAGCTCGAGGCCGTTTACACAGGCGAGATCAGCAACAATGTGGCCGGTGGCACCAGTAGGGGATCGCGTTACCTGGACAATCTGGACCTGATGCTGTCGCTGGACTTAAGCGAGGCGTTTAGCGCCGGTCGCGGTACTGTGTTTCTGCACGGGCTCTACAATAATTCGGCTACCTTCGCTGATGAGTTGGTTGGTGACCTTCAGGGAACCAGCAATATTGATGCAGCATACGGAGTGCGGCCGTTTCAGGCCTGGTATGAAATTCAACAGGGCGCGTGGTCCTTGCGTTCCGGTTTGTACGACCTTAACAGCGAATTCGACGCGCACGAAACGGGCGGCCTGTTTCTGAACAGTTCTCATGGTATTGGCGCGGAGTTCGCTCAAACCGGCAGGAATGGGCCAAGTATTTTCCCGGTTTCGTCTTTGGCTCTTCGCGCTTCCTGGCAAAGCGAAAGACTGAGCGTGCGGCTGGCTGTGCTCGATGGTGTACCTGGGGATACGGGCGATGCCTCGAGTAACAAGGTCCGCCTGAGCAGCGCTGACGGCGCACTGATCGTGCTCGAAATGGACGCGGTTGCAGACTCAAGTACCCGGCTGTGGGTTGGGCATTGGCAATACACCGGTTCATTTGCACATCTGACTTACGATTATCGGTCAAATGACAACGACGGCTGGTATCTGGGTGCGTAGAGAAATTTTGACCTGGCCGGTCGCAAAGCATCGGCGTTCATTCGCTACGGGACGGCAAACTCCGATCTGAACAGTCTTGAAGATTACTTCGGCGCAGGCATTGTGGTGCAAGCGCCGTTCGACCGGCGATCCGATGACCAGCTTGGGTTGGCAATAGCGTCGGCTGGCGCGGGGGATGCTTACCTTGACGCATTGTTATCATCCGGTGGTGCGTCCGGCAAACACGAGACGATCTGGGAGTTGACCTACCGCGCTACGGTCAATAATCACTTCGTCGTGCAACCGGATATTCAGTTCATAAAGAACCCGGCGATGGATGCGACTTTGGCTGCTGCCGTGGTCATTGCCCTGCGGTTTGAACTGCGTTACTGATAAATGCGGTAACCCTCGCGAGTCACAGTGTATGCGGTTAGAATACGCGCCCGCACTGCAAATCCTCCGGAGAGGTGACAGAGTGGTCGAATGTGCCTGACTCGAAATCAGGTGTACGGTTGTACCGTACCGTGGGTTCGAATCCCACCCTCTCCGCCACTACGTCAATAAAAACAATAACTTACGATGCAATCTAGTTAGCCCCGCCATTAGTGCCATCAAAAATCGTCGCTTGAGTCCGGGCCTGTAGGAAAAGGCCCTTACGCCGGATAGGTTCAGCGATGCACAGGGTTTTCTGCTCAATTTTCCGCAGTGTCACGCGGGTAGGGCGAATGGCTGTTCCTTCTGGCTTCACACTGAAGCAGGAGAAAATCATGGCTAAGGCAAACGACACCACCCCGCCTGTAGAGTCCGATCTGGATGACCTCAACGAAATTGTTGCTAGTAATCTGCGTATGCTTGCGGCGCAAACCGACGATTCAGCGGCAAGGCAAAATGCAGAGCAGATGGCTGAGCAACTTGAAGCAGAATCGGCTAATTCGGTCGCTGCATCCATTGGTCTCGCAAACGAGGCGGCGCTTGGGAACGATGGAAGCCGAGTGGCAAAGATCCAAGGCGACCTGTACGACGCTCTCAGGACCGTCGAATCATTCGACATAGAGAACCAGCCCGGCGCGCCTGAGAGGCTTGACCGCATCGCCGAAATGGCAAGCGCCCTTTCCGCGGACCTGAACGCGCTGTGCGACAGCGAACATTCTGCGCAATCTGACCTTTTCTCTGTTGATGGAGGTGCTGCATGAGCAAGAAAGGCGTAATTGCGAGCCTGGAAAAATGGCCGATCATTTGGCGAGTCACTGCACCGGCGGCAGGCAGTTACGATAAGGATATGGTGTTCTGCGAATCGGACAGCAGGGAAGAAGCTCTCACGGAATACCGGGCCCTACGCCGGGCAGGCTGGCCGGTTCGGGTAGAGCAGGTTCGCTGCGGACCGCTTCCTAAGACCTACGTCAACGAGTTAAAGAAAATTAGGGAACGGAACGCACAAAACCCTGGCACCACAATGCGAGAGGTTCCGGGAGGCTGGACTGAGAGCGCGTAGCGCTTGCTCCCCCTTTAACTCTGCAATACAGCTATAGCCGACCCTGGAATGCCCTGGGTCGGCTTTTTTTTGCCTCTTCGTTGCGGGACAGTGTCAATGCGGAAAACTTGGTTTTCTGAACTGATTTACCGAGCGTTCGGTAGAGCGTGTCTGGTGAGAATTGAGCCATGTTCGCAGACGCCTACATCGAGGCCCTGATTGCAGATGAAGAGGCAGCAGACCTCGTCTGGGAGCTTTGGAACCAAGGAAAAATAACCGGCACGGTAGCGGCTATAGCTTGGGTGCACATCGCTGCAGTACCCTCTCGTGATGATCCGAGTTTCAACCATTGAAGACCTTCAACGGCACTCTTACGCGCTAGCAGTCTATTGCAACAAGTGCGAGAGGTGGGACGTTGCTGATTTGCCCCGAATTATCGGAGCAGGGCGCGGCAGTCTCCCCGTGAAAGATGCGCAGTTTCGTTGCCGCGATTGCGGGAGCCGTGCTGAAAAACAAATTAGACCGCCGACACCGCAGAAAGGCAGTGCCCACCAGCGGGGATGCCCGCCTATGTTCGGGGATGGTACGGTCAACTAGTGGTATTCGTTGCGGTTAGGTGGAGGCTAGCGGGCCGTCCTTGGCCCGCTGGAGACTACGCCGACAGGTCGGCTATTGTTGTCGTGGTGCCGTTCTTCTTGACGCTGGCAATGCCATTCTTCATAGCTGCTGCCGTTTCGTACATTTCCGAGTTTCCAATTACCTGGTGGTTGCCAGATTTGAGGACAAAGTAATGCTTGCCGTTCTTGGCCTCGCGAGCCTCATATCTGGAGTCGTCGCCGCAATTCTTCTGGACAGAAGCAATGCCGTTAGTGCAGCCCGACTTAGCTGAATAGCCTTCACTGGCCAGTATTGGCTCGCCGTTTCCTGCCTTGAGCCTGAAGCGAAACTCGCCTTTCTTATCTTTGTATATTTCGAATTTTCCGGCCATATCAATACTCCCTAGTGAATCAAGTCGGGGTATTGATACCAGTTTCGGGCTTTCAGTGCATCAAGGAATCTCGGCCCTCAGATCCTGCCCAAAAATCCCTAGGAACCGTACGCAACAATTTCGTGGCCCCCTTAGGTACGGTCCCAACAGGATTACAGAGCCTTACCCCCCCCCCTGATAGGGGCGAGTTGTTCTTGAGTTGCCGGGTGATTGGGGGTCGCTAACGGCAAAGTAAGTATTGCTGGAATCCGGCGGTGAACTTCGTAGAATCTTCACCATACGATTTCTCGTGCGCTGGACAATTGCCGGAAACTCTATCGGATTGAATGCCGAATATTGACCTTGAATGATGCGACTAATTTTATAAAGGAGCCATACATGACTGTCACGATTCAGCCAGATATCCAAATGCAAGAATTACGGTCAGTACCGCAAGGCGCACTGATTCAGTACGGCACGAGGTACGGTTTCCGCGTTCCTGACGGAAACGACTCTGCCGGGCGTTGTGGGATGGCGCTATATTCCCCTGATTGCGACTTGTTCGAGATCGTATTCGGCAGTATTAGAGAAAGTGCTTTGTCATTTGCTGCATGTGCAGTGGTGCTTGATATCGACCTTTCTGCTCCGGCCATGCGTATCTCAACGGTGGCCCCGCCGAAAGCCTCTCTCTACATGGCGCACGGAAGACCAATGTTTGTTGTTACCTATACAGACGACGAGGATTTTTGCCTCCTAGATGTGACAAACGGTGACATCATGGCCCCAGATTACAATCCAACGTGGTCGTTCCCTAAGTGGAGAATCTGCATTGAAGATAAGTCAGGCAAGATGACACCGCTCATTGAGCGAGTTACCGCAGAATAGGTGCTCTGCTCTACAGATTGACGCTCGGAGCTCTGTCGAAGTCGCCAGCTAACTGAAGGCCGTACTGCAGTAGTCACGAATACCGGTACCGCTGGACACGGAGGTTTAACAACATGTCGAACAACGTCATTATCCTTGGCGCTGGTTTTTCGCACGGTGCAGGTATTCCGCTATTGGGAAATTTTGTCGAGCAAATGATAGATATCGCAGCTCGGGAAACGCTTCGTGATAAACCGGTACCCCCTGATGATCTGAGATTAATCCAAGACGCGATGAAAATTCGAGGGGAATTGGACGGCTATCATGGCCGCGCGGTTTTCAATGATCGAAACATCGAAGATATTCTATCTATCCTCGCGTTTAACTCCCTGAGCGGCGGGCCGACTGAGAAGCGAAAATTTCAGACCGTAGCTGACTCAATTGCCAAAACCATAGACCTTTGTTGTGCGCTTGAGGATCCCAGGGGGACAGGGGGGCAAATTCATATTCAGGACAACAAAGAAGGGGCGGTCTACCGGGCATTTTGGGCTGCGCTTCTTAAGTGGGCAAAAGTCAGTAACGAGATGCCCGCCATAATTACCTTCAATTACGACCTTGTTCTTGAGTTGTCATTACTGCAAGTTCTTAACAGCACAATGTACAACGCCACGACTAAACCAAGGCCATTTACCGCACTTCAGTTGAGATACGGCCACTTCCCAGAGCTGGATGTTTGTTTACAGGTGCAGCCTGTCGACTATCAGACTAGAAATTATGGGTCTTCAGCCATGCTGACTGGGGGGACTAGAACCCAGCTTGTTGGGCCATCCACCGCAACCCCGGCCCAGGAAATCAAGATTTTGAAGCTCCATGGCGCATTAAATTTCCCGAAGCAGAAAAACGACGCGCGGCCTCAGGACTTTGCAAGACCGGTTGAACGACCGCTGATTTTGCCGCCCATATCAAACAAGTTATCGGAGAAGAGCGCTCAGTCTATCTGGAAGCACGCGATTAAGGAGTTGCGCGAAGCTCGAAACGTGGTGTTTGTAGGGTACAGTTTGCCGCGAACTGATATCTACATGCAGTATTTTCTCAAGGCGGCATTTGGGCCAAATAGGAATCTAAGCAAGATTTCGGTCTTCGATCCTGTGCTTCACAGCGGCGGAAGCGCTGGCCGGGAGATGGAGGATAGATTTCTTAGTTGCTTTGCAACGCAGATGCATCCTCATATCGAGTTCCGTCCCGTTCACAACAGCGCCGTTATTGACGGAGGGCGCAGTGGAACTGCAGAGCATTTTGTGAATGCTCTGACCTCCTGCCCAAACGAGATGTTCTTTTGAGGTTAGGGCTCAAATACTGTTGTGAACCACCCCGCCACCTACCCTCCATTGTTTACTCGTGAGAATTTCCCATTCTTATACCATCGCTTGTCCAGTTGGCGCGCTATGAATCATTAGTGCTTTTTCTCCGCATTTGCCTAAGCGCGATCAGTTCTTTGTCAGAACGTGGCGGAAACAACTCGTCGGGAATGCCATAGAAGCGTCGCCAAGCTAAATAGCCTTCATGGCCATCCAGACCCACGGCTTGATTGTTCTCATGACCAGTGACGTACCATTGTAGCTGCGCAATTCGCTCCTCGTGCTCAGCCCAGCGTTTGGTCACCGCTCGCAGTTCCTCTCCTGAGAGTTCGCCCATTCGGTACAACTGTAGGGTTTCGTTTCCGCGAAGCGGCTCAGGACTTTCATACTTCCACCACTCACACGGACGATGGCCGGAGAAGCTTTGAGCCATAAGTTTTGCGCGTAAGCGCGTCCAGCGCTCCTTACTGATGGGCCGCTCCTCCCAGGGCACTAGCGCCTCTGCCGCATTTGCTCTGCTGCGCCGTTTTCGTGTTGAAGGCATTCTACGCTCCTCCTCTGAACGTTCCCGGCGGTCGCCCTCGGCTATCCCGCAAAGGTTCGATATCTAGGTTCAATTGCTTCAATGCCGCCAGCATTTGTGACCGAGCGTCTCGTTCTGTCGCGAGAAGCGGGTGAGCCTTAAACTGCCCAAAGCGGTCTTTGACCTTGGCTCCATCCTCCCGGACGGATTGTTGGCAGGTGCGCATCAGGTCGAACGCCTCCAGCGCGGTCTGTAGGAGCAACCGTCCTGCGTCGTCGTCAATAGCGTATTCATCGACCAGCTTTGCCCACCAGCTAGCGGCCTCATCGGTAAGGGTGGCGGGCAGCGTGTCGGATTTTGCGGTTTCAGAATTTTTCAAAGGAAATACTCAGTTTTGTGGGAGCGAAGGCCCAGCTCCGGTCTCCCAAAGTCTGGGCACGTTTCTATACCCCCCTCCCAGGCGTCTCTACAGACAAGAAATAGGCCCAGATCCCGCTTACGCCGCAGGCTTGTGCAGCAGGCTGCGCATATTGTTCGTCGTGCGCTTCACGCCAGGCTCTGCGGCAGACACGGTCAACCCCCACGACTTGTACATTTCCTCCACCTCTTTCTGAGCTTCTTCTGGCGACATTTGGGCGCGCCGTTTCGCTTGCTCTTGCGTCCGTAGTTCCTCAGGCGACTGACCGAACACGGTCATGCGATCGGCCAGTGCTTGTATCATGGGGTTTGCACAGTGAACTTCAGACGCACGGTAGACTTCGCCATCAACCTCGATAGCAAGAACGAACTGCCGGGAGTCGCTTAGGCGCAGCAGAGCGGCCTGTTCGCCCAACAGCATACCGCTGGCGTTGTAGAGGTCCCTTGACCGCTTTTGGCCTTTCAGTACTCGAAAGAGGTCATTCAGCTTCCCTGTAACCTTGGGCAGTGGCAGATCAACATCAGTCACTTGCTTTTTGCTCTTGAACATTGGCGTTCTCCTTGTTGCGCTTTGCGCGTACTTTGGCCATCCGTTGTTTCGCGGCTTTACTTCCCTTCTCTGGAGCGCCGTACAGCGCGTCCGTGTTCGGGTTGTCGAGCGTCGCATTCTCGGCGGCTTCGAACTCTGAGAGGAGCCGTACCGGTCTGCCCGCGAATATGTCGCCGTCTTTCAGCTTGGTTTCAAAGGTGGGCACTACGATGCCTCCCCGTAAAGTAATGTCAGGACTTCGGCTTGCGGTGGGCGTACTGTCCGCTTCTTAATCGTCGGGCCATAAAGAACGGTGCGCGCCATTGGTTTTCCCGCAGCTGCAAATATTTCCTCAACGGTGCGAGGCTCGTCTTTTTTGCTCTTGCCAGCGGTCTTACGCTTCGGGATGCGTACTCGTGTGCCAGGCTCCGCCCCTTGTGGCTTGTTTGCCTGCATCATCTTCCACGCAGCAGCAGCTTGTGCGGGTTTGATGGCGCTGACATCTTCGGCGGAAAAGCCTTGCTCCAATAGCCAGCTGCCAAGTTGTTTCCGATTCTCCGCATCAGCGAGTTCTGGCACTTTCTTGGCGAGTTGCTTTCGCTCACTCGCAACTCGCTTGCTCTCAACGTGACTCGACAACTGTTCACGCGCCTGCTTTTCACCACGCTGTCGCTCCCGAACTGACCTTTCAAGGTCGGCAAGGTCGCTTCTGACAGCGGCAGCGCGCTCTCTGTCTCCGCCGCAAGCCTTAACGATGTCGCCGCCGGCTGCCTTGATGGCCTCTTGAGCAGTGGCAAGTCTCTGCTCGTCTGCGCGTAGCTGACTGACTTCCTGTTGAAACTGACTGAACGTCGCCCACTCTTGCGGGCTGTACGCCTCGTATGCGTCATCTTCCGTCGGTGCTGTTTCAGGTTCAGCAGCCTCAAGCTCTGCTACGGGAGGCTCAGTATCGGGGCTGGCGTCGTCGCTAGAGTCTTCCTCGTACAGGGTGGTTAGCCTTTCGGTTTCTTCGATTTCGTCCAGAGACCGCCGGTCGGAGTCCCAGGAATCGTTGTCAAACTGCTGCTCAGATTCATTCATCGTTGTCTTTCCTTGTCTGTGGTTTGCCACGCAACCGGCGGGACAGGTCGCCGTCCACTAACAGGCTGTGGGCCGCAAGTGGAGGGAGCACGGTTAGCTGTTCTGTGGATGCCTGATCTATGAACGCCTCAATGGCGCTGCGTTGGTCGCGTGAATAGGCCTGTCTGGCCGCTTCCGGCAGGTTGTCCCACTGCTTGCGCAATGCCTGACCGTCAACGTACCGTGAGTCTCCGCTACGCCGCATACTTGAGGTAATCGCGGAATCCAGGTGAAGGGTCAATAGATCAGTGAAGGCCGCTGAGCTTAGGCGCTTACGTGCCGTTGCTATGGCTCCCGCGTCATGGAAGACAGCGGAAATGAATCGTTTAGGGCCAGTATCCTTTGATTCAAAACCAAGGCGCTTTGCACGGTCATTGCCTAAGACTCTGGCGGCTTGCTCGGCCACCTTTGAGGGCCGAACAATACGCCCCCGGCTGTTGTCAGCACTTATAGCTTGTCGTACCTGGTCCTGAGTCATCGCGAGGGCTTCGGGCGTGCCCGCGATGTTCAGCCGCTCTGCAAAAGAGCGGTCACCGTCTATTAGCTCGTTAATAGTGTCTGTTAACGAGACCTCTTCATCTGTGATCGCCCGTTCAAGGCGCATCCGCGAGTCGGGGTCAAAAAAGTCTGGGTCCCGTACAAACTGATTCAGGACGCGCTCGACATTTCGGCCTCCCTGATCGTCAGCGATTTCGCGAACCAAGCTTAAGGCTGATCCGCGAGGGACAGACGTTAGTGCGTCTATCGTCTTCGACAGGTCTTCGGCAATCTTGGTGCCGCGCATTCGACCTAGGCCCGCGCTACCTGCCAACAGACCCAGCACCATGCCAAGCGATACGGTGTCGAATCCTTCTTCGATTGTGGGCAAGACATAATTGTTGCCACCAGGAGCCAGGCTCTTGCCAACTTGGTGCGCGACGATTGCAGCGAGCGCTACTCGCCCAGGATTGCGGAATATGCCCTTGGTTGCGGCCAGTGTTGTGCTTCCGGTAATTTGCAGGGCAGAAGAATAGGCCGCGACCTCCAGCGGGTTGCCTTCATTGAGTGATGCGAGTACTGCACCCTCTATCCCGGTTTCTACCGCCCGTCCTGTGCCGCGCTGCAAAGACTGAACCGACTTCGAGCTGAGCACTCGCTCAAACAGTCGCCGCGATCCTGCGTCCAGTGCGCTGAAGTTCGGCGGGGTGGGTGCACGACTCCGGGCCAATGACTTAGCAAACGGCATGCGGCCAGTGGCAATAGTTGCGCCATCGCCAACAAAGGTTCCAAGCAAGTTTGCAATCGGGTGTTCGGTCGCACCGCTTTTCGCGCGGGTCTTCGCCTCTTTGAATCGCTGGCCAAGTGCTAACGGTTCGTCAGACAAGGCATTCCCGAGAAGTCCGCCGGGAATATTCATCAGAGCCTCTGTCCCAGCAACGATGTTGCTACCGGACGGAGTCGGTACTGCACGAAAAGCCGATGCAGGAAACAGCTCCTGCTCTTCCGCGCGGGCGGCAGCGAATCGTTCTCCAAAGTTTTGCGGCTGGTCGTTCACAAAGCGCGAAACAGTTTCCGGCAAGACTCGGAGACCCGCTGCGGTTGCGGCTAGCAAGTTCCCGGCCCCCGCCGGAATGTTCATTAGGTTATTCGTGAATTGCGTCGCCGCTGCTCGACCGCCAACCTCAAAGAACTCGTCTTTATCAATCCCGGCAGCAGGCGCTCCCTGAGATGCCTTGAGCGCCCGAAGCGCCATCAACTCCTGGCGTTCATCACCCGAACTGAACGCTGCTTGTGCAGTCGAGAGCGCGCTTGTGTTGGAGGTATCAGTGGCCAATGCCGAACTCCTTGCGAAGCTGCTGCAGCTCTGCGCGTTCTGCCTCTGTCAGTGGTTGCCCGTGTGCTTGACCCGCAGGGGTGGCAGCAAGTTCTGGCAGCGTTCCCGGTATTAGGTACTGCGGCACGACATCGCTAACGGGCAGTCCATTTCTTTGCGCGAATCCGCGAGCATCTTCAATCAGCTTATTCTGCCGGGTCGATGCATCCCGAAGTTGCGCCAGCGCTTGCGAGCGGAACTCAAGACGCTGATTCGGTGTCAGGCTTTCACCGTTTAGCAGGCGGTTGTAAATGCCGCGAATCTGCTCGGGTATGCCGCGAGCATTCCGCACGGTCGCCTGCTCGCCCTCACGAACTGTGGAGCCAGGGTCGAGTAACTTCATAAACCCAAATGTGCCCGCGAGGTCGCCAGGGGCGGTTCCTGCACTAAAGCCAGTTTCTACGCGGTCAAAACCGGCGCGCGCTTCTACAAAGTCAGCAGAATTCTTAATGACATCGTTTCGCGTGTTTCGTAAGTCATCAAAATCAACTGCGGTGCCCGCATTCCGCTGGATCTCAGCACGTAGGGCTGTTGCTGCTTCCGCATTGCCTTGTTGCTCTGCCGTTTCGAGATCGCTGAAGAGCTTTCCTATATTCGTAGTGAACTTGGCGTTTGGCGCGGCGAACATTGCGCCCAAAAGGCCTTGAGTCAGGTTCTGGTTGAATCCAGCCGGATCTGCCTCTGCAAGAAGGCCCATGAGTTTCTGCCTGCCGTCAGGCGTTTGTAGGGCGGGCGTACCTGCGCCGCCAGACAAAGCGGGCCGACCGTTACCTGATTGTGTCTGTGGGCCTGCTTCGCCCAATAGCCCTCGAATCTGCTGTTGTAGCTTTGCCTGTCTTTGCCTCTGACGTAATTCGTCACGTACTGCGTTGTTTCGCAGCGAGGCCATTTCGCGTTCAGACGCGAACTGTGAGGCGGCAGGAAAACTTTGGCCTGCAAGAAGACCGATGCCCGTATTGAATACGGGGTTTCCCAGCAGGTCTTGTAGTCGATTGGAGAAGTTAGCCATTAGCCCAAGAGCCCCCTGCGTTTTGGAAGAGACGCCATATCAATTCCTGTCAGCTTTTCGCCGCCCATTAAGGGGAACAGGCCACCGCTGCCAAATATAGAAAGGCCCGTCATGGCACCGCCGAGAATCTGAGCAAATGGGTCGGCTTCAGTTGTCTGAGTAGTTGTTGAGCCCAAGAGTGAAGAAATGGGAAGGCCATTCAACGCAGCCATGAGTAACTGCAACTGGGCGTTCATCGGCCCCTCAATTTCCCGCTGTTCCTGCCCCTGCTGGCGATCACCCACTTGCTGCAGGAGGTTGGAATCCAACAATCCGATATCCGGCAGCTGGCCCGCTGCCATTAATTGTCGGCTGCGCTCGGTATCAGCCAGACCGCTCAACATGCCCGCCGCGTTTAAACGTTGGGCGTTTTCACCTTGTGCAATACCGCCTGCGGTGTTGATGGCGTTCAAACGGCTGGAACGATCACCCAGTCCGAAGTTGGCCAGAGAACTCGCAGCGCCCAATTGGTTGGCGCGTTCGTTCGCGTACTGACTCGCGAATGCGTCAATAGCAGACTTGCCAATAGCGGTTTTCGCCAAGCCACCGGAAGCACCGCCAGCACCAGCAGAGCCGAACGTGGACAGAATGTGAGGCTGTGCGGCACGAACCGCCGCATCCACTGCCGCGTTGAATCCGTCACCGCCAAAGAGGAAATCACCGTTGGCCGTGTTCTGAAGCGCGTCAGTCCCTGGAAGCACACCACCTTCGCTCAACTGTGCAAGCTGTGCCTGCATTTCTGGTGAGAGAAAGTTCTGGTTACCGTTTAGCGTTGACATGGCGGATGCTGGAACAAAGCTGTCTAACCCAACGCCGTTGGCCGTGTCCAAGAACGTTTGTTGGGCAGTAGGAATATAACCACCACCGCCGTTTGCAATCTCAGTTGCCCGCCGAAACGATTCAATCTGCGCAGGCGTAAAGTTTGCTACCGTGTCGCTATTCGCGAGGTTCTGTACGCTACGTAGCGCAGACGTTGCCGAGCTGGCCCCTTGGTTCATGAATGGCCGCAGAAACTCCGGAATATCAACAGTTGTTGTTGATGTCTGACTACCTTTACCGCCTGACACTATTTCTCTCCAGGTACATTAGTGCACTGTCTCCCCACGCTTTGGGCCGCTCTCAAGCAGTCCCATAAAAAAAGTATGTTCAGATTGCTGCGTGTTGCAGGCCGGCCCGCATGCGAAGGCCGCAAGGGCCGGTTGTTGAGTGGGCTTCCCGAAATGCGCGAGGCTCGATGGCTTACCCGGCAATTGCTCCGCAATGCCAAGCAGGTTCAAGCAGGAATCTGAAAGTGGTTTCTTCATACTTTTATTGGACCATGGGTTTTTGAGATTTGATGTCACAAGGGGACACTCAGCGCTACCATGCAAGCCGGTCGAGTACGGCGGATATTGCGTCCAGAAGCTCGAGATCGCTTTCTGCAGTCTCTTGCGGGATAACCCCAAGTCGAACCAAGGATGCAAGTGTGTTGTCGTTGGCGTAGAGAGTGCCGCGAATTGCCCGTAGCCCAGCGTTCTGCATCGCTCTTGATCTGCGTTTTCGTAGAGTATTGGGGCGGCCTTGCTGTGCGCTCGAACGCGCCCGGCCACTGCCAACTACAGTCAGCCTCGGCGCGCGTCGAATTTCAGCGGCAATGGATTCAAGCAAGGCCGCTTCATCGGCACGAGACAGCCCACTTTGACGCACAAGATTGAGCACTCGGTCGCGCATATGGCGACTTGGCTGCTTGTTGCGTGAGTCTGCAGACACGGCTATAGCTTCGCTGAGTCTCTAAAGGGCCGCGGGGTTTCGACCCGTGTCGCAGCACCAATCGCAACCCTCCCCACTGCACTTGGGGCACCCGAACTCCGCCAAGGTCGCCAAGGTCGCCAGACTGTCAGACTGGCGGTCTTGGCGATCTACTGGGTTAAGTTCTTGATTCTTCGTTGTCGGCCCCTGTTGGTTGGCGACCTTCAACGTAGGTAGGCACCACTCCCAGCCACCGTCTAGGCGGGTCCGAGTACTGCGAATATTCAGACTAGCCTTTGCGCGCTCTAGAGTTCGTTTGGATATACCTGCTTGTGATGCCTCGCCGTAAATAGCCTTCGCACTAGTCACACCTGCGCCTATGACCGAAACGAGAAATTCTTTTGCTTCCGTCATCGCATCGCGGGAGCCTGTTGGGTCGCAGTCATCTTCGGATGCCAATAGCTCTCTCGCTGTGCCCTCTAGTGGACTACCCCAGGCAACTGAGACTGTTTCTATGCCCTTGGCAACGGCCTGTACAAGGTCGTAATGAAAACCGCCCTCATCGGGACCCAGGTTGCTCTTGATTCTGGCTACTACTCGCTTTTCTCCGTCACCGTCTTGAACCTTTGCGGCACCAAGGACAACGCGGGCGAGGGCACCAAAAGCGACAGATCCCAGAAGCCTCTCCAACGGGTCCCGCCCGTTTGTTCCTTTCGCTAAGTGAGTAATGCCAAGTACCGTTGCCCTGGTGCTTGTGGCGAAGTCAGCAAGAGGTTGTAGCGCCTGCCTCGTCTCCAAGTTCTTGTGCGAATCAACTTGCCCCATTGCGGACACAATCGGATCAACAATAATCAATGCCACGTTGCCTATGCGGTCAGCCTCCTTTGTAAGTAACAACAGGTCTTGGGCTGCATTGAACGCGCGATGCTCACCGTTTTCTGTAATGCCTTGTAGGAAGTGGACGCGATTGAGATCCGCGCCCATCGCTGCGAGTCGCGGTACCAGCGTATCGCCCGCGTCGTCTTCGTAGGAGCACACCAGAACATTCCCTAGAGGAGCCTTACTTCCATCCGGCCAATGTCCGTTTGTTGTAATTGCCGCAGCGAACGACAGGGCGAGAGTTGTCTTTCCGGTACCTGGGGCACCGGCCAAGATGTGGAGCTTCCCTGCGGCAAGCCACCCATGCCAGCGCCAGTCGATAGGCGACGGATTGATATCAGCTCCGCAAACGATGTTGGCTCTACGAGGCATACTTACAGCTCCTAGAGCGCGCGCCAGTTGTTTGCTCATCGGTAGCACCTCGCATCACTGATTCGCGAAACAGCAATGGCTAATCGCTCCCACGTTTCCGTGTCTATTTCGCAGTGGGAATGAACGTCTGCCGCGATAGCTGCGCATACATGAGCTTCGTGCGAAATCGCATCGAGTGCATCTGCTGCGGGGATACGTGTTCGCATTGGCTTAGTGCGGTGTTCGCATTTGTCAGCGAACAAGTCCGCCAGTTCCAAGCCAAGCGCATGAACTACGTCGAGTGCATCGCACCCAGCGAAGCAGTGAAGTAACACTCTGTCACCGGTATCGCGAACGGAGAGACTTGGTGTCCGGTCGTCATGTGCAGGGCACCTTGCGAGGTAACGGCCTTTTCCGGTTTCCCGCACGCCATCGAGGCGCTCTATCAGGGCGGCGCTCATGATGCATTCTCACGAATGGCGGACTTTATGAACTGCAGGTGTAGCCAGATTTGATGGCCATTACGACACTGTTTGCAGTGCTCATGGACCTTGGGTTCATTGGTGATAGGGTAGCCGCAACCCTTGCAGCTTCGCTTTTCTAGTCGGGCAATCTTCTGTATCATCAATCCTGCTCCAATATATGTGCGCATCCGATGCCAGTCGGTGCGCACTTTTTTTTGGAAAGTACGCGGCGCACAGTTGATGAGGTTTCTTATGCGGCCTTTTCTCGGGCGTCATCGCGCTCTTCGATGGCGTCGAGTCGCCATCGAGTGCACCCCGGTGAAAGCTTGAAAGGCTGTGGCAGGTTGCCGCTATTGACCCACCGCCAAATAGTGCAGCGGGAGACGTTGTACCGCTCAGCAAGCTGTATATCGCTTACGTACCGCGTGGATTGCGTACTCACTTTGATTCACCTCTTTGCGATTAACATCAGTGAGGTGAGCGTTACCGATTTGGAGTGTGGCGGCACTCGAATACGGAGCGAACTCAGTTCGTTCCGTATTTAGCGTAGAAAAGACGCCGTGATTTGCGCTAATTCAGTTCTTCCGCGCGCTTGACAATAGCCTTCTTGGTGAGGTCAGTGACACGAGGTAGCGTGAGGCCCGCTTCTTTGGCTATGTCGCTCAACCTAAAGTGAGTTCGAAATGTGTAATTCTTGTGCAGCCTTAGATAGGCATGGGCTGCATTGTCTAGGTCTCTTTGCCTGTATTGTTTTCGCGCTTTCCCAGACTGTTGGCCGCCGCGTTGTCTGGTTGCGGCTTGATCTTGGCGCAAGTTTCGCGCTTCCTGAGCTTCACCAATGTCTTCAAGAGTCATCTCGTGCCCTAAAGAACTGATTAATGCACTCATTAGTGCGGATGCTCTGTCGAGATTTGTACGAACTAGTGCGCGCCGGCAAAGTCCCCATATTCTCCGCGCCCGTTCCATGTGCTTAGTACCAAGCTCCTCTTCTTCATTCAGTCCGCTAGAAGCTTCAAGCATGGCTTGAATCTCTTGAAGGCTCCACGGCTCAACAATAGGAATGCCCCCCCTTATGCATGCTTCCCACTTGTCGAGAATTGCATTGCGACGACCGCCGGGTGCGAATACGTGTTGGTTGTCGCGAGAAAACTTGCGCCCAGTCACTCTACACCTCGGATTCGTAATAACGACGGCTCAGTCACGAGTGAGCCGCAGAAGTCCGCCCATTCCTGCATTAACTTCTTTCTCTTCGGCATGAGTTCGTCCCGAGCATAAGCCGCCCGCGTTGCATCGGTGCTTACGTGCGCCAACGCAAGCTCACTCACCTCATCAGCAAAGTTTGTCGCTGAGCGGCACCAGTCTTTGAAGGTAGAGCGGAAACCATGCGGGACAGCGTCAACTTTCATGCGCCGTGTCACTGCAGACAAGGACATATCCGACATAGGACCTCCGCGCGCTGCAGCGAATACGTAGTTGGAACCTTCAAATCGGGGAAGCGCCTTCAGTAGATTTAGGGCAGGACGGGACAGGGGGACTTTGTGAGTCTTTCCAGACTTCATGCGCTCGCCAGGTATCTCCCAGACTTTTTCATCAAAGCTGAACTCGTCCCAGGTGGCCAATCGAACTTCACCGGACCGCGCTGCCGTGAGAATTGCGAACTCCAATGCGCGGGCCGCAGTGCCGCTGCGCTTGCGGAGTTCAGTCATAAAGGCAGCAAGCTCTTGCCACGGTAAAGCAGGGTAGTGCCGTACCTTCTGAATCTTCGATGGCTTGGGCAATACGTGTTCTAAGTTACCTTTCCATCGGGCGGGATTCTCGCCGCTCCGGTGCTTGGAAACAGTAGCCCAGGACAGTACTGCCTCTATACGGCCACGCAGACGGCTCGCGGTCTCAGTCTTTGCTTCCCAAATTGGTTCCAGTACGGAAATAACGTGCGCCAAGTCGATCTGATCGACAGGCAGTGAGCCTATGCGAGGGATCGCGTATGTTTCTAGGGTCGTCTTCCATTGCTTTGCGTGTTTCGGGTTTCGGAACTCTTGCGTCTTTGTCCGCAGGAATGCGGTGACTGCTTGTCGGAACGTAAGTCGCTTGGCATCTGCGGCGCGCAGGGCGTCGCTGGCCGCTTGTTTTGCCTCGATGGGGTCAATGCCTTGGCGAATCTGCTCGCGGGCTGTGCGCGCTCTGGTTCGGGCTTGTTCGAGAGTCACAGTAGGGTAGCCGCCCAGCCCAATCTCTCGGCGGCGACCGCCAGCTACCACTCGCAGTGACCAGCTTCGGGCACCTGATTCCTTGACGCTCAGGTACAGTCCAGAGACGCCGCCGACAGCGTGCATGCCAGGCCGCGCCAGACGCTTAACCTGCAGTGCGGAAAGTTCTTTGGCCAGCTTTGGCAAAGTTGGAATCTAACTCTTGACCTACCGTTAGACCCACCATAACATGTGCAATTGGAAGCGACAATACGCGACGGCATGCGGCAAGGGTGAGCAGTAAGTTATTGAAAGTATAGTGGTAAATCGGAAGCGGTGAGACCGACTGCGACACGGAATAGGCAGACACCCTCTCCGCCATTTTCCGGAAAGTGGAAATCTCACTTACAAGAGTGGTCTATTAGCCTCAATAGAAAAAAACGGGTTCCTGGTGTCGTTCTCAGTTTGACTTCAGCGCCATGCGCTCGACAAAAACGGCGGGAAAACTGCACGCTCGTGAAGATGCCAGAATAAATAGCACGATTGAGACAATCTCGCGGTTCGAAATCATCGCACTTTGGGAAGGTCTGTTCTCCCAGCTCGGATCCGTCGGGTCCGCATCATCGAAGTCAGGGGGATAGATTGCCGAAACGCGAATATCGTCGTTTCGCAATTCATGACGCAGTTTGTCGCTGAAGCCGGACTGGCCGTGCTTGGCGGCAAAAAAAGGCGTCGAACCACCGCTGTGGTGATTGCCGAAAATTGCCGATGTTGAAACGATGGTAATGATATCGGCGGCAGCTGATTGCCGGAGTGCGGGCAGCAACTTTTTTGTCAGCAGAATGGTCCCGGTTACGGCGGCTGCCACAGTAGCGACAATGTCATCGTCGGACAAGTCGATCAGGTTACCAGTCGACCACGGCGCTCCGTTGTTTATCAATACATCGACTGTCGCATCGACATTAAGAACATTTTCGTAAGCTGAGTGAATGCTTGATGGACTCGCCAAGTCACACACCACGGCGAGAGGCCTTCGTTCGGTTCTCGTACTGATTGTTGCTGCAACCTCATCGAGGGCCAACTGGTCCCGACCGAGGAGCACGGTATCTGCGCCGTGATCTGCAGCGACGATGGCAAGCGCGCGGCCCAGGCCGCGGCCTGCGCCTGAAATCGCAATGCGCTTGCCACGCAAAAATTTGTCAGTGTTTCCTGGATTGTATTCCACGATATTCGAATGCCTCGGTGCAGATTCCATTACCTGGTCTGACTTGCTATTGATCCGTATTTTTCAGTGTGATCTTTGCCGCTGGCAGACTGAGGTGCAGCAGAACATAGCAAGCACCCGCAGCAATGACGGAGCCCAGCAATATGCCCAGCCGATCACCGCCATAGTACTGGCCGCCACCGTGTTCGAAGGCAAGCCCGGCGATAAACAAGCTCATCGTGAAGCCGATGCCGCAGGCAAACGATATGCCAAGCAATTGTGGCCAGTTTACTTTGGCAGGCAGGTTCGCCATTCGCAGCGCGACAGCGAGACCGACAAACAACATGATGCCGAGCGGTTTGCCTAGTACCAGCCCTGCGACGATGCCCATGGTTACGGGGTGGAGGACCGTGTCGATGGACAGGCCTGACAGCGACAGTCCTGCATTGGCGAAAGCGAATATTGGCAGAATGGCAAAGGCGACCGGGCCGTGCAGATCGTGTTCCAGTTCGCGCAGTGGCGAGCCGCCGTCGGTGTCGCGCATTGGTACACAAAGTGCAACCAGCACACCGGCCAGCGTTGCATGCACGCCGGACTTCAAGACGGCCACCCACAAAACGACGCCGATCAGTACGTACGCGGACACACGCGTGACACCAAGCCGGTTCATCGCAAGTGCTGAACCTAGTGCAACAGCACTGGTGATCAATGCGAGTAAGGAAAGGTCGCCGGAATAGAACAGCGCGATGACGACAATGGCTGCAAGATCATCGAAGATTGCCAGCGTGAGGAGGAAGACCTTAAGCGCGGTTGGTACACGGCTGCCGAAGGTGCCGAGCAGGGCAAGCGCGAACGCGATGTCGGTTGCCATTGGTATGGCCCAGCCGCCGAGCGCTTCCGGGTCGCTGTAGTTGAACGCGACGTAAATGCCGGCCGGCACCAGCATCCCGCCGAATGCGCCCATTGCAGGCAGCACTACCTGCGATACAGATGAAAGTTCGCCTTCCATTACTTCACGTTTGATCTCGAGCCCTATCAGGAAAAAGAACACGGCCATCAGACCGTCATTGATCCAGAGCAAGAGTGGTTTGTTAATGATCAGCGCGCCGACCTGAACGGCGACGGTAGTGCTGAGTAAGGAATCGTACAGGGCCGTTAACGGCGAGTTGGCAATGAGCATCGCCAGTGCGGCCGCAGCGAGCAGCAAGAGCCCACTGGCCGACTCCAGTTGCATGAATTCACGTAGTGCAGACAGGACTTTATCAGATGAAGCAGATCGAGAGTCGGGCATCGAATTCCTTGGGTTGTTGCGCTGACAATGCTTGCCAGCTTAGCAAATCGAAAGTGGCCGGTCCCAACAGTATTCGGAGTATCCAGTGGTACCTAAAGCCATAATAAGCAACGTATTGCCACGGATATACTCGCACCCTGCGCATGCAGCCATTAGCGGAATTTGTCTGGTTGTGGTTTTTTCCGCCTATCCGGCGCAAGGCTCGCAGAGGTAGCAGGCGCTTGTTTGCCGCCGAACGGGGGGGGGTGCACGGGTGCAACCAGCGGAAAGCAGCATTATTCTTTACCACCGCTACATGCTTTTCGGTAGGATGCGGCATTTTTGAAGGCAATAACAATAATAGGAGTAAGCAGTGACCGCTAGCCGAAATCATGATTCAGCAAACCCTGTGTTGAGCCCGTTTCACATTGCGATCCAGGTCCGCGATATTCCCGAAGCACGGGATTTTTACGGCGTCTACATGGGCCTGCCGGAAGGCAGGAGTGATGAGACGTGGGTCGACTTCAATATGTACGGCCATCAGTTTGTGGTGCACCTCAATGCATCGTTGGGTAGAGACGGCAGCGTGGGGAATATCAAGAATCCGGTCGACGGACAGGGCGTGCCGGTGCCACATTGCGGCGTCGTTCTTCCGTTCCCTGAATGGCATCAGCTGGCGCAGAAAATGCGCGACGCCAAACAGGAATTTATTATCGAACCTTACGTTCGATTCGAGGGTGAGCCCGGGGAGCAGGGCACCATGTTCTTTTGCGATCCATCAGGAAATGCCCTCGAATTCAAAGCCTTTAAGGATGTCGAATCCGAGTTGTTTGCCAAATAGGGTGCTCGAGGTTGTCACTGGCGCAGGCTGTGTGTCTGCACGGACGTAGCTACACCGCTGGCAAACAGCGAGCTTCTTACTGAAGAAGTCAGTCGCGTTTTTGAAGGCAGGTGGACCGGTGAGCTCCGGTCCTCCAGTTGATCTCTCGTTCATGATCGCCCGGGACCCGAATGTTCATAAGGTCTCTTGTGAATACAGAAGCGCGGCCGCTTACTTGGTTGGTGAAACTCAATCTCGTGGGTGACATTCGGAACGTTCGGTCTTTGCACGGGTCCCAGTCAATTGTGTCTTGCACCAGTTTTGCTTACCCTGTCTCCATGAAGCCTTCAGCCGCAATTGTCCTGTTCTTGATTCTGTTCAGTGTGCCCGTGGCAGGGCTCGCTGATGTTGCAGGCTTTTGTTTTTCCGTTGAGGAAGGGCCTGCGGGCCAAACGGGGAGCATGGATCACAGCATGCACGATATGGCCGCTATGGACCACGAACAGAGTGCGCCTGTGCTGGATGACAGCCCGTGCTGTGAGTCCTGTGTCGCCTTGTGTGCCACGTCAGTGACACCGACAGCACCGAACGTGGCGGTCAATCTGACCATGGCCGCGGGACTCGAAGTGGCCGTGCAGCCCTTCGCAAAACGTGCACCGCCAGCGCCATACTCCGGATCGCTCTTCCGACCTCCAATCGCTTTCTGCTGATTCGGCACCTGCGGGTCGCCGACGAGTCGCCCTGTTTGATTTGACAGGGTGTGCACACCAATTTGCTTGCGTATCGCCGTGACGCCGCGCGTGCAAACAGCAGGAAGTACTTCAATGATTGATCGAAACAGGATCGGCGCTTCGCGACGCCGGTTTCTTCGCTACGCGGCCACGACCGGAAGCGCCGCATTGCTCGATGCACTGGTTCCGGCCTGGGCGCGTAGCATGAATGTTCTGCATCAGCAGGACGGTCCCGGCAGCGAGCCGCTGGTTTACGACCTGCGAATTGCCGCGCAACGCATGGAGATTGCCGGCGGTACCGGCAATGCCATGACCATCAACAACAGCATCCCGGGCCCGCTGCTGGAATGGTACGAGGGACAGGATGTTGTGCTTAACGTCAGCAATGCGCTGCGCGATGACACGTCCATACATTGGCACGGAATAATTCTGCCGTTCGAAATGGACGGTGTTCCCGGTGTTACCTTTCAGGGCATCAAGCCCGACACGACGTTTCAGTACCGCTTCCCGGTTCGGCAGAACGGCAGTTACTGGTATCACAGCCACTCGGGTTTGCAGGAGCAGGTCGGTGTGTACGGCCCGCTGGTGATACATCCGCAGGACCCGGACCCGGTGCAGTACGACCGCGACTACGTTGTGATGCTGTCCGACTGGACATTCGATGACCCGCACCATGTTATGGGTCGCCTGAAGAAGATGGGTGATTACTATAATTATCAACGGCGAACCTTAAAGGACGTGCTCCACCCCGAGAGTGGAACACGGCGGGAGGCCTTGCGGACCAAGCTGGCGTGGGACCGGATGCGGATGATGCAGTCCGATATCGCCGATGTGGGTGCGACCGCCTACACCTATTTGATGAACGGCCTGCACCCGGCAGGCAATTGGACCGGCCTGTTTACCCCAGGCGAACGTGTACGGCTGCGCTTCATTAACGGTTCGGCCATGTCCATTTTCAATATTCGCATTCCGGGGCTGGCCATGCAGGTCGTCGCTGCCGACGGGCAGAATGTTCAACCTGTGGTCACAGACGAATTTCAGATTTCTACGGCAGAAACCTACGACGTTGTCGTTACGCCAACGGAGGATCGTGCTTTCACTGTGATGGCAGAATCCATCGATCGCAGTGGTTTCGCGTCGGGCACACTGGCACCGAGAGCGGGACTGCGAGCGGCGATACCAGCGCTGCGAAAACCACCAAAACTATCAATGATTGATATGGGCATGGACCACGGTGACATGGAAGTGGGTACGCCGACCAACGACGACAGCAAACAGAACAGCCCTGATCACAACACGATGAACCACGGAGCGATGAATCTCGGGAACCTGCCCCAGAGTGATGCCGACTTGGCAGGCATGGATCACAGCACGATGGATCATAGCGGTATGAACCACGGCAGCATGCTCAGGCGGGATGCTGATAGGGCCCGCATGGATCACAGTGCGATGAACCACGACAGCATGCCCGAGGATGATACGGGCATGGAAGGTATGGGGCACGATGGTCATGACATGGGTGGCAACACTGGCCCGGTTATCGCGCGACACGGCCCCGATCAGCACGGTGCGGGCAATGCAGGCATAGCCGCCGTACAGCGCAATCGCCTCGGCGAACGGGGCATCGGACTGGAGGATGTGGAGCACCGGGTGCTCGTCTACACCGACCTCAAACGACTGGCCAACGACTTCGATGACCGCCCTGCGGATCGCGAGCTGGAACTGCACCTGACCGGGCACATGGAGCGGTACATGTGGTCTTTCGACGGTGTGCAGTTTCATGAAGTGGATGGTCCGATTGAATTTAACTTTGGTGAACGACTGCGGCTGACGCTCGTGAACGACACGATGATGAACCACCCCATTCACCTGCACGGCATGTGGCTGGAAATCGAGAACGGCCACGGCCGCGAAATTCCGCGCAAGCACACGATCAACGTCATGCCGGCATCGCGGGTCTCCATGTTGATCAATGCGGATGCGAAAGGCCGTTGGGCGTTTCACTGCCATCTCCTTTACCACATGGAGATGGGTATGTTTCGTGTTGTGCGGGTGAGTTGAGATGATGAAAATGAAGAGCCGACAATGGTTGCTGTTAACAGTCCTTTTGCTGACCTCGGCCGCGCATGCCGACCGCACTGCCGGGACACCGGACGACTGGGGGCCGCCTATGCACAAGCCAGGCCCGTACTGGAAAGTGGCAGGTGATCGCCTTGAAAGCGGTATCGCCGATGGCGAAGACAGTTATGCCTGGGAAGCGCAGGGTTGGTACGGCTATGACTTCAATCGCTTGCGTTGGAAGACGGAAGGGGAAGGCAGAACCGGCAGTGCGCCTGAGCATGCCGAACTCCAGTTGTTGTTCAGTCGCTTGTTCGCACCTTACTGGGAATGGCAGTTGGGAGTGCGGCACGATTTCCGGCCCAGTGACGGTCGAAGCTTTCTTGTGGCGGGGCTTCAGGGCGTTGCACCGTACGAGTTTGAGATCGACGCTGCCGCGTTTGTCAGTGAGGACGGCGACGTTTCAATGCGTTTCGAAGCGGAGTACGAGTTGTTATTGACACAACGCTGGATTCTGCAACCGGGCTTTGCCGTGGATGCTGCGCTGAGCGGTGTACCAGAAGCCGGAGTTGCCAGCGGCGTAAACAGCAGTGAACTCGGCTTACGGTTGCGCTACGAAATGCGTCGTGAATTCGCGCCGTACGTAGGCATTGAGTGGCGACAGAGCTACGGCAATGCGGCCGATAGGCTACGAAGCGCGGGCGAGGAGACTTCAGCTACGTCTTTGGTTGCGGGTTTGCGTTTCTGGTTCTGAGCCTAAAGTGGCTTGGCGAGGCAGCGAATACTAGTCGCATTGAGATTCTTTGGTGCAAGCTGCTCTCGCCTGATTTCATTTATGCCAACCTGTTCTTCTCACCTGATTGCCGCGGACGGTAATAATCAGTGCTGCAAGCCTCAGGCGACTCAGGCAAACGGCGACAGGTACAAGCTTTCTTTCACTTCTTCCATGACGACGTAACTGCGCGACTCTGCGGCGGCCGGCAGTTCGTTCAGGATTGCACCCAGCAAACGACGGTAGTCGGTCATTTCGGTGATGCGGGCCTTGATCAGGTAATCGAATTCGCCGGACACCAAATGGCATTCCATGACCTCTGGAACGTTGGACAGCTTCCTTCCTACGGTGTCAAACGTGTTGGCAGACTTGGCAGCCAGCTTGAATTCGACGAACACCAGCATCGGTTTGCCCAGTGCCCGCGGGTCAACGCGGGCGTAGTAGCCGCTAATGACGCCGTCGCGCTCCAGGCGTCGTACGCGTTCCGTACAGGGCGTCGCCGACAGGCCTATCCGCTCGGCCAACTCGGTCATTGAAATGCGGCCATCGTGTTGCAAAACATCAAGTATTCGTCGGTCGGTTCTGTCGAGTTCGCGCATTTCACTACTCGCGGTCAAAATAACGGGGTTTGGCAATGGAATTCACTGAAAAAGTATCATAAATAAACGAAAAACACTGCCATTAAGTCAATAAACTGCCAATTTTCAACAGCATAGTAGTGGATTGCCCGACATGCATGTAATCGTCCTTGGTAGCGGTGTTATCGGCACGACCACCGCGTGGTATCTGGCAGAGCAAGGCGCGAAAGTGACCGTGCTTGACCGCAAACCGGCGGTCGGCATGGAGACCAGCTTTGCGAACGCAGGTCAGGTATCGCCAGGGTATTCGACGCCGTGGGCTGCGCCGGGCATACCTCTGAAAGCCGTGAAGTGGCTGATGCAACGGCACGCACCCTTGTCGATACGCCCTGATGGCTCGCTGTTCCAGTGGCAGTGGATGTTGCAAATGCTGCTGAACTGCAACGCGGACCGTTACGCGGTAAACAAAGAGCGCATGTTACGGGTGTCGGCGTTTAGTCGTGAATGCCTGATCGAACTGCGTGAGACGCTGGGGCTGGACTACGAACAGCGCAGTCGCGGACTGACGCAACTGTTTCGCAGTGAAGCGCAGTTCGATGCAGCTGTGCGCGACATCGATGTGCTGGAGGCCTGCGGCATCGAGTATGAATTGCTCGAGGGCGACAAACTTGGGATCGCTGAGCCCGCATTATTGCGCGACGGCCAAAAACTGGCCGGTGGCCTGCGCTTACCGAATGATGAGACAGGCGACTGCCACAGCTTCACGACACAGCTTGCGGAGCATGCCCGCGCGGCTGGCGTCGATTTTAAATTCGGTGTCGACATCGACGGCATGCGCGTTGAAGATGGCGTGGTTCAAGGTATGCACGTTTGTATTGACGGCAGGAAAGTGCTGCTCCGTGCAGACCGCTACGTCATTGCGCTCGGCAGCTATTCACGGCCGTTAGCCAAAAGTATTGGTCTTGATCTGCCTGTCTATCCAGTCAAAGGGTACTCGTTGACGGTGCCGTTGCTGGACGCTGATGCAGCGCCTGTATCCACCGTACTGGATGAGACTTACAAGGTGGCCGTGACGCGCTTCAATGACCGGGTGCGGGTAGGTGGCATGGCAGAGCTTGCTGGCTACGGGACCGAGTTGAATCCTCGCCGGAGGGAAACGCTGGAGATGGTGCTGGAAGACTTGTACCCCGGCTGTGGTGATCTTGAGCAGGGCGAATTCTGGTCGGGCTTGCGGCCCATGACGCCGGATTCAACACCGATCATCGGTGAGACCGCCATACCCGGCGTATTCCTCAATACCGGTCACGGCACGCTGGGCTGGACGATGGCCTGTGGTTCAGCCAAATTGCTGTCCGACATTGTCGTTGGCAAACGCCCCACCATACGTTGCGACGACCTGAGTCTCAGTCGTTATGGGCGCAAGGCGTACCGGCGGCCCCGTGAGTGGAATCCTACGCCGGCGTAGGCTGCCGCACAGTCGCGCGCATTGTTCAGCAGCTCACGCTCAGCTGAACAATCGGCTGTGCTCGATTTTCAAGCAGCGGTCCATGACCACCTCAATGCCGGCGTCTTCCGCCTTGTTTGCCGCGTTCACATCGCTGACGCCCAGTTGCAGCCAAAGAAAGGCCGGCTTATTCCGCAATGCCAGCAGCTCGTCGACGATGCCGGCCACGGCGTCGGAGCGGCGGAATACGTCAACCATCTGAAACTCGTCGGGTATGTCGGCCAGCGCCGCATAGACCCGTTCTCCGAGGATGGTTTGGTCAGCATCAAGTGTCGGGTTTACGGGAATGACCCGGTAACCCTTTTGCTGCAAATAGCGCATGACGCGATGACTGTCGCGATTGCCGCGCGGGCTGGCGCCGAGCATTGCTATCGTATCGGTGTCATCGAGTATTCTTCGGAGCTCGTTGTCGTCGTACTCATCTTGTGCGCTGCTCATAGTTTGTCCTACCAGAAATCGAAATATACTTTGCGTCTTGCTCGCACCGGTTGTTCGGGCGGGTGACCGGCGCCTGTATCTATACTAGCAACAACACGGCCGCACATCGTTACTGCGGGCTTCAAAGTTCGGGCCAGGTCACCGGCCGCGGATGGCGGGTGGCGCACGTGAATGGACGTCGTCCGTTTGCAACCGCGGCAAAGCCTACTATCATGCAGGACCCTGAATTAACCACAGTTTGTTGGGACCGATACTATGCCGGGATTGTATTTCGAAGAGTTTGAGGTTGGCCGGGTCTTCGAGCACCCCATCCGCCGGACGGTCACGGAGGCAGATAATGTCTGGTTCAGCGCACTGACCCACAATCCGCAGCCTTTGCACATTGATGCCGAATTCTGCAAGTCCACCGAATTTGGCCGGCCGCTGGTCAACAGTTGTTTGACCTTGTCGTTCATGGTGGGCATCTCCGTCAACGAGACCACCCTGGGAACGACAGTTGCCAATCTTGGCTGGGATGATGTCAAGTTCCCCAAGCCACTGTTTCACGGTGACACCATCCACGTTCAGACTGAAGTGCTGGAATTACGCGAAAGCAAGTCACGCCCGGATAACGGCATTGTCGTTTTCGAGCATCGCGCATTCAATCAGCACGATGAGTTGGTCGGCGTCTGCAAGCGTTCGGCGTTGATGTTGCGGAAACCGTAGTGAATCGCAGCTACCTTTTTGTCCCGGGCGACAGCGAGCGTAAGCTCGCCAAGGCACGTGACAGCGGTGCTGACGCGCTGATCGTCGATCTTGAAGATTCTGTTGCGCCCAACGGGCGTCCGGCCGCCCGTCGTCAGGCAGGCGAATTTCTTGCTGATCGTGCCGTGCAGGAATTGTGGTTACGCATCAATCCACTGGACTCCGAAGATGCTCTGCTCGACTTGCGAGCAGCATTTCCCGGAGCGCCGCACGGTATTGTTTTGCCCAAGGCAAATGGTGCGTCAGACATCGCTCGGCTGGATGACTTGCTTAACGGTTTTGAAGCAGAACACGGCTTACCGATGGGGCAAACGAAGATCATGCCGCTGGTCACCGAGCGGCCGGAGGCGCTGTTTCGTTTGCATGAATACGCGGGCAGCAGCGAACGCTTAGCCGCCATGAGCTGGGGGGGCGAGGATCTCAGCGCGGCGGTAGGCGCGACCCGTAATCGCGACGAACATGGAAACTGGTTGGCACCGTACGAACTGGCGCGCAGCCTTTGCCTGTTTGGTGCGGCGGCTGCCGGTGTCGATGCCGTCGACACTGTGTTTACCAACTTTCGCGATGTGTCCGGACTGGCAAGCTATGCCGCGGCAGCTCGCCGTGATGGCTTCAGTGGAATGCTGGCAATACATCCTGCGCAAGTCGCGGCGATCAATGCAGCGTTTACGCCGGGCAAGGATGAAATACAACGTGCGCAGCGTATCGTCGCATTATTTGCAGATTCGCCTGATGCCGGTGCGCTGGGCCTTGATGGCGAGATGCTGGACAGGCCGCATCTGCTTCAGGCTGAGCGACTGCTGCGGCTTGTTAGCAAACTCAACTGATCACTTTCAATAAAACCAACATAGACAGGAATTGCAATGAGTACGATTTACGATGTCAAAGCTGAAGTGGCCGCCGATACCTTGCTCGACAAGGCGGGGTACGAGGCAATGTATCGGGATTCGGTTGCTGACAACGAGGGCTTCTGGAAAAAACAAGCCGCTATTGTTGACTGGATAAAACCCTTTAGCAAAGTAAAGGACGTTTCGTTTGCCCGCGAAGATCTGCACATACGCTGGTACTACGATGGCACGTTAAACGCCTGCTACAACTGTGTTGATCGTCACCTCGCCACCAAAGCAGATGACGTGGCGATCATTTGGGAAGGTGACGACCCACAACGTGATCTCAAGATCACCTACAGAGAATTGCATAAACGCGTTTGTCGGTTTGCCAATGTCCTTAAGAAGCTTGGCGCAAAAAAGGGCGACCGAATAACGCTCTACATGCCGATGATTCCGGAGGCAGCTGTTGCGATGCTGGCCTGTGCACGAATCGGAGCTGTGCACTCAGTCGTATTCGGTGGTTTTTCGCCGGATGCCTTGGCAGGTCGAATTCATGACTGCGAATCAAATATTGTAATCACCGCGGACGAAGGTTTGCGAGGCGCCAAGAAAATCCCTCTGAAGGCCAGCGTGGATGCTGCCGCAGCGCACGAGAGCGTAACGACCCTCGAGAAAGTGCTCGTGGTCCGCAATACCGGTGCAGACATCGAGTGGGACGCTGGTCGTGACCACTGGCTGCACGAAATGGAAGCTGAAGTTGACGATGATTGCCCTTGTGAGGAAATGTCGGCGGAAGACCCGTTGTTTATCCTTTATACCTCGGGGTCGACGGGCAAACCGAAAGGCGTACTGCACACGACGGGTGGTTATCTGGTCTATGCCGCGTTGACACATAAATACGTATTCGACTACAAGCCGGGAGATGTGTATTGGTGCACGGCAGATGTCGGTTGGGTTACGGGACATAGCTATATCGTCTACGGACCACTGGCCAACGGCGCTATCACGCTGATGTTCGAAGGCGTGCCAAATTACCCCAGCGCGTCGCGCTTTTGGGAAGTCTGCGACAAGCACCAGGTCAATATTTGCTACACCGCGCCCACGGCGATCCGCGCGTTGATGCGGGAAGGCGACGCGCCGGTTAAGAAAACATCGCGCGCATCACTGCGCCTGCTCGGGTCAGTGGGTGAGCCCATTAACCCGGAAGCCTGGGAGTGGTATTACCATGTTGTTGGCGATGAGCGCTGCCCGATCGTTGATACCTGGTGGCAGACAGAAACGGGCGGCATCCTGATCAGTCCGTTGCCGGGCGCCACGGCTTTAAAACCCGGTTCGGCTACGCGACCGCTGTTCGGCATTCAACCCGCCATCGTCGACAGTGAAGGTGTCGAACTTGAAGGTGCTGCGGAAGGCAACCTTGTGATCAGCGATTCCTGGCCGGGCCAGATGCGTACGGTGTATGGCGATCATCAGCGATTCGTTGATACTTACTTCGCGACGTTTCCCGGCCGTTATTTTACCGGCGACGGTGCGCGTCGGGATAAAGACGGCGACTACTGGATTACAGGGCGTGTCGACGATGTGCTGAATGTGTCCGGGCATCGTATGGGCACCGCGGAAGTGGAAAGTGCGCTCGTTGCGCATCCGCAGGTGGCCGAGGCCGCTGTCGTTGGCTATCCGCACGACATCAAAGGGCAGGGCATCTATGCCTATGTCACATTGATGGACGGTGTCGCTTCCAGCGATGACCTGCGTTCGGAACTGGTGAAATGGGTTCGCAAGGAAATTGGTCCGATTGCGGCACCCGATCTGATTCAGTGGGCGCCATCGTTACCGAAGACGCGTTCCGGGAAGATCATGCGGCGCATTCTGCGCAAAGTAGCGGAGGATGAGTTCGGCAACCTTGGGGACACGTCGACACTGGCGGACCCTGGTGTTGTGCAGGACCTGATCGACAACCGGATGAATCGCAGCTCAGACTGATCTTCGGGATAGCGTATCCGATAGCAGTGCACGACAGGCTCGTGCACTGCTACTCACGCCGCCAGGCAGCGATCAGGCAGCTTTGCCATCCTTGCGATCAACCCGCTTGTATTCGCCGATGTGCTTCTCGTAAGAACGCACGAATTCTTCGGCAATGTGTTGCGGGAACGGTCCGCTACCACTCTTGGTTATGATGGGGTAGAGCTCGCAATAAAGCTGCCAGTACTTCGGTTTGCCGAACGTGCCCAGCAGTGGCTTGCGACCAAGCGTGCGATCGAAATTGTCCTGCAACTCGTCCGGGTCGAAGCGATCAGCGAATTCTTTGAACGAGGTCACCATCGCCTCGATGACAGCGTCTTGATGGAATTTGAGGTCGCGGCAGACTTCCTTGACGCTGTCAATCGGTCCCAGGTACTCGCCTTCCTTGCCGACCAGTAATTGCTTTATTGAGTCGTTGCAGTTCTCAGCCAGTTTTAACGGATTGTTGTGCCGCGGCAGCACCGTTGTCTGGTCGAGTCGGAACATACTCTTGAGGTTTGCCCGGCTTTCCAGCAGTTCCGATGTGCCGCTGACAAACTCGCGCAGAACCTGGCCGGCGTTTTGCATGATTTCCCGCGGGTCCATGGAGGCGTGTATATCATCCCTGTCAATCCCCGCGCCCTTCAAAAAAGCGGCGAACAGGTCGTCGTCGGCGGCGGCTTGATTGGCGACAGGCTTGGTTCTTGGTGTCGGTTTTGCCGGTGCGGTCGTTACTCGCGGACGTTCGCGTTCCATGCGGGTAGTGCCAAAGAGCGCGGACTGGAAGGCTTCGTCACCGGTGATTTCTTCTTCGTCGAGCAATTGAATGCCCGTACGCATGGGTTCTTCAGGTACCAGCTGGTCTACGTGTTCCGCAACAACTTGCTGGTCGGGTTCCATGGCGAGTGACAAGCTCTCGCCTTCATCAATGCTGACCAGCATCTCGAACTCGCCCATGCGCAGGCGGTCACCGCTGAACAAGCGACGGGGATTGCCTTTGCCGAGCGGCTCATCGGAGTCATTGACGAACAGCCCGTTCGTGCTGATGTCAGCCACGTAATAGGCGCCGTTCTTGTAATCGATAGCGGCGTGCCGGCTGGACACGAAGCGGTCGTTGTCCGGCAGTATCCAGTCGCTTTGCAGGCCACGGCCAATCGTGCCGCCAGTTTCGTTAAACTGTCGTTCGGCGTCGCCGGCCATCAGGCGTCGGTGTTCACTGGTGATTTTGAGTTGTAACGGCATCGTTCGCTTTGATCCCAGTTGTAAGGTCCGAGGGGCGTTATTCGGCCACAGTGCTCGATATCGGCATATTGTGCAGATTGCGGGCTAACCGTGCTGCCGAGCAGTTCACACAAAACAGAGCGAAAACGACGCCGGACGTGGGGTCACTGCCTGGACTGAGCGGGCTTTCAGGGTGGAAAGTGGGCAGGCAAGCGCCGGAATTTTGCGTACACTAGCGCCGGACGTGTGTCCTGAAGATTTACCGGATGTGGTTTAAGTCAATGTCTAAAAAGAGAATTTTCAAGATTGTATTCATGAATCAGGGGCAGGTCTTCGAGATCTATGCGCGCAGCGTGGCGCACGGTGCACTGTTCGGATTCGTCGAAGTCTCTGAGTTGACCTTCGATGAACGCAGTTCGGTCGTGGTGGATCCGGGGCAGGAGAAGATCAAGTCGGAATTTGCCGGCGTGAAATCGACCTATTTGCCCATGCACTCGATCATTCGCATCGACGAGGTGGATAAACAAGGCACCAGCAAGGTGTCGAAGCTCGAGGGCAGCAACGTCGCACAATTCCCGCTGCCGGTGTACACGCCCAGCGGCGACAAGCGCTGATTGAAACCGCAAATATCCGTCACTGGTTCGATACTGGTCGCTCCGGTATCATCGCCAACCTTCCTTCCGCGCTAATTCAAGAGTCCTGTCAGTTTGGCCACAAAACCGTTTGATTCAACGGCAGTGAGCGGTAATTCGCTGCTCCTGTTGCCTGGCCAGAGCGCGTTGTCCGACTTCCGCTTGCAGAAAGCGCTGGCGGCCGTTCGGCAACGAGTGCCCGCGATCACGGCCCTGGCCTCTCGATACAGTTACTTCGTCAACCTGCACCGCGAGCTCAATGCCGGCGAACGATCCCGGCTGGAAGCATTGCTGCTGGCCGACGAACCGTTGGGCGAATTGCCGTCGACCGCGCAAACACTGGTCGTCGCGCCGCGTGCCGGCACCATCTCGCCATGGTCGAGCAAAGCGACGGACATTGCGACGGCGTGTGGTATGGATGCCATCGAGCGCATAGAACGCGGTGTGACATACGCCCTGCAATCGAGTTCGCCGTTGTCGGCTGACGACGTACGGCTGGCGGGCGCCGCACTGATCGATCGTATGACAGAAGGCCTGCTGTTGTCCGAGGACGATGCGGCGGGTTTGTTTATTGCCGGCCAACCTGGCCGCAGAAGTACCGTGCCATTGGCCAGCGATGGCCGTGCGGCACTGGTTGCAGCCAACGTCGCGCTGGGGCTCGCCCTGTCTGACGACGAGATCGATTACCTGCACGAAAACTACACGCGTCTCAATCGTGAACCTAGCGATGCGGAACTGATGATGTTTGCACAGGCAAACTCGGAGCATTGCAGACACAAGATTTTTCGGGCGAGCTGGGTTATCGACGGTGACGAACGTAGTGAACAGCTGTTCGACATGATTCGCAGCACGACCGAGCGTACGCCTGGCGGCGTTCTGTCCGCTTACTCAGATAATGCGGCTGTCATAGAAGGCTGGCGCGGCCAGCGATTGCTGGCGGACCCGATGAGTCGCGAATACGTCCTGAGTGACGAAGATATTCACGTACTCATGAAAGTCGAAACGCACAATCACCCGACAGCAATCTCGCCTTTCCCGGGTGCGGCGACCGGGGCTGGTGGTGAAATTCGTGATGAAGGTGCGACTGGCCTTGGCGCGAAGCCGAAGGCAGGCCTGACAGGCTTCAGCGTGTCGCATTTACGTATTCCCGATTATTCGCAGCCGTGGGAAGACGAGGTCGCACACCCGAAACGTATGGCGACGCCGTTGCAGATCATGCTCGAAGGGCCAGTTGGCGGCGCGGCGTTCAACAATGAATTCGGCCGGCCGAATCTCGCCGGTTACTTCCGTACCTACGAAACCCGATTACCGGGTATGTCCGAAAACGAACGTCACGGCTACCACAAGCCCATCATGATTGCCGGCGGCCTGGGCAATGTACGTGCCGAACATGCGGTAAAAATTGATGTGCCGGTCGGCGCGCGGGTAATCGTCATTGGCGGACCGGCGATGCTGATTGGCTTGGGCGGCGGCGCCGCATCGAGTGTTGCCAGTGGCACCAGCTCGGAAGATCTGGATTACGCCTCCGTGCAACGGGGCAACCCGGAGATGCAACGGCGGGCCCAGGAAGTTATAGACCGCTGCTGGTCGATGGGCAGTGGCAATCCCATACTGCTGATTCACGATGTTGGTGCGGGTGGTTTGTCGAATGCCGTACCCGAAGCGGTCGATCACAGCAAACATGGTGCGCGGATAGACCTGCGCAAGATTCCGAATGCAGAGCCCGGTTTGTCACCGATGGCGATCTGGTGCAACGAAGCGCAGGAACGTTACGTGCTGATCGTCGCTAAAGAGCGCATGAACGAATTTGCAGCATTGTGTGAGCGTGAACGTTGTTTGATGGCTGACATTGGCGAACTGACCAATGACGGGCGACTACTGGTCATCGACAGCGAGTTCGACGAAAGCGTGGTCGATATGCCCATGGAAATGTTGCTTGGCAAAGCGCCGCAAATGACTCGCGACGTCGTGCGATTGCCAGAGATTGATACGCCGCTGGATACCGACGGGATCGAGCTGCGTGTCGCCGTTGAACGTGTGCTGCGTTTCCCGGCTGTTGCCGACAAGTCATTCCTGATTCATATCGGCGACAGGACGGTCGGCGGGCTTAGCGCACGCGACCAGCTGATTGGACCGTGGCAGGTTCCGGTCAGTGACGTCGCAATAACAGCGAGCGGCTTCAGCAGTACGACCGGCGAAGCAATGGCCATGGGTGAGCGTACTCCGCTTGCATCACTAAATGCGCCCGCATCGGGTCGCATGGCGGTCGGCGAAGCGGTTTGCAACATTGCGGCGGCGTCGATAGACAATATTTCAGATATACGCTTGTCCGCGAACTGGATGGCGGCCGCGGGACATCCGGGCGAGGACGCAAGGCTGTTTGATACGGTCAAGGCGGTCGGCCACGAGTTGTGTCGCGATCTCGGAATCGCCATACCAGTCGGCAAAGACTCTTTATCCATGCGGGCCGCGTGGGACGATGAGGGAGGCCAGCACGAAGTTGTGGCACCTGTGTCGTTAATCGTGACCGCTTTCGCGCCTGTCCGTGATATCCGGCGCCAGCTGACGCCACAGCTGCGTGCCATCGACGAGCCGAGCCGCTTGCTGTTGCTCGATCTCGGCGAAGGTGCAAACCGTCTCGGCGGTTCATGTCTGGCACAGGTATTCACTCGACACGGTGGTGCAACGCCAGACCTTGAGCACGCGTCCTTGCTCAAGAACTTCTTTGCAGCCGTGCAACAACTGAACAACGAAGGCTTGATACTGGCCTACCACGACCGTTCCGACGGTGGTCTGTTGGCGAGTGTCTGCGAAATGATGTTTGCCGGCCATCTCGGTGCTGCGCTGCATTTGCCGGGCTCTGAACAGGACCGCCTGCGGCAACTGTTCAACGAAGAACTCGGCGCAGTCTTGCAAATTGCGGACAGCAAGCTTGCGGATGTGATGGGCGTGCTTGAAAGCCACGGTGTCGCATGGGTCGACGTTGGCAGTGTAGAGGCCGACCAGCAGCTGTCCATCTACGCCGATGACGAAGTTGTGCTGCGCATGGACCGCATTGAACTGCACCGGATCTGGTCTGAAACCAGTTTCCGCATGCGGGCGCTGCGTGACAATCCGGAAACGGCCCGGGAAGAATATGACCGCTTGCTGGATCGCGAAGACCCCGGCCTGAACGCCAAGCTGACGTTTGATCCCAGTGACGATATCGCCGCGCCGTTTGTCGGCGGCAACAAGCCACGTGTTGCTGTCTTGCGTGAGCAGGGCGTCAACAGTCAGGGAGAGATGGCGGCGGCATTCTTGCGCGCAGGCTTTGTTGCGGTTGACGTTCACATGAGCGACTTGCTGGAAAGCCGTGACGATCTTGCCAACTACCAGGGTGCGGTTGCTTGCGGTGGCTTCTCGTTCGGCGACGTGCTTGGCGCAGGTGGCGGCTGGGCGCGCTCCATTCTCTATCAGACTGTGTTGCGGGATCAGTTCGCTGAATTCTTTGCGCGAACAGATTCGTTTGCGCTGGGTGTCTGCAATGGTTGTCAGATGCTGTCGCATTTGCGGGAGCTCATTCCCGGTAGTGCGCATTGGCCACTTTTCCTGGGCAATCGCTCCGAGCAGTTCGAGGCGCGACTTAGTCTTGTTGAAGTCGGTGAGTCTTCGTCGATGTTTCTGCAGGACATGCAGGGCAGCCGCTTGCCGATTGTGACGTCTCACGGGGAAGGTCGGGCGGTATTCGCCAGTCAGGCTCAACAGGCGGCAGCAGAGCCGCTCATAGCTTTGCGTTACGTTGACAACTACGGCTTACCGGCGGAGCGCTATCCGGCCAATCCCAATGGTTCCGTGGGCGGTGTTTGCGGGTTTGCGAATGCTGATGGTCGCGTCACGATCATGATGCCGCACCCGGAACGCGTTGCGCGCACGGTGCAGCATTCATGGCATCCGTCAGAGTGGGGCGAAGATGGGCCGTGGTTGCGAATGTTTCGTACAGTACGGCGTACGCTCGGCTGACTCAGAGCGTTGTCGGTCGCCGGCTCACTCTGACTCCAGCGCGCCGCCGTTACTTTCCTGCACAAAGAACCGACGCACCTTGATCGCGCGTGTGAGTTTGCCGCGCCGGACAAAGCACTGGTAGAACATGTCTTTCATGACTTCCAGCAATACCCCGGCCTGGGCGCGGTTCAATAAAGGCAATTCTTCCTCTGAGCTTGCGGCGAACAGGGTTTTCTTTATTGGTGCGAAGGAATCATCGTCAATTTCAGCGATTCGTTGCGCTTCCATAACTTCGTCGAATGCCCGCAACTTGCCATCTTTACCCATTGTTTCGAACGCGCTCGCGCCGGCACGTCGGCACATGGATGCGAACGCATTGAAGTTGCTGTGCGTGTAACAGGACAGCGCTTCGCGAAAAAGCACCTCTGTTTGTTTGGGCAAATACGAAAACGGGAAGCGTTCTTTCGGGCGCTCCAGTTCCACGAAGTTCTGAAATAGTTCGACATTGTCATCGTTGTATTCTTTTACCGCAAAGCGCAGAAATACCGGCGCATTGCAGGCATCACAACGGTACACGAGCCCGACATGCTTGGGTTTCTCAGCCAGCAAGGTCGCTACGTTGGGTACCGACTGTGGCGACATGTGCGAGTACACGTTGCAGTAGGGGCATTCGAGTCCGAACTGTTCGCTGGATTGCTGTAGCAGTCCGCGATCACGCGCAAGGGTTATGCTCATTGTTTCTTCTGCTTGCGCCGTCGGCTGGGCCGTGGCAATGGAGCCAGTATAGCGGCAGATTGACCGTTAACCGCAAAGCATTTGGACATAATCCGCTTAAGTTTCAGTTTGCTGCTGTGGCCGCCAGCGACCTAGCGCGCGCTCAGCGGCAACGTTGGCCGGGCGGGCGATCAAGGCATCCCGGCTCAGACTGATGTCGTAGCGGGCGCCGTCTGCCATTGGCACGTATGTGGCTGTGCCGTAATAAGCATCGACGCCGGGCAGCAGCAGCGGGTAGCGTCTGGCAAGTTTCCACAAGTCAGCAGGGTTCTCGTCAGACAGCTGATGGACCGTCCGATGTTCATTGCGTTCACGATCAATTGACGTATAACGGCCGCTGAGACGTTCCAGTCGATAGATCGGGTCCAGGCCGAAAATGGTCACGGGCGGCTGCCAGTTGATCAACCGCGCGTCGATCTGCCATTCGTCGCCGCGCAGCTCGAACAGGCGATCCTGCTCGTTGACTATCATCAGCCGTGCCTGGTATGTATCCGGCCCGGTCGCCCGAAATTCGATGCTGGAAATGATCTGTTCGGCCGTCAGTCGCTCATAGCTGAAATAGCTGAAAGTCAGCAAGATTGCCGTCGCGGCAATCGAGGCGGATATCAGGCAGCTGATGCAGGAGCTGCTCGCGCGTAACAGTCGCCCGTGACGCGTGCAGCGTACCGTTCGACCGAAAAACAACACTGCCAATAATGTAAATATTGCGGTGGTTGCGAGCAGGGCATTCATGGCATCTCCGGCCGCCGATCAATCAGGCATCAAGTCGGCGGTATTTGATTCGGTGCGGTTGCGCTGCATCAGAGCCGAGACGTTTCTTGCGATCCTCTTCGTACTCTGTGTAGTTGCCCGCGTACCACGTTACCTGACTGTCACCTTCAAACGCGAGTATGTGTGTAGCGATTCGATCGAGGAACCAGCGATCATGCGAAATAACGATTGCAGAGCCGGGGAATTCCAGCAGCGCCTCTTCCAGCGCACGCAAGGTTTCGACGTCCAGATCATTGGTAGGTTCATCAAGCAGCAACAGGTTGCCACCAGCCTTCAGCATTTTGGCGAGATGCACGCGATTTCGTTCACCGCCGGATAACAAACCGATTTTCTTTTGCTGATCACCACCGCGAAAATTGAATCGGCCAACGTACGCGCGGGATGGCGTTTCATACTTGCCGACCTGGATGATGTCCTGACCTTCGGATATCTCTTCCCACACCGTCTTGTTGTCGTCAAGGCTGTCGCGAGATTGATCAACGCTGGCGATGGTGACGCTTTCACCGATACGAATAGAACCGGAGTCCGGTTCCTGTGTGCCCGTAATCATGCGAAACAGTGTTGTCTTACCGGCGCCGTTGGGCCCGATGATGCCGGCAATGCCGCCGGCAGGCAGCGAGAAACTCAAGCCGTCCATCAGCAGTTTCTCACCAAACGCTTTGCGTACGTTGTCAGCGTCTATGACCACGTCACCCAGTCGCGGACCGGGCGGGATGTAGATTTCGTTGGTTTCGTTACGCTGCTGATAATTGCTGGAGGATAACTCGGCGAACTGTCGCAAACGCGCTTTCGACTTGGCCTGTCGCCCCTTGGGATTGGAGCGTACCCACTCGAGCTCGGATTGCATGGCTTTGCGGCGGGCTTTCTCACCCGCTTCTTCATTGGCAAGACGTTGCTCTTTTTGTTCAAGCCAGGACGAGTAGTTGCCTTCCCAGGGGATGCCGTGGCCGCGATCAAGTTCGAGGATCCAGCCGGCGACGTTGTCCAGGAAGTAGCGATCGTGGGTCACGGCAATGACCGTGCCGGGGTATTCTTCGAGGAAGCGTTCGAGCCAGGCTACTGATTCAGCATCAAGGTGGTTGGTTGGCTCGTCGAGCAGCAACATGTCGGGCTCCGAAAGGAGCAAGCGGCACAGGGCGACACGGCGACGTTCGCCACCGGATAGCTTGGTGACATCGGCATCCCACGGTGGCAGGCGCAATGCATCGGCGGCGACGTCGAGTTTTCGGTCGAGTTCCCAGCCACCGGCGGCTTCGATCTGGTCCTGCAGTTTGCCCTGTTCTTCGAGCAACGCGTTCATTTCGTCGTCGCTCATCGGTTCGGCAAACTTCATGCTGATATCGTTGAATCGATCCAGCAACGCTTTGACTTCCCCGACGCCTTCTTCGACATTGCCGCGCACGTCCTTCTCAGGGTCGAGCTCGGGCTCCTGCGGCAGGTAGCCTATGTTGATGCCTGGCTGCGGCCGGGCTTCACCTTCGAATTCCTTGTCGAGGCCCGCCATGATGCGCAGTAAAGTCGACTTGCCTGAGCCGTTCAGGCCGAGTACACCGATCTTCGCGCCAGGATAGAAGCTGAGGGAAATATCACGAATGATAAAGCGTTTCGGTGGCACAACCTTAGCCACCCGGTTCATTGTGTATATATACTGCGCCATGCCAATTCTTCAAAAAATAAAGTTGCCGCATTATCCGGTAAGCGGCAGCAATAGAAAACACCTGACCTGAATGAGTGCCAGCCACGTGATTGCCAAACCTGTGTACGTGTACAAAGGTCAGCTGCTCGCCGCCTATGGCTTTGGTAGCGATCACCCCTTTGGTACAGACCGCCATGATGTCTTTCATCGGGCATTAACCGCCGCGACGCTCGGAAATCGCCTGCATTTCGCGGACCCTGCGACAGCGAACCCCGAGCAATTGGCGCTGTTTCACAGTGATGAATACATACGGCACGTAGAGCGAATGTCCGAACAGGGCAGCGGCTTTCTGGATCACGGTGACACGCCGGTCGTACCGGGAATCTACGAGGCGGCGCTCACGGTTGTCGGTACGACGCTCGCCGCAACCGATGCGATCATGGCCGGCGACACCAGCAGGGCCTTCGTGCCTATTGCCGGTTTGCATCACGCATCGCGACTGGGGGCTGCTGGCTTCTGCGTATTCAACGATTGCGGCATTGCGATCGAATACCTGCGAAAGGAGTACGGCATCCGTCGAATCGCTTACGTGGATATCGACGCGCACCACGGTGACGGCGTTTACTACGGATTCGAAGACGACCCGGAACTGGTTTTTGCCGATACCCACGAGGATGGCCGCTTTTTGTACCCTGGCACCGGGGCTGCCTGCGAGACCGGTAAGGGTGAGGCGACAGGCCGCAAACTCAATATTCCATTGCCAATGAACGCCGGTGACGAGGAATTTTTCGAGGCCTGGGAGCGCATTGTGGCGCTGCTGCATGAGATGCAGCCCGAGTTCATCATATTGCAGGCGGGTGCCGACGGGCTGGACGGCGACCCGATCACCCACCTCCGGTTTACCCAGGCCGTGCATCGACGCGCTACTGCGGACCTCTGCCGGATCGCCGATCGTTATGCCAGCGGTCGCTTGCTGGCTACTGGCGGCGGTGGCTACAACCGCAGCAACCTTGGCCGAGCCTGGACAGCCGTGGTCAAGGCAATGGTCGAGACGGAATAGCGCAACAGCACCCGGCGCGGGCCAAGGATTGTGTACAATTGCCGCTCTTTTCCGCTGGCCTGGCCACTGTAGCCGGGCTTGCGGTGTTCGTTTCCGCCGCTCGCTCTACTGGAGATTCGTTGTATGTTCGTTGAGACCGCCTCAATCGAGGAATTTGATGCTGATCTGTACGCTGCCATCGTTGCCGAAGCTCGCCGTCAGGAAGAGCACATTGAACTGATAGCCTCGGAAAATTACACCAGCCCGAGGGTGATGGAAGCGCAAGGTTCGGTGCTGACGAACAAATACGCGGAAGGTTACCCCGGCAAGCGATATTACGGTGGCTGTGAATACGTTGACGTCGCGGAGCAGCTGGCGATAGACCGGGCGAAGACCTTGTTCGGTGCCGATTACGCGAACGTGCAGCCGCATTCCGGCTCGCAGGCAAACGCGGCGGTTTGTCTGGCCTTGCTCAATGCCGGCGACACGATTCTTGGTATGAGTTTGTCGGACGGTGGTCATTTGACCCACGGTTCACCCGTGAATTATTCGGGCAAGCTGTTCAACGCGGTGCAATACGGCGTGGTCGCTGAAACCGGACTGGTGGACTACGATCAGGTCGAAGCGCTGGCCAAGGAGCACAAGCCGAAAATGATCATTGCCGGGTTCTCTGCGTATTCGCGGGTGATGGACTGGCAGCGTTTTCGCGATATCGCTGACAGCGTTGGTGCGTGGCTGATGGTCGATATGGCACACGTCGCCGGTCTGGTAGCCGCTGGCCTGTACCCGAACCCGGTGCCGATTGCCGACGTTGTCACGACAACGACCCACAAGACTTTGCGCGGGCCGCGTGGTGGTCTGATCCTTGCAAAGCGCAACGACGAGATCACTAAAAAATTCAACTCGCTGGTATTTCCGGGCACGCAGGGTGGCCCGCTGATGCACGTCATTGCCGGCAAGGCTGTTGCGCTGCTGGAAGCCATGAGTGACGACTTCAAGGCCTATCAGCAACAGGTCATCGACAATGCACGGAGCATGGCGGCGACCCTGACCGAACGCGGCTACCAGATAATCTCGGGCGGTACTGACAATCACCTGATGCTGGTCAGTCTGATCAAGCAGGACATTACGGGTAAAGACGCGGATGCGGCGCTGGGTCGCGCCAACATCACGGTTAACAAGAATACGGTTCCCAATGATCCGCGTTCGCCGTTTGTGACCAGTGGCCTGCGCCTCGGTACGCCGGCAATTACCACGCGTGGTTTCGGCGTTGATGAGACCCGCGAACTCAGCAACTGGATTGCCGACGTACTGGATGATATTGGCAATGAAGCGACCATCGATCGCGTGCGTGGGCAGGTGCTGGAACTCTGCAAACGTTTCCCCGTTTACGGCTGAATCAGCACTTCCTTTTGAGGCGCCATGTACTGTCCGTTCTGCAGCCACGAAGAGACCAAGGTGATAGATTCGCGACTGGCTGCGGACGGCCGGCAAATCAGGCGGCGTCGCCAGTGCCTCGACTGCAACGAGCGCTTTACGACTTTTGAGAGTGCGGAGCTCGTCATGCCGCGGCTGGCGAAATCCGATGGCCGCCGCGAGCCATTCGATGAAGAGAAAATGCGCAGCAGTATGCACCGTGCCCTGGAGAAGCGGCCGGTTCCGTCGGACGATTTTGAGCAGGCCGTCGGCCGTCTCGTGCATCGGCTGCGGACCATGGGCGAACGGGAAGTGCCGTCGCGGCTGGTGGGCGAACTCGTCATGGAAGAATTGCGCGAGCTGGATGAAGTGGCATACGTGCGGTTCGCGTCTGTTTACCGCAGCTTCCAGGACGTAACGGAGTTCCAGGAGGAAATTCGGCGTTTGCAGGAAATTTCAGACGCGACCGCGGCTCGCGAACAGATGTCGCTGTTGCCGGAGCTGCTGGATACTCCAAAGAAGCGCTGAGCGGCAGCGATCACCGACATGACTGACTTCACTCAACAGGATTTCCGTTGCATGGCGCGTGCCTTGCAACTCGCGCGGCGTGGCGAATTCACCGCCCGGCCGAATCCCATGGTGGGATGTGTGCTGGCAGTTGGCGAGGAAATTATCGGCGAGGGCTGGCACGCGGAAGCCGGCGGGCCGCACGCTGAGGCGGCGGCACTGCTAGCTGCTGCTGATCGAGCACGCGGTGCAACCGCGTACGTGACGCTTGAGCCGTGCGCGCATACCGGCCGCACCGGGCCTTGTGCGGATGCATTGATCAGGGCCGGCGTCAAACGGGTGGTTGCGGCTGTGCAGGACCCGTTTCCAGCGGTGGCCGGTCAGGGATTCGCGAAATTGCGTGCTGCGGGCATGGCAGTCGACGTGGGGCTTATGCAGGACGCGGCGCGTGATTTGAATCGCGGCTTCTTGTCGCGCATCGAACGCGGCCGCCCCTTTGTGCGTTTGAAAATGGCGTCCAGCATTGACGGCGCCACGGCCATGACCGACGGCACCAGCCAGTGGATCACTGGCGCCGCAGCGCGTCACGATGTGCAGCGGTTGCGCGCTTTGTCGGGCGCTGTCTTGACCGGCGCCGGGACGGCCAGGGCGGACGACCCGCAACTGACTGTGCGGGATACCTTCCCCGGCGGGCGGCAGCCGTTGCGGGTGCTGCTCGATAGTCGCCTGACGGTCGAGCAGCGGGCCAGGATGCTGCAGGATGGCACGGCGACACTCGTATTCTGCGTCGACGACAGTGACAGGGAGCGCTTCGCCGCGACCAATGCGGAAATCGTCAAAGTGGCCGCTAAAGATGGAAGGCCATCGCTACCGGCTGTCTTAGAAGAACTGGCTTCCCGGCAGGTGAACGATTTGCTGGTCGAGGCCGGTCCGACCCTCGCCGGCAGTTTGCTCATGGCCGATCTGGTGGACGAACTTGTTATCTATCAGGCCGCCCATATCATGGGTAGTCAAACCAGGGGTCTGGTCGTAACGCCTGACTGGACAGAACTTCTGGACCGCTTGCCGCTCCGGATCACGGATCGGCGGGTCGTCGGTAGCGATTTTCGCATTACGGCCGAACCTGCAGCACGGCCTGCACACACTGGAAACTGACTGAATGTTTACCGGCATCATTAAAGCCACCGGCCAGATCGCGGATTTGCAACCACGTGGCGGCGACCTGCGATTGCGGGTCAGCGCACCCGGCCTGCCATGGCAGGAGTACACACTGGGCGACAGTATTGCGGTGAATGGCGTGTGCCTCACGGCGGTGACCCTGGAGGCGGATGGATTTTCGGCCGACGTATCGAACGAAACGCTGAAGGTAACCACGTTGTCGGCCTTGCGGCGCGGTAGCCGGGTGAACCTGGAACCTGCGCTGGCGCTGGGAGAGCGCCTCGGCGGCCACATGGTCAGTGGTCACGTCGACGGTATCGGGAAGATTCATTCGCGCAGCAACGACGCGCGTGCAGTGCGCTTCGAGGTCGCGGTGCCCACGGAACTTGGCCGCTACATCGCGCAAAAAGGTTCGGTAGCCGTCGATGGCGTCAGCCTGACTGTCAATGCGGTCAGCGGCGAATTGTTCGCGGTAACTATCATTCCGCATACCATAGATGAGACCATTATCGGCGATTACCGCGTTGGTACCCCGGTCAACATCGAAGTCGACATGATGGCGCGTTACCTCGAGCGCCTGCTGGGCTCCGATGGCAAAATTTCCGAAGATTTCTTGAAGGCACATGGCTATGGCTGACAATACAACTCCGCATCCGGCTGCCGCCGGTATATCGTTTTCACCGATCGAAGAGATTGTTGCTGATATTCGCGACGGCAAAATGGTCATCATGGTGGACGATGAGAACCGCGAGAACGAAGGCGATCTGCTGATGGCTGCTGAGAAAGTGCGGCCGGAGGACATTAACTACATGGCGCGTTATGGCCGTGGACTCATTTGCCTCACGTTAACCCGGGAGCGTTGCAAGCAACTGCGTTTGCCGTTGATGGTTGACGACACTGACTTGCATCATGCGACCAATTTCACGATTTCGATCGAAGCGGCAGAAGGCATAACCACTGGCATCTCGGCGCACGATCGTGCGCGCACCGTGCGCGCGGCGGTGGCGGCCGGAGCCAAAGCGGAAGACCTGCGTCAACCCGGGCATATTTTTCCGGTGATGGCACAGCCAGGCGGCGTATTGACCCGTGCGGGGCACACTGAAGCGGGCTGTGATCTGGCCCGCCTTGCCGGGCTGGAGCCAGCCGCCACGATCGTGGAGATTCTGAATGAGGACGGCAGCATGGCGCGACGCCCGGACCTCGAAAAGTTCGCCCGTCTGCACAACGTGAAAATCGGTACGATTGCCGACCTTATCCGCTACCGGCTTGAGAAAGAACAGTTCATTGACCGGATTGCCGAGCAAAACGTGACGACGGCGCACGGCGAGTTCAAATTGTACTGCTACGATGACCGAGTTAACCGCACTGTGCACCTGGCATTGGTGAAGGGCGACCTCAGTCAGACCAGTGATCCGCTCGTTCGCGTGCAGATACAGGATACGTTGGGGGATGTGCTGGGCGTGGTCAATTCACGTCTCGGCTGGCCGGTCAACGATGCTATCGAACGCATATCCCGGGAACCGGCTGGCGTGGTCATCGTATTGCGCGAGCAGGAGTCGTCTCGTGAATTGATGGAAGCGGTCAGTGAGTTGGCCAAACCCGATGACGAGTTGCGCAGCAAGCGCAGCGGAGAGGCAGTGCTGCGAACTTACGGTGTTGGTGCGCAGATACTGCGCGATCTGGGCGTCAACAGCATGCGCGTTCTGTCAGCGCCGAAACAAATGCAGGCGATCTCAGGGTTTGATCTCGAGATCACGGAATACGTAGAAAAATAGAAGGAATTTGGCAGCCCGGCGCACAATTTCAGGTCAACTTGCGCGGCCCCGGAACAACAATTATGGACAAGATAAAATCAACCGAAGGCGATTTGTTAGCGCGCGATATGCGCTTTACGATCGTTGCGGCACGCTTTAACGACTTCATCGTCGAATCTCTGATTAAAGGTGCATTGTCGTGTTTGCGACGGCACGGCGCGGTGGATTCGGATATCGACATCGTGCGTGTGCCCGGCGCGTTTGAAATGCCGCTGGCTGTCGAGACGGTGGCCAAAGCGCGGCGTTGTGATGCAATTATTGCGTTAGGTGCTGTTATACGTGGCGGCACGCCGCACTTTGACTATGTCTCTGGTGAATGCATTAGCGGCATTGCACGGGCAGGTCAAAACCATTCCATGCCGATTGGTTTCGGTGTGTTAACGGTGGACAGTATCGAGCAAGCTATCGAGCGGGCCGGCACCAAGGCTGGCAACAAGGGCGAAGAGGCAACGCTGGCGGTAATCGAGATGGTCAGTTTATTGCGCAAGCTGTCCTGATTTGCGTGGCAACAACACTCTAATGGATATAGCAACATGAGCAAGGCGCCAGGTCGCCGGGGACGAGCGCGCGAGCTGGTTGTGCAGGCCCTGTACCAAATGCAAATCAGCGGACATGACCGCAATGAGTTATTGCGTCAGTTTCATGAGCGGCCCGAGTTTGCGCGCGTTGAGGCCGAGTTCTTCGACGAAGCAGTGTTGACCGTTTGCGAGCAGCAGGCAGCATTCGAAGAAACAATTTCAGCGTATTCCGACCGCCCGGTTGTGCAGCTGGATCCTGTCGAGCGCGCGATACTGTTGTTGGGTATGTTCGAGCTGACATCGCGAATTGATATTCCGTATCGGGTGGTTATCAACGAATCGGTTAATCTCAGCAAGCGTTTTGGCGCGGTTGATGGCCACAAGTTCATCAATGCATTGCTCGATCGGGCAGCACCGGATCTGCGCGCAGCCGAAGCTCGCAAACCCTGAATCCAAAAGTGGTGGCCGTCATGGCGATCGATGAGTTCGAGCTGATAGACCGTTACTTTTGTCGCGAGACGGGTGCGGGTGTCGTGCTCGGTATCGGGGACGATGGCGCGCTGCTCGACGTGCCGTCAGGCCAGCAACTGGTAGCCGTTGTTGACACCAGTGTTGCCGGCGTACATTTTCCCTCCGGTCTTGATCCTGCTGACATAGGTTACCGGTCGGTCGCGGTTAACCTGTCCGACCTGGCAGCGATGGGGGCGAAACCCGCCTGGATGACGCTGGCGCTGACGTTGCCTGCATCGGAACCGGCGTGGCTGGAAGCGTTCGCAAATGGCTTGTTTGTTGCGGCGGATGAACACGGTGTCGCCCTCGTGGGTGGTGACACGACCCGCGGCAGCCAAATAGTGGTCAGCGTCCAGTTGCTTGGTTTGCTGCCTGCCAACACCGGCCTGCTGCGCAGCGGCTGTCAACCCGGGGATGGCATTTATGTCAGCGGAACACTGGGCGATGCGGCCGCCGGTTTGTCGTTGATACAGCAGGCCGCAGCGGAAAATGAGCTGACGGCACGGTTTCGTCGGCCCAGCGCCCGAGTGCAGCTTGGGCAGGCCGTCAACGGGATCGCCAGCGCCGGCATTGATATTTCGGACGGATTGTTTGCGGACCTGCAACGCATTGTCGTCGCATCCGGCGTCGGCGCAACGATTGAACGAAGTCTGTTGCCGGTATCGGCGGCATTGGTCGACTTCGCCGGTGAAGAGTCGGCCAGGCGCTTCGCGCTGGAAGGCGGCGACGATTACGAACTGTGCCTTACAGTGCCTGTGGCAAAGGATGCGGAGTTTCGCCAGGTTGCCGCCGGGCTCGGCGTTGCCGTTACCCGCATCGGTTCGGCGGACAATGTTGCGGGCCTGCGCCTGACTGACGGTGGTCGTGTCGTTGAATATTCCAGTGCCGGCTACCGGCATTTCTCCAGTCAGGACACCGCCCAACATGACTGACCAACCATCGCTTGCCCGCACCGTCATGACCGACCCTGTGCACTTTCTGGCCTTCGGTTTCGGTTCGGGTCTGGCACCGAAAGCGCCCGGCACGGCAGGCTCTGTGGCCGGGATACTGGTGGCATGGGCCTTTTTGCCATTGCCCATGACCCTGCGCCTTGCGGTCGGCGTCCTGATAGCACTGGTCGGTATCTGGATATGCGGCGAATCGGCGCGACGAATTGGCGTGCACGACCATCCCGGTATCGTCTGGGATGAGATTGCCGGTATTTATTTGACGCTGCTGGTCGTTCCCGCCCAAATCACTTGGTGGTTGGCCGCTTTTGGCCTGTTTCGCTTGTTCGACATCTGGAAGCCCTGGCCGATTCGGGACCTGGATCACAGACTGCACGGGGGGCTCGGAATTATGCTTGATGACCTCGCAGCTGCCCTGTATGCCGCACTCGTGCTCGTATTCAGTGGTTGGCTTATGTCATGAAAAAGACGGAACTCTATGACTGGCAAAGTCACCCCGCTAAAGCGCCCCAGCAATGTGCCGGCGAAGATTGGCAAGTACGTCATCATCAACAAGGTGGGGCAGGGTAGCACCGGGGTCGTCTATCTCTCGCATGACCCTTACTACCGCCGCGATGTTGCGATCAAGGTATACAACATCGAGGAAGATGCTGACGCCGATCGCGCGCGCGTTTCCCGCAAGATGTTCTTTAACGAAGCGCACATGGTTGGCATGTTGCAGCACCCGAACATCCTGCCAATCTACGATGCCGGCGAAGAAGACGGCAAATACTACGTAGTCACAGAACACATTCAGGGGGCACGCACGCTCTCCGCCTATTGCCGTCCCGATAACTTGCTGCGTGTCGACGATGTGGTAGAGATAGTCTACAAGTGCGCCAAAGCACTGCACTACGCGCACGGCCGCGGCGTTATTCATCGTGACATCAAGCCAAGTAACATTATGCTGACGATCGACAACGACGTTCGCATCATCGATTTCGGCATTGCGATCTGCAACGACTCGGAAGTGTCGCGCATTGAAGGCATCGCCGGTTCACCCAGCTACATGTCGCCCGAACAAGTGCAGTCTGAAGAGCTGACATCCCGTTCGGACATTTACTCTCTCGGCGCGGTCTTGTACGAGCTGTTGACCGGGTTCCGCCCGTTCCGGGCAGACAACCTGTCGAAGTTACTGCACCAGATCGTTTACGCGACGCCGCCGCCGATACATACCTATCGCCCGGATCTGCCTGAAGAGCTGGAAAATGTCGTCGCGATGACCATGCACAAAGAGGCAGCCAAACGTTGCGCGAGTGGCAATGCGCTCGCCGCGGATCTGACGCGCGTTTATCAGGACCTGCGAGCCAAGTACGACAGCCTCGACAATCAGGAACATTTTGATCTACTGCGTGCTTTGACATTCTTCCACGAGTTTTCTCACGCTGAAATCTGGGAAGTGCTGCGTGCCAGTGACTGGCATGAGTACAAGGACGAAGAAGACATCGTACGCGAAGGCGAGATGGACGATCGTTTCTATATCATTGTTGCCGGGCAGGCGTCAGTCGAAGCCAACCACAAGAAACTTGGGGTACTGGAGGCAGGCGATTGTTTCGGCGAAACCAGCTACGTGCGCGGTGCCAAGCGAACAGCTTCCATTCGAGCCACAGGCGCAGTGACAATATTGCGGGTCAGTTCGACCCTGATGGAGCAGGTATCGGCATCCTGCCAGCTACGCTTCAACAAGGTATTCCTACGCTCCCTGATCACCCGTTTGCAGGGTGATGGAAACGCCGAAACCTCCTGAGTCTCTGGTGCGACTAATCGTCGCTGTCGAATTCCTGCAGAACCGACTCGCCACCAGCGCTTTTCAGCAATATTTCGACCCGCTGTTCGGCGTCTTTCAGCGCTGATTGACAGTTGCGTGTCAATTTCACTCCCTGCTCGAATTTCTGCATGGCTTTCTCGAGCGGCAGGTCGCCGCTTTCCAGCTCTTTTACCAGCGTTTCGAGCTGTTCCAGCGATTTTTCAAGGTCGATTTCTTTCTTGGCGCTCATGGAATTCCTGTCAGGCGTTGTGCGGATTCGGCTGTACGCTACCCTTGCAAGTGAGCACCGTCAACGAGACCTTTGGGCTGCGTTGACAACATCCGTGCCCGCGCATAAAGTGAGTCTCCGATTAGACTTAGTCTAAATTGTTTTGGTACGAGTACGTTGGAGAGGAACAATCATGTCTTTGAAAGGCAGCAAAACCGAGGGCAACCTGAAAGAAGCGTTTGCCGGCGAATCACAGGCTAACCGCCGTTATCTGTACTTTGCAGCAAAAGCGGATGTCGAAGGTTACAACGATGTCGCGGCCGTATTCCGCTCAACGGCAGAGGGTGAAACCGGGCATGCGCACGGTCATCTGGAATACCTTGAGGAAGTAGGTGACCCCGCTACGGGTCTGCCGATCGGTGCAACGGCCGACAACCTCAAATCAGCCATTGCCGGCGAAACGCACGAGTACACGGACATGTACCCGGGTATGGCGAAAGCCGCTCGCGAAGAAGATTTCGACGAAATCGCCGACTGGTTCGAGACACTGTCCAAAGCCGAGCGTTCGCACGCCAATCGCTTCCAGAAGGCACTGGACGCATTGGACGATTGATGTACTGGCCGTGACTGCCCGGTGTTGCCGGGCAGTCCGGTTTCTGCGGCCGCCCGTTCTGGAATTTCCCTATGAGTAACAACGGCGACAGGCGCGAGGGCAGTCTCGAAGCCCCGACGCGGCATCCGCTGGCCTGGCAAACGGACGAGTTCTACGACCAGCAGGCGCTGGATACAGAGCTCGAACGGGTTTTCGACATCTGCCACGGTTGCCGGCGCTGTTTCAATCTGTGTAACGCTTTCCCAACTCTGTTTGATGCTATCGACGCCTCGGACAGCATGGAGGTGGATGGCGTCCCGAAGGAAGTCTATTGGGACGTCGTGGATAACTGCTATCTCTGCGACATGTGTTACATGAGCAAATGTCCGTACGTGCCGCCGCACGAATGGAACGTCGATTTTCCGCACCTGATGTTGCGTGCCAAAGCCAGCCGTTTTCGTGAGCAGGGTGCAAGCAAGCGCGACCGCATACTCAGTTCCACTGACAAGGTAGGGCGATTTGCCGGTATTCCTGTCGTTGTGCAGACGGTAAACGCCAGCGCACGTAACAAGACCGCGCGCAAATTGCTGGAGAAAACGCTCGGTGTGCATCATGCCGCGCCATTGCCCGCTTACCATTCGCGCACGGCCCGCAAACGTCTGAAATCGCATCTCGAAGTGAAAGGTGATTCCGCCATTGCCGCAGGGGAAACCACTGGCAAGGTGGTCCTGTTCACAACCTGTTACGGCAACCGCAATATGCCGGCTCTTGCCGAAGACCTGGTTGCCGTGTTCGAACACAACGGCATAGCCGTCGCGCTGGCCGAGCAGGAAGTTTGTTGTGGCATGCCCAAACTGGAGTTGGGTGACTTACAGGCAGTCGCGAAGGCGAAAGAGAAGAACATCCCGGTATTGGCCGATTGGGTCGAACGCGGCTGGGATATCGTCACACCCATTCCGTCGTGCACGCTCATGTTCAAACAGGAGCTGCCACTTATGTACCCGGAAGACGATTCCGTCAGCAAAGTTCGCAATGCGATGTACGATCCTTTTGAGTACTTGATGCTGCGGCACAAGCACGGCCAGTTGAAAACCGACTTCAAGAATTCACTGGGAACGATTGCCTACCAGGTCGCTTGCCATTTGCGGGTGCAGAATATTGGTCTGAAGACCCGCGATGTACTGGCGATGGCACCTGATACAGAAGTGCAGGCCATTGAGCGTTGTTCCGGCCACGACGGTACCTACGCTGTAAAAAAAGAGTTTCACGAAATCTCCAAGAAAATTGCCCGGCCAGTGGTCAATAAGGTCAAGAAGGCGGCGCCGCAGCACTTTGCCAGTGACTGTCCGATGGCGGCCGACCAAATTGCACAGAGTCTGGATGACAACAGTGCAGAGCATCCACTCGCTTTACTGCGCCAGGCTTACGGAATCTGATTCATGCAAAAGCTAAGCAAAGATCAACTGTACAGCCTTGAAAAATATGCTGAAGTTCGTCCGCAATTTCGCAACGAAGTACTCGCTCACAAGCGCAACCGTCGCCTGGAGCTTGGCACTAATGCGACTTTGTATTTCGAAGACCGCATCACCGTGCAGTATCAGATTCAGGAGATGCTGCGGATCGAGCGCATATTTGAGGCGGCGGGTATCAATGAGGAACTGGATGCCTACAATCCTTTGATACCGGATGGCAGCAACTGGAAAGCGACCTTTATGATTGAGTTCCCCGATGTGGATGAGCGTCGGGCAATGTTGAAACAATTGATCGGCATCGAAAATCGGGTCTGGATGCAGATCGGAACGGGGGATTTGATTCGACCGATCGCCAACGAAGACTTGCCGCGTTCAACGGACGAGAAAACCTCGGCAGTGCATTTCATGCGTTTCGAGTTGTCAGCTGCCGATGTCGCTGGCCTGAAAGCCGGTGGCGAACTGGCTGCCGGGATCGATCATGAGAATTACCAGGTGGAGGTGCGGCCAGTGCCCGCCAACGTTCGGCAGTCATTGCTCAATGACCTCGCTTGAGTGAACGAGTGCCCGGGAAGAATTTCGCTGCGTACGAACTTCCAGCCAGAGGGTGGTTCTTGAGGTTGATTCCTCGGCCGTAAATCACTCAGACAAGCCTTCCATAAATCAGTAAACTGTCCCCGGATTTTTCCTTGCGGCGTTCCAGATCTAATGAGTAAACGATACGATGCGGCGGACATCGAGGTCCTTAGCGGCCTTGAACCGGTACGCCGGCGGCCCGGTATGTACACCGATACTTCGCGGCCCAATCATCTGGCCCATGAAGTTATCGACAACAGCGTTGACGAGGCGCTGGCAGGTCATTGCAAGAAAATTGAGGTGACCCTCCACGAGGACGGCTCGCTCGAAGTCAGCGACGATGGCCGCGGCATGCCAGTTGATATTCACCCCAAAGAGAAAATACCGGGGGTCGAACTGATTCTTACCCGGCTGCATGCCGGCGGTAAGTTCAACAAGGACAACTACCAGTATTCTGGCGGACTGCATGGCGTCGGCGTTTCCGTTGTCAATGCATTGTCCAAGAACCTCGAAGTCTGGATTCGACGTGGCGGCAAGGAATACAACCTCAGTTTCGCCGATGGCAAAAAGCGCGGCAAACTGGAAGTTGTAGGTACCGTTGGCAAGGCGAACACGGGGACAACGCTGCGATTCTGGCCGGATCCGAAGTACTTCGATTCCCCCAAGATCTCCGTCAGCAAGCTCAAGCATGCGCTGAAGGCGAAGGCGGTACTTTGTCCGGGGCTGACGGTCCGCCTGACCATCGAAAAGCCGGAAGAAAAGCTGGAGTGGTGCTACTCCGGCGGTCTGGAAGAATACTTGCTGGAAGCGATAGACAGCAGCGAGTTTCTGCCGTCGGAGCCTTTTGCCGGCAGCATGACCGGTAAACACGAGGCGGTGGACTGGGCGCTGGTCTGGTTGACGGGAGAGGGTCAGCCGGTAGCGGAAAGTTACGTAAATCTGATTCCGACAGCGCAGGGCGGCACTCATGTCGCCGGACTCCGGACCGGATTGACCAACGCATTGCGGGCTTTTTGCGAGTTTCGTGGTTTGTTGCCGCGCGGCGTCAGTTTGGCTCCGGAAGACGTGTGGGACGGTCTGTCTTTCGTACTCAGTACCAAGCTGGAGGATCCGCAGTTTTCGGGGCAGACCAAAGAACGCCTGTCGTCGCGCGAATCCGCGGCGTTCGTCACGGGTATCGTCAAAGACAGCTTTTCGTTGTGGCTGAATCAGCACCCGGAGAGTGGCGACCTGATTGCGCAACAGGCGATCAGCAAAGCCCAAAAGCGTCTGAAAGCCGCGAAAAAAGTTGTGCGCAAGAAGATCGTTTCAGGGCCCGCGCTGCCTGGCAAACTGGCCGACTGCACATCGCAGGAGCCGGAGCTCTGCGAATTGTTCCTGGTAGAGGGCGACTCTGCCGGCGGTTCAGCCAAACAGGCGCGTGACCGGAATACTCAGGCAATCATGCCGCTGCGCGGCAAGATTCTGAATACCTGGGAAGTCGATGCCGCCGAAATACTGGGTTCGCAGGAAGTACACGACATCAGCGTTGCGTTGGGCGTAGATCCGGCCACGCCGGATATTTCTGGCTTGCGTTATCACAAAGTGTGCATTCTGGCCGATGCTGACTCCGACGGTTTGCACATTGCAACCTTATTGTGCGCGTTGTTTCTGCGGCACTTTCCCAAGCTGGTTACCGCGGGGCATGTGTATGTCGCCATGCCGCCGTTGTACCGCATCGATATCGGCAAAGATGTTTTCTATGCACTGGACGAGCCGGAACGTCAGGGCATCCTCGACCGGATCGAAGCTGAAGGTCGCCGTGGCAAACTTAGCGTTACGCGCTTCAAAGGTCTGGGCGAGATGAGTCCGGGCCAACTGCGGGAAACAACCATGCACCGCGATACGCGCAGACTGGTGCAGCTGACTATCGACGAAAAAGAAAGTACAGACCAGCTAATGGATATGCTGCTGGCCAAGAAGCGTTCGGCAGATCGCCGTACCTGGCTTGAGACAAAAGGCAACCTGGCGGAGGTCTGAGGAATACCGGCATGCAGAATCAACTTAATCTTGAAGGTGTCGAAAAGCAGGCGCTGAAGGACTACACCGAAAAGGCGTACCTCAATTATTCGATGTACGTCATCCTGGATCGCGCGCTGCCACAAATTGGCGACGGACTGAAGCCGGTGCAGCGGCGCATCATATACGCAATGAGCGAACTCGGTTTGTCCGCTGGCTCGAAGCCGAAAAAATCGGCACGTACCGTCGGCGACGTGATTGGCAAGTTCCATCCGCACGGTGACTCCGCCTGCTACGAAGCGATGGTGCTCATGGCGCAGGAGTTTTCGTACCGCTATTCCATTATCGATGGTCAGGGTAACTGGGGTTCGACGGATGACCCCAAGTCATTCGCCGCAATGCGTTATACCGAATCGCGTTTGAAGCCCTACGCCAAGAGTTTGTTGGCTGAGCTTGCGCACGGCACAGTCGACTGGGTTCCGAATTTCGACGGCACGATGGATGAACCCGTCGTTTTGCCGGCTCGTTTGCCCAATCTGTTACTTAACGGCACTACCGGTATCGCTGTTGGGTTGTCGACGGATGTTCCGCCGCACAATCTTCGCGAGGTGGTCAGCGCCTGCGTGCACCTGATCGATAAGCCCAAAGCGACGGTTGCAGACTTGATGAAACACATCAAGGGCCCGGATTTCCCGACAGGCGGCGAACTGGTTTCTCCACACGATGATATTCGCGCCATCTACGAAACTGGCAACGGTACTTTGCGCTTGCGGGCTACCTACAAAGTTGAAGATGGCGACATCGTCATTACAGCATTGCCCTACCAGATCGCCGGCTCGAAGGTGCTGGAACAGATTGCCGCACAAATGCGCAACAAGAAACTGCCATTGGTTGAAGATCTGCGTGACGAGTCAGATCACGAAGACCCGATTCGTTTGGTCATTACACCGAAAT